>CAYPFZ010000025.1:6836-17335 GCA_964410225.1 uncultured Paludibacter sp.
CCGTGCGCGCCCGACGAGGCAAACGTGCCCGCATCCTCTATCTCGGGGTGCACAATGTTGTAACGACCGTTGAAGCGTGCAGGCTTGCCGAATACAACATAATCGACATTCACGCGGTATTTGTCCTTTATGTAGCGTATACCCTTGAACCACACCAGTTCTATGCTGCTTTGTCCGTCGCTGAACAGAGCCGTCAGGCGTTGGTTGCGCCCTTCCCCCTGAGTTGCAAAACGGAGTATCTTTCCGCGTACCTGTATGTAAGCCATGTCGGCACTTATCTCATGCAGATAGTAGAAGCGGCTGCGGTCCACATACTTATACGGATAATGCCGCAACAGGTCGTCGACAGTGGCAAGACCCATTTCCCGTTTCAACAAGTCGGCACGCTTCGGCCCGACGCCGGGAATGAATTTTATATCCTGTTGCGAAAAGTCCACGTGGAGCGCAAGGAGAAAGTCTGACAAAGCAAGTGCCACAAAGTTAGCATTGCTTGTCGAAGAAAAAGGCTTACGGCCGTCGAAAAGTTTGTTTATTCCTCTCCGCTGTCGGGCTCGTGTCGGGCATGAAGTGGGAGAAAGCTCCCGGTTGGGTCTTGGCAATAGGCACGCAGCCGAGGAGTGAGTGCAAAGGCCTGGGATGCGGCTTCTGTTCGCTGCCTCAACTGTTGTGTGCCCGATGCAGACAGCAAGTAAAAACAAACGTTTTTGCTACGTGTGGCAAACAAGGGGAATTTGGTGGAGGGAAGATGAAATGAGGTCGGCGGGGGTGGAGAGACAAAAAAACGGAGCAGCCGAGAAGGTAGCCCCGTCGAGGGAATGCCGTTTGTTTGCGACAGCTCTGTTTATGCCGAGTCGTTTTTCTTTTGGGTTTTCATCTTTGTCCTCACTATCAGCCAGATTCCCCACGCTATAAAGGGCAGACTGAGCGTTTGCCCCATGTTGATCAACATGCCCTGTTCGAAGGCTTCCTGATTCCATTTGATGAATTCGAGCAGGAAGCGCGTGCCGAAAATGCCGAGGAGGAACACGCCGAAGATAAGGCCGGGATATTTTCCTGCATCGGTTTTCCAATACATGCGCCAGATAATCACGAAAGTAACAAGGCAGTAAATCATTTCGTAGATCTGCGTGGGGTGACACGGCAGTTCGCCTGCTCCTCCCTGACTCAGAGGCACGTGCCACATATAGTCGCGCACAAAATTGAAGCCCCAAGGCAAGGTGGTGGGGCCGCCGTATATTTCGGAATTCATCAGATTGCCCAGGCGGATACACGCTCCCCCTATGGCGACCCCGATAACCAACCTGTCGAGTATGTAGAGATAGCCCGTTTTTGTTATTTTCTTATCGAACAGCCACATGGAGATGAGCAACCCGATAGCTCCGCCGTGACTCGAAAGCCCTCCTTGCCAAACGGCAAGGAGCTTCCAGGGGTGGGTAAAGTAGGGGTTGCCGTAGCGAAAGGTGATGCCGAACAGCTTGACCGGCTCGTCGAGCAGATGCCACTCGTAGAAGAAGCAGTGACCGAGGCGCGCGCCCACTACCAGCCCGATGGTCCCGTAAACGAAGAGTTTGTCGGCCCAGTTGTCGGGCTTGTGTTCGTGCTTGTAGGTCTTCTTGACGATCTCCCAGGCAGCAATGATGGCCACGGCCCACAGCAGTCCGTACCAGCGCACGGTCAGCGAGCCGATGTGAAACAGTTCGGGATCGACATCCCATGTGATGTATTGGAGCATGGTTCGAAGCGCTTTTTCTGCCTCCGGATGGATTTACGATTTACATTCCCTTGCCGTGACAGTTCTTGTACTTTTTCCCGCTTCCGCAAGGACAGGGGTCGTTGCGACCTACCTTCTTTTCTTGCCGCACGATGGGGTCGTTGCGACGTTCGCGGGTGTCTTGTTTGGTGGGGTCGCTGCTGATGTCGTCTTTCCGGGTGCGGTAGCGGCTGTAGTCTTGTCGGCGTTCTTGCCGGGCTTCTCTTACGTGGTCGGGTTCACGCATCGGTATCTGCCCGCGCATAAGGATGGAGAGTGCCTTGCGGTTCATGGATTCCACCATTTGTTTGAAAAGGCCGAACGACTCCAGCTTGTAGATGAGTAGCGGGTCTTTTTGTTCGTAACTGGCGTTCTGCACGGAGTTGCGCAGCTCGTCAAGTTGGCGGAGGTGTTCCTTCCATTCGTCGTCGATGACGTAAAGCAAGGTTTGTTTTTCGAATACTTTGACTATCTCTTTCGACTCGGTGTTGTAGGCATCTTCCAAGCGTACGGCCACGTTGTAAGTGCGCTTGCCGTCGGTAATGGGGACGAGTATGTTTTCATACTGGCTGCCACGCGTTTCATACACCTGTTTTATCACCGGGTGTGCCACTGCAGAGAGTTTGTCCATGCGCCGCTTGAAGTTGTCAATGGCAGCTTCAGCTGTTTTTTTGCCGGCTTCCTTTGTTCTCATTGCTCGCAGTTCACCTTCGGTAAACGGCATGTCCATGGAAAAGGTTTTAAGCAATTCTTCTTGCAGGAAAGCCGGGTCGTCGGCAGCATTTTCCATAATGCTGTCGGTTGTGTCGTATATCATGTTGGTGATGTCTACACCGATTCTTTCGCCCATAAGGGCATGGCGGCGTCTGGAGTAGACTACTTCGCGCTGCGAGTTCATTACGTCGTCGTATTCGAGCAAGCGCTTTCGGATGCCGAAATTGTTTTCTTCCACCTTTTTCTGCGCACGTTCGATGGACTTGGAGATCATCGGGTGTTCTATCATTTCGCCTTCTTCGAAACCGAGCTTGTCCATAATGCCGGAAATGCGTTCGGAGCCGAAAAGGCGCATGAGGTCGTCTTCAAGGGATACGTAGAATACCGACGAACCCGGGTCTCCCTGCCTACCTGCGCGTCCGCGCAACTGGCGGTCAACGCGACGGCTTTCGTGTCGCTCCGTGCCGATGATGGCCAACCCTCCTGCTGCTTTTACCTCGGGACTCAATTTGATGTCGGTACCGCGTCCGGCCATGTTGGTGGCTATGGTTACCGTGCTGCGCTGTCCGGCCTCGGCCACAATGGTTGCCTCACGTTGGTGCAGTTTGGCGTTCAGAACGTTGTGTTTAATCTTGCGCCCGGTGAGCATACGACTGAGCAACTCCGATATTTCCACCGAGGTAGTTCCCACTAACACCGGACGTCCGCTTTCGACAAGCTGCACGATTTCTTCAATAACGGCGGTGTATTTCTCGCGCTTCGTCCGATAGACACGGTCATCCATATCAATTCGGGCTATGGGACGGTTGGTGGGGATAACCACTACATCAAGTTTGTAGATGTCCCAAAACTCGCCGGCTTCTGTTTCTGCTGTACCGGTCATGCCGGCCAGTTTATGGTACATGCGGAAGTAGTTTTGCAGCGTGATGGTGGCAAAGGTCTGCGTGGCGGCTTCCACCTTAACTCGCTCCTTGGCCTCTATGGCTTGATGCAGCCCGTCAGAGTAGCGACGCCCTTCCATGATACGTCCTGTCTGCTCGTCCACGATTTTCACCTTGTTGTCGAGTACAACGTACTCAACGTCTCTTTCGAATAGCGTGTAGGCTTTGAGCAGCTGGTTGATGGTGTGCACACGTTCCGACTTCACGGCGTAGTTCTGGAGCAACTCGTCCTTCTTGGCTTGCTTTTCTTCTACCGAAAGGGGCTGTTTCTCTATTTCAGCGATTTCACTCCCCACGTCGGGCAGTACGAAAAATTCCGCGTCTTCCGAGCTTTCCGTAAGCACGTCAATACCTTTATCGGTCAGCTCAATGGAATTATTCTTCTCGTCAATGACGAAATAGAGCGGATCTGTGGCAACATGCATGTTGCGGTTGTTCTCCTGCATGTAGAACTCTTCCGTCTTTAGCATGATTTGCTTGATACCTTGCTCGCTGAGGAATTTGATAAGAGCCTTGTTCTTAGGCATCCCTTTGTAGGAGCGAAACAGAGCGAGCGCACCTTCATCGCGCACCTTCTCGTCGTCAGATTTTAGTTTGTTGCGGGCTTCTGCCAGGTATTCGGTGGTAAGTCTCTTCTGTACATTCACCAATCGCTCCACACGAGGGCAGAGTTCTTCGAAAAGTTGGTCGTCGCCTTTAGGCACGGGACCGGAGATGATAAGCGGTGTGCGTGCATCGTCAATCAGCACCGAGTCGACCTCATCAACTATGGCGTAGTTGTGTGCGCGCTGAACAAGGTCGAGCGGACTGGTGGCCATGTTGTCGCGCAGATAGTCAAAACCGAATTCATTGTTAGTACCAAAGGTGATATCAGCCAGATAGGCTCGGCGGCGTTCTTCGGAGTTCGGGCGGTGTTTGTCGATACAATCCACGCTGAGACCGTGAAACATGTAGAGCGGTCCCATCCACTCTGAGTCGCGTTTAGCCAAGTAGTCGTTGACTGTCACCACATGAACTCCGTTACGGGTGAGCGCATTGAGGAACACAGGAAGGGTCGCCACGAGTGTTTTCCCTTCACCGGTGGCCATTTCGGCTATCTTCCCTTTGTGAAGTACAACGCCGCCAAAGAGCTGCACGTCATAATGAATCATGTCCCATTTGTGCACATTTCCACCGGCTGTCCATTCGGTTTTGTAGTGAGCCTGCTCACCTTCGATGTAAACGAAGTCATGTTTTGAGGCCAGATCACGGTCGAAGTCGTTGGCGGTCACCGTTACGATTTCGCTTTGTGTAAAGCGGCGGGCCGTGTCTTTCATGATAGCAAACGCCTCGGGCAAGACGTCTTCCAGCACCTTTTCATATTTCTTCTTGATCTCTTCCTCAATTCTATCTATCTCTTCGTAAGTCTTTTCCCGGCGGTTTATCTCCATCTCTTCCACGTGGGCTCGCAAGGAAGCGATATGTTCGCGCTCGGCTTTCACGTAGTCCTGCACCTGTTCCTTTATCGCTTCTGTGCGGGCGCGGAGCTCGTCGTTGGTTAGAAGCGCGACTTTTTCGTACGCCTGCCGGATGCGTTCAACGTACGGTTCGACTTCTTTCAGGTCGCGTTGGGCTTTGTTGCCGAACAGCTTCTTCAATATTTCATTGAATCCCATCATCCTTTTTACACATTATATATATATATAAGGTATAGCACCACCCCGGCGAAACCCCGCAAGCTGCCGAGCGGCTCGACAGCACAAAGGTAACACTTTCCCGTTAAATTACCATCAGACGGGCGAAAGCTCTGCGGCCGGTTGTGCGCAAAGTGCGTCTTTTTTCTCGTTCCAACCGCCCAGAACGACCTCCTCCACCGTGTTGAGGGCCGCGTTGCGAAAGGGCGCCTGCACCTTTACGTAATTCTCCGTGAAGCCCGTCATCAGCCCGGCGCCACGGCGGCTCTCCCACAAAACGCGCGCACGACTGCCAATCTGTCGCTCGTAGAAAGCGCGCAGTTTCAGTATGGAAAGCACCCGGACTTGCTCGCTGCGACGACGACGCTCGTGCATGGCAACCGCGCCCGGCATCAGCAGCATCTGCGTGCCCTCACGCTCGGAATAGGCGAAAACATGCAGCTGCGACACATCCAGCGAACGGATGAACTCGTATGATTTCTCAAAAAATTCCGACCGCTCGCCGCGTACTCCCACCATCACATCCACACCGACAAACGCCTCGGGCATCAGCGCCTTCACGGCCTCCACACGGCGGCGAAAGAGCTGACTGTCATAACGTCTGCCCATAATCCTGAGCACTTCGTCGCAGCCCGACTGCAGCGGCAGGTGAAAATGCGGCATCAAACGGGGCGAACGCCCGATTAGTTCGATCATCTCGTCGCTCAGCAGGTTGGGCTCGACCGAGGAGATGCGGATACGGACCTCCTCTGTGAGCTCGTCGAAAGCCCGTAGCAGGTCGAGAAAAGTCTCGCGCCGCCCGCGCCCGAAGTCGCCGGTATTCACCCCCGTCAGTACTATCTCCTTGGCACCACGCCCGATAGCTTGGCGGGCGGCGCTGAGTGTCTCGGCGATGCTCCCCGAGCGGCTCCGGCCCCGCGCGCGCGGAATTGTGCAGTAAGTGCAGCGGTAATTACAGCCGTCTTGCACCTTCAAAAAGACCCGCGTGCGCCCGCTTTTCGAACACGCTGGATGGAACTCTTCGGCTTGGCGCACCGTAGCGCAGCGCACGATGCCGCCCTCCGGCCGACCGCCAACACAAAACAATTCAAACAGATAGTCCGCAAGTCTGAATTTTTCGTCAGTGCCGAGCACCAGGTCGACGCCGTCGATCGCGGCCGTTTCACGGGGCTTCAGCTGCGCAAGGCAACCGATAACCACCAGAAAACAGCGCGGATTCGAGCGCCGAAGCTGCCTGATCGCGTGCCGGGACTTCGCATCGGCCGCATCGGTTACAGAGCACGTATTCACCACACACACATCAGCTTGCGCCTCGGAGGAGGCCTCCACGAAGCCCGAAGCTGCCAACAAATTCATCAAATGTGACGACTCCGAGAAGTTGAGCTTGCAACCTAATGTGACAAACCTGACCGTCAACGGGCGCAAAGCCAGCGACAACGGCGGCCGAAAGAGTATATCCGGAGGGGGAAACATGCCTGCAAAGATACTCATTTTTACGGAATAACACAACAGACAATGCCGGATTTTCACCCGAAAATCCGTCTGAAACCGGACGAAAATTAATTAGAACCATTCCGTATAATGAAGTGTTTCAGGGGAAATGCAACGCTGTATCGACGGGCGTCGAAAGGAGATTTTCCGGGAAAATCGGAGGACTTTTTCGCGGGTCATTAAAACATTGAGCGACAATGCTATATAGCACCGGCAAAAAAGCTCCGTAGTTTTGTGGAAAAAACTGCTGAGCTTTTGGTCAAAAACTGCTGAGCTTTTACCCGAAAACTACGGAGCTTTTTTGTCAAAACTGCGGAGCTTTCAAAAAAAGCTCCGTAGCAAGCCGAAAAACGCTGCGCTGCCGTCGGGTGAAAACCCGTCTGAAACCGATCGAAAATAAATTAGATTCTTTCTATACAGACAAGGGGTTCTGGTCTGTTCGTGCCGAGCATCGCGCGCGCGCGCGCGTGCGTTCCCTTGTTATATATACAAGAAAAACATTTGGAGCTTCCGGGAAAATGCCTTATCTTTGCGGAGCACAACCGATGGAGATGCCAGGAAACAGACGGACAACACGGCGGCTTTCACCCCGACATCCGGCAGCGATGACGGCGGGGGTGCTGTTGATTTGTCTGATAATTAATGTATTGTTGGCCTCGTGCCGCCATGCTCCGCCGCAGTTGCCCTCGAACAAGCGGACGGCTGATGCGGAGGAACGGCTCGATTTCACGCAGGTAAATCATCGGATTGCGCTGAGCGAAGACAGCCTTATTGCGCGGCACGTGGCGGCAAACCGCCCGGAAATGGAGCGCGCAGACGAAGGCTACTGGTTTAAAAAAGAGCTGCATACGGGCCGGCCGAGAGCAGCGCCGGGCGATACGTGCCGCTTGATTTGCACGCTCAGTGCCTTGAGCGGCGAGATTCTTCAGCGCTTTCCGCCCCAAACCATCGTTGTGGGGAGGAAAAACGTGATTGACGGGCTGGACATTGCCGTGGAGAAAATGTGTGAAGGTGAGGAGTTTTCGTTCATCTTCCCCTCACATTTGGCCTACGGGCTGCGGGGCTACGGGCAGCTTGTCGCGCCGTTTACGCCCGTAATGTTCCATGTAAAAATGGAGGAACTGCGCAAAAAAATGCCGGAAACAGGCGGGTAATTTGTTGGAATGTCGGAAAAATTGCGTACATTTGCGCCGTCGAACCGTTAGGATTTTCAGATGAAATCACTCGTTTTCACCCTGATAACGACGGCGTTGCTGCTCAGTGTGTGCACGTCTTGCAATAGCGACGCGCGCATTTACGCCAAGGAATTGAAGGCGGAAAAGCTGTTGGTCGAAGAATATATCAAGCGCAATGGGCTGGTAATCACCGAGACGATGCCCTCGGAAGCTGAGTTCTTTGCTGACGAGAACTTGTATTATTTGTCGTCAAGCGGCCTTTACTATCGCCTGGATTTAGCTGGGCGCACGGATCAGGACTCGCTTACTTCGAGCGACAATTTAACGGTGGAACTGAGGTATTTGGAGTATACTCTCACGGAAAAAGCGGATACTTCTGACTTCTGGTCGCCCGAAGTTTTTCCCTCATGGCTGCAGTATTCTTACGGCGGAACTACCACGACTTTGCCCACGGGCTTCGTTGAAGCGATCGGGTACATGCGCAGGACCGAGTCGGAAGCGCGGCTGATCGTGACCTCGAAGTTGGGATTTGATGCCTCAGACGTAACGCCTTACGGTTATAAATTAAAGATACGTTTTGCCAAAAACAGCATTGCGGAGTGAGGCGCGCAGGTGAGAAACGGGTGGTTTTATGACGTTGATCAAGTCAATTTCCGGTATCCGCGGCACCATTGGCGGCTCAGTTTCCGAGAGCCTCAACCCTATTAATATCAGTCGGTTCACGGCTGCTTTTGCCACGCTTATAAGTAGAAACGAGCCGGCGCGTGCGCGGAAAGTGGTCGTCGGCCGCGATGCTCGCCCGTCGGGTGTGCTGATCAACCGGGTGGTTACCGGCACGCTTTTGGGCATGGGCTTCGATGTGATCGACCTGGGGCTTGCGACGACTCCGACCTGTGAACTTGCGGTTTTGATGGAAAATGCCGCAGGAGGCATCATCATTACGGCCAGTCACAACCCGAAAGATTGGAACGCCCTGAAACTTTTGAACGGTCGCGGCGAGTTCCTCGACGCCTGCGCCGGGGAGGAAGTCTTGCGCCTTGCCGCCGAAGAGCGCTTTGCGTTCGCACCGGTCGAGCGTTTGGGGCACCTGAAAGAAGACGGCGGCTACACGCAGAGGCACATTGAAAACGTGCTGTCGCTGAGCTTGGTCGACGCGGAAGCTATTCGCAAGGCGGACTTTTCCATCGCTGTGGATGCGGTAAATTCGGTGGGCGGCGTGGCCGTTCCCGCCCTGCTCGAGGCCCTGGGGATAAGGAAAATAAAGAAGATTAACTGTACCCCCGACGGGCAATTTGCCCACAATCCGGAACCTCTGCCCGAACATTTGGGGGAGATTGCCGCGACCATGGCGCGCGGAGGTTATGACGTCGGCTTCGCAATTGACCCTGATGTTGACCGCCTGGCCATTATCTGTGAAGACGGAAGCGCGTTCGGTGAGGAATATTCCTTGGTAGCGGTGGCCGATTATGTGCTGCGGAACACGCCGGGAAATACGGTGTCGAACCTGAGTTCGACGCGTGCTTTGCGCGACATCACCGAGAGTTATGGGGGGAAATATACTGCCTCTGCGGTCGGCGAGACCAATGTTGTGGCGGCGATGAAGGCGACAAATGCCGTCATCGGCGGTGAGGGAAACGGCGGAATCATCTATCCGGCCAGTCACTACGGACGCGACGCTTTGGTGGGTATAGCTTTGTTTCTTACACTTTTGGCCAAATCAAACATGCCGGTGTCGGCGTTGAAAAAGCGCTATCCTGCTTACTTTATTTCGAAAAACAAGATACGACTCACCCCGGAGCTCGACGCAGATGAGGTGCTGCGTGCTGTCAGACATTCCTACCGGCAATATGAAACGAGCGACATCGACGGGGTGAAGATCGACTTTCCTGACGGCTGGGTGCATCTGCGCAAGTCTAACACGGAGCCTATCGTTCGCATCTATGCCGAAGCTGCCACTGTGGAACGGGCCGACGAGTTGGCTCAAACCATCATGAACGAAGTCAGGCAAGTCGCCCAACGATGAGTGGTCGGGCGTTTGTCCTTACTTTAAAGGTGGTCGTTCCGGCCGTGTTTTGGGAGCTTTGCTTTCCTCTGTGAAATTTCCTCTACCCCATCTCTCGGTGAAGAACAAGTGAACGTCGGCGGCTGTCCTTTGCCTCTTGTCTTTCGAAAACGAGCAAGTATCCGAATGAGAAAGAGAAGAATCTACGCTTCCGCCCCTTTCTGTACCATCTTTTTTAACGCTTGTTCCGGGCGAATTTCTTCTTGTTTCCCCTCTTCTGCCGAGTGCCTTTGTTATCTTTTCGTGACAGGCAAACTCGTTGCCGTTGTCCGTTGTGATGGTCAACACGTTTTTTTGGAATGGGAAAAGCAGCCTGATTACCGTCTCTGCCGCCTTCTCCGGATTCTTCTCATGCGGCAGTTTCGCCATGAGGAGGTAGTTCTTCGAACGCTCACACAGGGTTAGCATGGTATTTTCTGCCCTTTTCCGATGATAAGATCCATCTCCCACTCCCCGAAACATCCGCCGTCGGCTTCCGGGGGTCAGTCGTGAATACTCACACGGCCGGGAATATTGGTCGCCTTGGTCTTTGGGGGGACTTTCACTTGACGCTTGTACTTCATTTTATAGCGGCAATGCGATCCTAACTCACCATCTTTGTTCGCCCTTATTTGTTTGTACATCGTCTCGTGCGATATGAATTTTGATTTAAGGGCAAGGTAACCGGAAATCTGCCTTGGAGACCAATCCTAT
>CAYPFZ010000026.1:0-16281 GCA_964410225.1 uncultured Paludibacter sp.
ATCGTGTCTGCCTTTATGTCGAAGTAGTCACACAACACGCATCCCCCGGCAGCGACACATAACGTGGCGACGATGAGCAGGCAGAAGGAGACCCCGAGGGGTACAGGCTCAAAACCATACACTTGCAATACGGGCATGACGACAGCCCGACGCATGAGCAGCAAGGTCAAGCCTACGAAAAGCAATTGGGGTATACGCAGAAGTTGTAGGTAAGGATTCATGGGCGAACTATTTCCGGTAGATGGTGTGAATGTCATCGCTCAGCAGGCGATAGATGGTCTCCAAGTTTCTTTTTCCCTTCAGCAGAGTCAGGTGTTTGTTGATGATGTGTCGGTCGTTGCGCAAAGCCGGACCGGTTTGTGCCTCGGTGGGGGGCATCAGCTTGATTTTCCCGGTGGTTTCGGCTATGAGTGGTTGCAACAGGTCGAAATTCAGCCCTGCATCATTCATCAATTCCGCCGCGACGGCATACAGATGGTTGGTGAAATTGCAGGCAAACACAGCAGCCACGTGCAACTGCAATCTTTCGGCCGAGGACAGGTGTTTTACATTTCCGCTTAACGTGAGGGCAAGGCGGCGTATCTGTTCTTCGCTTGTCGCATCGCTGCCTTCGATGAAAAAATGTATGTCGGAGAGGCGCACCGGCTTGTCTTTCGTAAAAGTCTGTAACGGATAGATCACCCCGTAACGGTTGGCACAACCTGCCAACACGTTCATGTCTGTACTGCCCGACGTATGCACATGCAGCGCGTGCGGAGCATTGACGCGGGCGGCCAGCAGAGGCAGGGCGTCGTCGCTTACGGCATACAGGCACACGTCGGCCGCGGGGTCTATGGCTGCCTGGGCAGTGATGGGACGGGCATTTACCCTCTCAGACAAGTGCTTGGCAGATTTTTCCGTTCGGCTGAACACTTGAATTATTTCATGCCCTTTTTCGCATAAGCCGATACCCAAATGCCAAGCCACGTTACCCGCTCCTATCAACACAATCCGACTCATCTTGCTGCGTCTGTATCTTTTCTTCCTTTTTAAAAAAACGGGAATAACGCGAAGAAAACCGGCACCCCCGTCGTTCAATCAGACATAAGGGTACCGAAAAAGAGGAGCGTGCCACCCCGCAAAAGGCGGCGTTTTTCTTTCAAAACTTCTCCATGTGTATTTTATCGTAGGGGAGTTTGGCCTCGTCATAAAGTCTTCGCTCTTCGTCGGGGTAGCCGAAGCCCACGATGTTGAGCACGGCATAGTGAGACGGGATGCCCAGCAATTTTCTTACGTATTCTTCGGCGGTCACCCCTTCTTCTTTTTCACGGTTGTGCACCTGTACCCAGCAGCTGCCCAAATCGAGGTCTTTTGCTTGGAGCATCATCATCATTGCTGCAATCGAGGCATCTACCAACCACATGTCGCTTTTGGTGGTGTCGGCGGTAACCACGATGCCTACGGGCGCATGTTCCAACTGTTGTGAGTCGGCCGGACGGCATTCGGCCAAGCGGCGCAGCATGTCGCGGTCTTGCACCACGATGAATTCCCACGGATTGCTTCGCTTCGAAGAGGGCGACATGAGCGCGGTGCGTGTGATGCGATCTATTTTTTCCGTTTCCACGGCCTTGGGAAGGAATTTACGGATGCTTCTCCTGCTCTTTACTAATTCTGAAAAACTGTTCATGAGGTAGATTTTTATTTGTGTAGTTTGTGCATGGTGAATTATAAAAAATTCCCTCGGATACTCGCCGCGATTTCCTCCATTTCATCGGAAGAAAGGGTTAATTTGGGATTGGAGAAAAGCATGTCAGCTTCTTCCTGCAGAGGGATGAGATGGATGTGCACGTGTGGCACTGACAATCCCACGACGGCCAAGCCGACACGTTTACACGGGACGGTTTTTTCTATGGCCTTGGCTACGCGTTTGGCGAAAAGCACAAGACCGGCCAATGTGTCGTCATCTAAGTTGAACAGATAGTCTTCCTCTATTTTCGGGATGACCAATGTATGACCCTTGACCAGCGGACTGATGTCTAAAAACGCATAATAACGTTCGTCTTCCGCGATTTTGTAAGAAGGAATTTCTCCTGCGATGATTTTACTGAATATCGTCATGGCTCAAAGTAGTTTAGAAAATTGTGTTGTGGCGTCCGGTTTTTGTCGTTTGTTTGCCGCCGGATGCACAACCCGACCCGAAAGCCGTTATGTGTTACAATGATATTTCCAAGATTTCAAATTCCATTTTCCCGGAGGGAACCTGTATTTCCGCTATTTCTCCCACCTTTTTCCCCAACAAACCTTTCGCAATGGGGGTGGTGACCGAGAGTTTCCCTTCTTTCAGGTTGGCCTCACTCTCCGAGACGATCGTGTATGACATGATTTGTCCGTTTTTCTTGTTCCGAATCTTGATGCGGGTCAATATCTGCACTTCGTCTGCCTTGATTTTCGATTCGTCGATCAGGCGGGCAGAAGCAATCATGTCTTTGAGATGCGATATTTTCATTTCGAGCAGGCCTTGTGCTTCCTTGGCTGCATCGTATTCTGCATTTTCCGAAAGGTCGCCTTTATCGCGCGCTTCGGCTATCATCTTCGAGATGGCGGGACGTCGCACGTTCTCCAATTCATTCAGCTCATCGACCAGCTTTTTATAGCCTTCACGGGTCATGTACGTTACTGCCATAGCCATTGTGTATGTTATGTTCTACTTATTGTTTTTCTCCTTTCCATCGCAACAAAAAAACAGAATCCCGACCCTCCGCAGCCGAGACTCTCGATGACTTTCCGAACACGTTTCATCGCGAAGATGCGTTTTTCCTTGTCAACAAAGCCGGGTCGGTGGAGAAAATCGAGCGAAATTTTCGTGTGCTTTCAATACTTTCGTTGGAAAATTTCCGAGTAAATGAACGCCCTGCGGGCATCGTCGGCCGTATCCATCCTGATGATTTCCCGCTCTCGGTCGTCCTGTGGGGGAGGGTCGGCACGGCGCGAAGGCTTCACTTGCTCTTCCGCCGCACGTGGTACGAGGTCTGCCTGCACAACGGTTTCTTTTGGTTTTTGTTCCGACGGTTCCGCGGCAGCAGGAGGCGGAGACATGACGGTTTCCAAAATTGTCTGCCAGGTGTCAAACGTCCCCCCCCGCTCGAAGATGTTCTTACCGCCTTCTTCCGAAGATGGGTCGACAGGGGGCATATCCCCTTGCTCGGACATCTTCTTTTTCTTTCTCCCAATCCCAAAGACGCCGACAAGGAGGACACCGACCATCGCGAGAATATTCAATATGTCGCCTATGTGTGCCATTTATGATGCGTTACCTACGCAAGAGGGAGCGGCAGCTGCCTTTCCGTTGCGGTTGTCATCCGTTTAATCACATTTTGTGCAGACGCGAGCCTGTTCCCCCGCAAAGGTGGATATATTTTTTCAAACAGCCAATTAAAACGGATTTTTTCTTTCCCTATCTGATACTTATCACAGCACACGATCAACTCGTGCGGAAAAGCACCATGCAATCGCAGCATCGTGTTGTTTGTGACATTTTGAGAAGGCGCGTAATGCAAAAAACTTTTTGTGAGAGAAAGAACCATTTCATCCAAATGGAAAAACAGAAACCTGATTAAAATGCGCCCACGGGACGGTATTTGTTTACAAAAGTACACAAAACAACAAACAACCCCAGTTACTTTATTTTTGTAATTATGTAAACGACACCACAAAACATTTTCTTTTGTAATTTTTCTGCTGTTGAATAGAAATGTAAACCACAAATACAGACGCCCGTCGTTTTGTTAGAAGGCAACAAAAACAACGCACGTAATAAGGTAAAAACCAGTAAATAGAATCAATAATTTGAATTTGTACTTAAGTAAGAATGTGTATTTGTAAAGTTTATGACGGCAAACGACATGGTTTTCCTTATTGTATGGAGAATGACGCCTAAATACCAATAGATTATTGTCGTATATATGAACTTTACGTTTAAGCAATACCTGTCACTTTCCATTGTTTTGATTAGCGGGCTTTTGCGGAAGAATAAGAAATGTGCCGGTATATTATAAATCCTTTCTGTTTTAGTCGGCAATGAAGTGTAATCCATTTAAAAAGACCTGTCGATGTACATATACAAGTGCAAATAACGAGCGACTTTACAAGAATACCAAAATACAATTCGATACTTTCATTTTGTAAATTCGCAAATTACGCCACTTTACAATTGTATTTTGTCATCTCGATTTAAAATATTACTTTTGTAACGTTCAACAGTCGGGCTATAAATTACATTTGTACAATGGATGAAATCAACCGATTAGAGAAAATCATGCAGGAGGAGAACATGAACGCTGCTCAATTCTCCTTGGAGACTGGTATTCAGTCGTCTACATTGTCGCACATTTTGAACGGGCGCAACAAAATGAGCCTTTCTGTCATTCGGCAAATTCTCAATCGCTTCCCCTCGATTAGCTCAGACTGGCTTATTTTGGGGAACGGACCGATGTACCGGAAAATATCGCACGCTCAGAGCCCCGATTTGTTCACGACAGTAGAACAAACGACTTATGATTCAAATACCTACGTGAAAAGCAGGGTGGGAAAATCCACGCAGGAAACAGCGTCAAAGAGGCAACCTGCCACGCCGGAGCCGTCTGCCGATGTGCCCGCTGCCTCTCCTCCGCCCCCGGAGGAAGAAAAACCGCAACGAAGAATAAAGAGAATCATCGTCTTTTTCGATGACAACTCTTTTCAAGAATTCATCGAAGATTAGCTTCTTTTCGGCGAAAAGTCTCGCCATGTTTTCTTGTCGGACGACGTGTGCATCCCCGTTTTTTGCGTACTTTTGTATGCCTAAAGCGCGGGGTTGAGACCTTTGCAGAATATCTTCTGCTGCGTTACTACGAAAATTTTGTCGCGTAAGTACGGAATTTTTGTTGCGTTACTACGCGCCGCGAGCTGCGTACTAACGCACGAGAAAAGGAGTTGCAAAGGGAATCAAGCGCGATTTTTTGGAGCTTGAATCGACTATCGGGAAGCAAGGAAAAAATCGCTGTGTCCCAGGTTGTGATTTCCGCAGGGTGCATGTGGACGGGAGGTAAATATGCTGTTTTCGCAAATCATAGGTCAGGAAGGAGTAAAGAATCGGTTCATCCGCTCCGTTGCCGAGGGGCGCATCCCCCATGCGCAACTGTTGTCAGGTCCCACGGGAGTGGGCAAGCTGCCACTCGCCATTGCCTATGCCCAATATCTCTGCTGTGAGCACAGAGGAGCGCGTGACGCATGTGGAGTGTGTCCTTCCTGTGTGAAATACAATAAGTTGGTGCATCCTGACCTGCATTTTGTATTCCCCATCATCAAACCGGCCGGTAAATCGTCGACCGTATGTGACGACTTTATTGGAGAGTTTCGCCAATTGGTGCTGGAGAAAACCTATTTCAGCGTAGATGAATGGTATTCGCGCATATCATCCGATGCCAAACAAGGCATGATTTACACGAACGAAAGCGAGGAAATCGTGCGGAAGCTGAACCTGAAGACGTATGAAGCGGAATACAAGGTGATGATCATTTGGCTGCCGGAAAAGATGCATGAGGCGGCTGCCAACAAGTTGTTGAAAATCATAGAGGAGCCTTATGACAAGACCTTATTCCTCCTGGTGTCGGATTCGCCTGATGACATCACCACGACCATTCTGTCACGCACGCAACGTATCGGCGTGCCTCGACTGTCTGACCACGAAATAAAGGAGGCGTTGCTTCGGCGTCATGCCGGTTTGACAGAGACGGAAGCTGCCGATGTGGCGAAAATGGCCGCCGGAAGCTATCTGCATGCCGAGGCGGTGTTGGAAGAAGGGAGTGAAAATCGTCTGAATTTCGACCGTTTTGTTACCGTCATGCGTTTGGCGTGGCAGGTGGGCAACAAAAGGGACTACGCTGCGCTAAAGACACTGAAGAGATGGGCAGACGACATGGCGGCCAACAACATGGGGCGAGAGAGGCAAAAGAAATTTCTCGGCTACGCCCAGCGCATGGTGCGTGAGAATTTTATACACAACCTGCGGGAAAGTAGTTTGAACTATATGACTTCGTACGAAGCCGAGTTTTCGCACCGTTTCTCCCCTTACATCAACGAGCGGAACGTGGAAGAGCTCATGGCAGAACTCGCGTTGGCCGAAAGGCACATAGAGCAGAACGTGAACGCAAAAATGGTGTTTTTCGACTTGATGATAAGGGTCATCATGTTACTGAAGAAATAATGCCGGTTAAAACCGGGCATGCAAACGAATTATCAACCCGATCAACTACGATAGGACGATGGATTTCAAACAAGATATGGGCGGCTACAAGATTAGCTCAGACGGCAGCCGCAACACAAGCGACAAGAAACTGAGCGTATATGACTGGATGTCGGGCTTGCCGGAAACAAAAAGCGAGAGCGATTACGTGGAAGTGCAGTTTAAGAATACTCGTAAAAGCTACTATCTGAACAGCGACAAAATACCTTTGAAAAAGGGCGACATGGTGGCCGTGGAGGCCTCGCCGGGACACGATGTCGGTCAAGTGACCCTCACAGGCCGTTTGGTGTTGCTGCAAATGAAACGCAACAATTTAGATCCTGCCAAGATGGAAACGCGCCGAGTGTATCGCAAGGCCAAAGAAAGTGACCTGGAGCGGTATCGTGAAGCCAAGTCGCGCGAACAGACAACCATGATCAAGGCCCGACGCATAGCCGAAGAGATGAAACTTGACATGAAGATCGGCGACGTGGAATATCAGGGCGACGGGAATAAGGCCATTTTCTACTACATAGCCAACGAACGGGTAGATTTCAGGCAACTGATAAAAGTGTTTGCGGAAACATTCCGAGTGCGCATCGAGATGAAGCAGATCGGTGCTCGCCAAGAAGCCGGGCGCATCGGGGGAATCGGCCCTTGCGGAAGGGAACTTTGTTGCTCCAAGTGGATGAAAAACTTTTGCTCAGTGGCCACAAGTGCTGCCCGCTATCAAGACATCTCACTCAATCCTCAGAAATTGGCCGGGCAGTGTGCCAAACTAAAATGTTGCATGAACTTTGAAGTCGACGCTTACGTGGAGGCCTTGGAAAACTTGCCCTCCAAAGAGATAAGACTCGAAACGAAAGAAGGCACTTACTATCACGTCAAGACCGATGTGTTCAAAGCATTGGTATCGTATTCCACCGACCCCAAAGTCGGCGCAAACGTGGTAACCATTCCTGCTTGTCGTGCGAAAAAGATTATCGCCATGAACAAGCAAGGTGAAAAGCCCGACTTTTTGTCAGAACCGGATAACACAAAGTCGGCTGGAAAAGAGATTGATTATGAAAACGCCGTCGGTCAAGGCAGCCTGACTCGATTTGACAAAAAGAAAGCCCCGAAGGGCGGAGACAGGAAGCGAGCTGAGAAATCCAACAAGACCTCGGCCGGTGCACAAGCCACCAACGGCAAATCGGCAAAAACCTCTGACAACGGTGTGCGAAGGCAAAACAATCGTCATAAAACGGGGAAAAACAATAAAGGCAACCAACAAAATGCGGAAAAGAGGGATAAATAATCCGGTGCTCATTGCCATGCGATTCATGCAAAACTCCATCGTGTATTATACCAGTGTGCGACAGTCTGTTTGTGCGTACTTACGTAGCTTGAGCTACGTGAGCACGCGACAAAAGGGGGTCTGTAAAGGTTTTGTGTTGGCAATGGGAATCGCGTTCGCATCATGTTCACAAGGCAACACTGTTTATTTTGAATTCCAACAAGTTCACCCCGAAGCGTGGAGCAAAGACAGTTTGTATGCCTTCCCTATTTCCATAAGCGACACAACGGCACTGTATGACCTGTATATATACACGCGCAACACGCCGGGTTACCCCTATCAAAATATTTGGTTGTTCATCTCTTCACAATCGCCAGACAATACGTTGGTTGCCGATACGATTGAATTCTTTTTGGCCGATCATCGCGGGCGGTGGCTGGGTACCGGCATGGGCGATTTGAAGGAAATGCCTGTTTTGTACAAGCAGAACCTCCGTTTCCCACGCGCAGGGACATATATCTATACCATCGGTCACGGGATGCGCGACGACACGCTGAGAGGGATTAATGATGTTGGTATGAAGGTGGAGCGGCGGAATCGACAGGACAATTGAGACACAGTAACGCAAAGATACCCTATGGGGAAAAATAAATTGGCAAAATTTGCCGACTTGGAGACTTATCCACACGTGTTCCAAGTGCCTTCTTCCCAAGTGAGAGGCGGGATGAAGTTCCCACTAAAAGGTCATTGGGGAAGCAGTTTTTTTAAGAACGATCATCCTATCGTATTGGAGTTGGGATGTGGCAAGGGGGAATATACGGTGGGATTGGCCGGACTCTTTCCCGACAAGAATTTCATCGGCATCGACGTGAAAGGTGCGCGTATATGGACAGGGGCAAAAGAATCATTGGAGAGACAGATGAAGAACGTTGCGTTTCTACGCACGGACATAGAAATGGTCAACCATTTTTTCGATTCCAACGAGGTAAGTGAGGTGTGGATTACTTTTCCCGATCCGCAGATGAAGAAGACATCCAGACGTCTGACGGCGACCAATTTCATGCGCCTTTACCAGCAATTCGTAAAACCCGGAGGGTTGGTGCATCTGAAAACGGACAGCCATTTTTTCTTTACCTATACGTATGAGATGGCAAAGGCCAATAATTACCGCGTCAATGTTTTGACACGCGACCTTTATCATTCAGACTATGTTGATTCTGTCCTCTCCATCCGAACCTATTATGAGGAACAATGGATTTCGAGGAACATTCCAATCAAATATCTTCAATTCGTGCTTGAACCTCGTGAGACCTTTACCGAGCCCGAGGTAGAGATAGAGAAAGATACCTATCGAAGTTACGGACGGAATCAACGGTCGTTTGGCAATCAAAGCAAATTATCCAAGGAAGAGACATCCCATTTAAGGTAAAACTATCATGCAATTATACCCCAAACTCATTATAGACGCATTGACCCACGTACGCTATCCGGGTACAGGTAAAGACCTTGTATCGTCGGGAATGGTGGAGGATGACATTCGCATAGCGGGCAACACCGTTTCGTTTTCGCTGCTCTTTGATAGGCCGAACGATCCTTTTATCAAATCGGTTGTCAAGGCTGCCGAGCAAGCCATCCTTACGTATGTAGGGGAGGAAGTGGACATAAAGGGCAATATTTCCGTCAGATACAAGCAAGCACCCCGTCAGCCTGCAGAAACCCCGCTTCCGGGTGTAAAGCGCAGCATCGCCATATTTTCGGGGAAAGGCGGCGTAGGGAAATCAACCGTGGCAGCCAATCTGGCTGTAGCTCTTTCCAAAGAAGGATGCAAGGTAGGGTTGCTTGATGCCGACATTCACGGACCGTCAATCCCGAAGATGTTCGGTGTAGAAGACAGCCGCCCCATGATGGAAGAAATTGACGGAAAACAGTGGATCATGCCCGTGGAGCGTTACAACATCAAAATTCTTTCCATCGGTTTCTTTGTTGACATCAATGACGCCATTGTGTGGCGGGGAGGTATGGCCAGCAACGCCCTCAAGCAGTTGATTAATGATGCTTATTGGGGAGAGCTTGACTATTTTCTCATCGACCTGCCTCCCGGTACGAGTGATGTGCACCTCACTTTGGTGCAGACAATCAGTCTCACAGGGGCAGTCATCGTCACCACACCGCAAGAGGTGGCCTTGGCTGATGCGCGGAAGGGTATCAGCATGTTTCGTAACGAAAAGATTGCCGTGCCGGTGCTTGGGCTTATCGAAAACATGGCGTGGTTCACCCCAACGGAACTGCCGGACAACCGCTATTACATTTTCGGGAAAGACGGTGGCCTGCGGTTGGCCGAAGAATTGAATATCCCCCTTCTGGGGCAAATACCCATTGTGCAGGGAATTCGCGAGGGCAGCGATCAGGGAATGCCAAGCGTCATGGCAGAAGAACCAATCACTACGCGGGCTTTTGTCGACATGGCAAAAGAAATGATTAAAAGCAGCAAGTGACGCACTTGTCTCTGGGATATTGTTTTTAAAAGGGGAAACACGTACACCCCAACAGCCAAGCATCATCAATGACTAAAACAAAAAGAAAATGGCAATAAACATTTCGATTGAAACATTTCTCCTGATAGGCTCTGTTTTATTGTTCGTAAGCCTTTTGATAGGAAAAACCGGGTCGCGTCTTGGTGTGCCCATCCTGCTGCTTTTCATCATCATCGGCATGTTGTGCGGCTCCGAAGGCTTGGGCATTGACTTCCATTCGCCTGAAATGACGCAAGTCATAGGGGTTATCGCCCTCAACATCATCTTGTTTTCAGGCGGTCTTGACACGCAGTACAGCGAAATACGCCCGGTCATGGGCAAAGGACTCATCTTGGCCACATTCGGAGTGTTATTCACCGCTGCCATCACGGGCTTGTTCATTTATTGGCTGACCAATCGGGTGATTGACAGTGTGACATTTTCATTGGCCGAATCGTTTTTGCTTGCCAGCGTGATGGCCTCGACCGACTCTGCTTCGGTGTTCGGCATATTGCGCTCGCGCAACATGTCTCTTAAAGAAAACCTGCGCCCCCTGCTTGAGTTGGAAAGTGGTAGCAACGACCCAATGGCCTACATGCTCACTATTGTACTTATCCAGTTTCTTCAGACTCCCGAAATCAGCGGGTGGTCAGTGGCATTGAAATTTCTGCAACAATTCGCCTTGGGTGTTGCTTGCGGACTGCTCATAGGGAAGTTTGCCGTGAAACTCATCAATAAGATCAATTTGACAAACGACGCTTTATACTCGGTACTGCTGCTTACCATCATGTTTTTCATCTTCGGTTTTACCGATTTTGTGGGTGGCAACGGCTATTTGGCCGTCTACCTCGGCGGGTTGATGATAGGCAACCAACGGTTCGTGCAGAAGCGCAGTTCACTGAAATTCTTTGACGGGCTGACCTGGTTGTTCCAGATTGTCATGTTCCTCATCCTTGGCTTGTTGGTCAATCCTTCCGAACTTCTCCCCGTGGCCGGCATCAGCATCCTGATAGGAGTGTTTATGATAGTGATGTCAAGGCCGTTAAGCGTTTTTGCCTGTTTGCTTCCTTTCCGGAAAATGACGTTCAACGCCCGCGTATTCACTTCGTGGGTAGGGTTGCGCGGGGCAGTGCCGATTATTTTCGCCACCTATCCTTGGGTCGCAGGCATCCCGCAGGCAAAGATGATTTTCAACATCGTTTTTTTCATCACGATTCTTTCGTTGGTGGTACAGGGGACAAGCATACCCGTTGTGGCTAAATGGCTCAGGCTGTCGACCCCCACACCCAAGACGAACAAACTGAAAGAATTCGACATCGAATTTTCCGAAGACATCAAATCGGCCATGGCGGAAATCACCGTGAGTGAAGAGATGCTCAAAAACGGCAATACACTGATTGATATTCCTCTTCCCGATAAGGTGTTGGTAGTCATGGTAAAGCGAGGAGGCAATTATTTCGTTCCGCGCGGCAACACCGAGCTTGACCCGAAAGACTCTATTTTGGTGATTACCGACAACGAGGCCTTGCTGCGTGAAACGTATCGCACCTTAGGGATAAAACGATGAAGAAATAGTCCCGCACACACGTGGCATGACATTCATGCCAACAGGCAAAAACAGCCGCCCGACGCAAACAAAAAATTGATGCCGGGCGGCTGTTTTTTCGCAGCTCTCCTTTTCTCATATCTCGATTCGAAAAGGTAAAAAATCCACGTTTCACGCCTTGTATGCCCCCCTTCTGCTGCGTTAGTACGCAGCGAAATTTGCGTTAGTACGCAGCTCTCGGCGCGTTAGTACGCAGCAAAAATTGCGTTAGTACGCAGCGAAAATTCCCTAAGCATCCGCCGGAAGAGGGGAAACAGAAGGTTGTGTGTCCTCTCGGAATGACTATTTTCCCTCATTCCCTGCCTTGTCGCGCCGGTTGTAAGGTGTCTTGCTCAGGTACAAATTATAATACTCTTTTTTCCCGGTCACCTCTTCACCTAACCATTCGGGAGGGTCAAACGGTTCGTTTTCATCTGCAAGCTCCACTTCGGCCACGACCAAGCCCCGATTGTGGCCATGAAATTCGTCGACTTCGAACGTATGTCCAGCCCGCTCCACTTCGTAGCGGGTCTTGTCGATGACAAACGGCTCGCACAGTTGCAACAGTTCGAGAGCTTCTTCGGCCGGTATCTCCCGTTCCCATTCATAACGACTTGTGCCTGAAGCATTACTTGCTCCTTTTATCGTAATGAAGCCACGTCCGTCTTTCAAGCGGATGCGCACCGCACGTTCAGGTTGGCAGCACAAATAGCCTTGCGTCACGCGGTAACTCCGAACGGCCTCCGCTTTGTAGCGGTCTGAACGTACCTTGAATTTTCGCTCTATTTCCTGCATTATCACCTCGTTGGATTGTTTTTACCTGTTGCAAATGCTCCGATGCGGACAGTATTGGCAGGGCTTGGTGTTTTCGCTCCGGATGAACGGCACCGTCGGGTCGAAAATTTCCTCCAAACACGCAGAAAGACAATTGCGAAATTCCTCCTCGTAGTCGGCAAAGTCGTTTACCGCATACTCCTGCTCTCTGGCAGGATGGTAACTCAGGTGCGTTTTGAAGTTGTCTTTGAACATGTCGCGCATGTAATAAATGCTCGGGACGATGGGCTTTCCTTTTGCTTTCTCCTTGTAGAACAAACCGTAGAAAAAGGTTTGAAGGACATGTTTCGGACGTTTTTCCAATTGGGAATCGAACAAACTTTCCACGCTTTTGAAATCAAGCGACCCGCTTCCCGTTTTGTAGTCGACGATGCGCAGCTTGCCCTCTTTCTCGTCCACCCGGTCGATATAGCCCTTCAGGTTGACATGTCGCACACCGTCGGTGAGAGGGTAGCGCAGACGGCACAGCTCCTCCGAAGCGAGGTAACGGAAAGGTGCTTCCTTCTTATCTATTTCTAAAAGCCGTCTGACATATTTCTTGAGCACGTGAGCCACGAGCAAGTTATTACCCTCAAGCGTCACAGGCGTGCGTTCGTCACGTTTGAAATAATGGACGGCAAAGGCTTTCACTATATTCCTGTCCAAACCTGCTTGGTCGTTCATAAGACGATCGAAGTCGGCAGGCTGCATCAACTTTCCCTTGTAGGGGGCATAAGTATATTCCACCACGGCGTGAAACAGGGTGCCGAACATATTCTCCTCTATGGACTCGGCCACCTCGGGAGCCTCGGTCATCCCCTCTACCTTGCTGAGATAAAACTGCAACGGACAGTCCAAATAGATATTAATAGAGCTTGGTGACAATGCTTTGGCATCTTCTCCGGAGGAAAGAAACCGTTCCAACTTGCGAATGACTTTGGCAGACTTGCCGACCTTAAGAACAGCCGGCGAGGAAAATGACACGTCGAAAGTCATGCTGCACTCCTTGATCGACACGCCGTAGTGATAACGAAGCTGGTGAGCAAAACGACTCACCTCGCCGGTCTGAAAGCCTTCGGTGCGCGAGTCATAAAGCAAAAACACACGTTTAGCACGGTGGATGAGGCGGTAGAATTGGTAAGCGGCCAAAGCGTCTTGATGTTCAGCAGTGGGTAGTCCGAAAGCCTTGCGCAAATTGTAGGGAATAAAACTGTTATGGGAACTGCGGCGGGGAAACACACCTTCGTTGAACGACGTGATAATGAGGTTTTCGAAATCCAGCCCACGTGTTTCAAGCATGCCCATGACTTGCAGCCCGGCAAGCGGTTCACCCACAAAAGGGAGGGAATTGCTTGCCGCAAATTGGCGAATAAGCCGCATGAGCGTATCCATCGACATGTCGAGTCGGGAGGGACGGGCACGCACAATGTCGTGCAAACGATTGAGCATGATGTGGTACTGGTAGAGAAAGTCCAGGTCAATGTTTCGACTGCCTGCGTCGCCGCTCATACGCAACCCGGCCTGCAACTGCCGAATGACAGACATGAGGTAGGGCAGGAAATCCTCCGCACTTTCTAAAGAGGTGAACAATACGGCAGCAAGGGGATGTTCTGCCAGCTCGTCGGCTCCGACATATACCCGGTTGTTGAGCGTCACAAACTCAGTGATTCGGCGCACGTAGTCGCCGCATGCCAAGCTGACATATTGATGATTCAACACGTTCAGCACAGTCCGAAAATAAAACACCGCTCCATCCGGGGTAGACTTTTTTCTCCGCTGCAGGTCGTATATCGCCTCTATCAGTCCCGTCACGGGAGTTGTTTTCAGGGGGAATCCCATGGTCACATTCACCTTATCCATTTCCGCGGGCAACGAATGGAGCAGGGGAAGGAGCATCCCTTCTTCGGGGAGAACCACGGCGGTGCGAATACCCCCTCCAGGTGATGCAAAAGGATGTAGTCGCACAAGCAAATCGTGTACCAGCTTGGCCTGACCCACTTGCGAGGGCACAGCCCACAACTCAAACTCCGTTTCACAAGGCGGCTCGGCAGACGAATACACATCCAGGTTCGAAGGAAAGCAAGTGGTATTCTCCGAATGGAAACGAGAGGCAGGATTGTCAGGGTCTCGCAAGGCGGGAGCTTCGTAATCCCAATAAAAATCGGCCTGCTCTTTCAGCCCGACAAAGAGACAGCGCTCGGCAGGAGTCAGCGCGTTGAAACCCACAAACACAAACTGCCTTCCCTCCAAACGAGGGATGCGCTCGCCGGCTTGAAGCTTTTCTGCCACTTGTCGCCACATCATGCCCTCGGTGGCAAGTCCTTCACTGCGAAGCGTGTGACGAAAATCTTCGTAAAGCGGCAACAATATCTTCCAGGTGGTGACAAACTCCCGGTTGATGGAAGCAGCAGGCATGGGGTCGAAGTTTTTCCAGAACTCGCGTATGGTGGCTATCTGCGCCTCGGTGAATGAATCGAAAAGCGAGTCTATTTCTTTCAATTCCGCGACATTGCGGAACACTTGCGCCGGGTCGGCCAAGTACTTGTCAAGGTCATCAAAATCGGCTAAGAGCATCTCTCCCCAGAACACAAATTTATCAAAACCTTCGTCGCGTCTGCTCACTTTGCGATAAGAAGCGTACAGACGAAAAAGTGCTCCAAGGCGGTCTATCAATTGACAGCCGGAGGCTTCTTGCACGCACTCGCTGATGGTCATGACGGTGGGTGAAAACAGCGGACGGCCGATAGCCTCCGACAGGTAGCGCCGGAAAAAAAGTCCCGCCCGACGATTGGGGAAGACAAAAGTGCGTTCCGACACCTCCGCACCGTATTGACGGAAAAAGGCATCGGCTATTCTTTGAAGAAAAATATCCATCACATTTCTCGTGACATGATGCACAAAGTTACCATTATTCCACGAAATAATCCGATTCACCGCCGACCTTTATTCCTTCGTCCCACTACTCCTGTTCGACCCTTCTGCCGGCCGTTTCCGCGCACCCGTCTGTTCATTTTTTTCATGCAAGCAAAAAAATGTACTAAGGCCGGAAGGAAGTTTGAAAGGGGCGGGTAGGGGCATTCCGCAACAACACGACTCTTTTACTCAAGGTGTCGGTAATGCACAAAAAAGCGGCAGATTGGGGATGTCAACCTGCCGCATTGAAATATGGCCGATATGCGTTCTTTTGCTCAAAGGAGAGGATCGAGCTCTGCTATCAGCATGTCTTTGGGGATTTTCTCTCCGTCTGTCACGTGGATTTTTTTCACGCGTGCGGTAAAGGGCATCTCGATGTGATTCTGCATTTTCATCGCTTCAAGTATGAGCAACGGCTCGCCTTCGCGCACGATTTGCCCTTCTTCCACCAACACTTTTACCACCGTGCCGGGAATGGACGCCTGCACCTCGTAGGGGTTCGGAGTGACCCACTGCCTTCTTAGCTTGTATTTGTTGGTGAGAAGTGTTTTGTATTTGCGTGCCGTGATGGCAAAATCCACCATTCCTTCCTGTATCTCTCTTTTCATCTTCCTTTTTCTCATAAACAAACATTTTCTTGTGTAACAGGATGTTTAGAACGGAGGTATGCCATGCTTCTTCTTCGGACGGTACTCCTGTTTCTTCTCTGATACGGAAAGGGCGTGTAGCAGCATCTCCCTTGTCTCCTGTGGCTCAATTACCGCATCTATGTAGCCTTTCGAGGCGGCCACATAAGGATTGGCAAACTTTTCAACATATTCTTTCACCTTCTTTTGGCGCATGGCCTCCTGATTTTCCGCTTCCATGATTTCCTTGCGGAAGATGATGTTGGCCGCTCCTTCAGGCCCCATCACTGCGATTTCGGCTCCCGGCCAGGCAA
>CAYPFZ010000026.1:16291-16998 GCA_964410225.1 uncultured Paludibacter sp.
AAGTCGGCGCCGAGGTGGCGGGAGTTCATAGCGATATAGCCGCCGCCGTATGCCTTACGCAAAATAACGGTTATTTTTGGCACAGTGGCTTCGGAATAGGCATAAAGCACTTTTGCCCCGTGACGGATAACGCCCGCATGCTCCTGGTCTACACCCGGCAGGTAGCCCGGCATGTCTTCCAATGTGATAATGGGGATATTGAAGGCGTCGCAATAACGAATGAAGCGGGCGGCCTTGTCGGAAGCGTCGCAATCGAGCACCCCTGCCAAGTAGAGAGGCTGATTGGCTACAAAGCCCACCGTCTCGCCATCCATGCGGCCAAAACCAACCACAATGTTGGGTGCCCAGAGCTCGTGCACTTCCAAAAAATGTGAATCGTCAACCAGAGTATGGATGATTTCGCGCACGTCGTAGGGCTGCTTCGGGTCGTTGGGGATGATGTTCTCTATCTTCTTTTTCGTTCTAGGCCTTTTCGCCTCTACGTGGGTCGCCTTCTCGTCATTGCTGTGAGGGATAAGCGAGATGAGAGTCTTGATTTGCTTGAAACATTCTTCCTCACTCGAAGCGTAGAAATGGGCATTGCCGGTTATTTCGGCGTGTACGCGAGCCCCGCCGAGGTTCTCCTGCGAAATCTTTTCACCCAAAACGGTTTCAATGACGTTCGGCCCGGTGATGAACATTTTCGAGATGTTCTCCACCACAAACAC
>CAYPFZ010000027.1:0-16866 GCA_964410225.1 uncultured Paludibacter sp.
GGCGGCTTCAGCCTCAACAAAGAGAGAGTCACTGACCAAGAGATGACTGTCGACACGTCGCACCTGCTCAACGGCAAATACCTGCTGGCACAAAAAGGGAAAAAGAACTATTTCCTGCTTATTGCCGAGTAGGCCTGCAAGGGCATGCACCGTGTGATATTTCATCTGGAAAATTTTGGTCGGATAGAAAAACGTCGTACCTTTGCCGCGCCCTCTCGAGAGGGTTCTTATCTCGAATAGATGTTCTTGTCTCATGGTGTAATGGTAGCACAACAGATTTTGGTTCTGTTTGTTTAGGTTCGAATCCTAATGAGACAACAAAGCCCGTCGACGGTTTGCTTGGCAAATCGTTTTTTCGCTTTCGCGGGGGTACTGTCCTATGGTGTAATGGTAGCACATCTGACTCTGGATCAGCCAGTCTAAGTTCGAATCTTAGTAGGACAACAAGCGAGAGGGTGTCGGAAAAAGTATTCCGACACCCTCTCGCTTTTCCTTTCTCCTTCGGGACTTCACGCTTTCCCGTCCCGCCTTTTGACTATCACCGAGGCCGCAACAGCCACAACCAACAAGCCGATGATGACTCCCAACGACACCAAATTGTGGATGGGAGGCTCGTGCCCCAAACTCCGCATCAGTTCGTTGACACACATCTTCACCCCGATGAATGACAAGATGCCGGCCAAGGCGTACTTCAAATACAGGAAATAGCCCATGATGCCGTTGAGCGCAAAATAGAGCGAACGCAAACCAAGAATGGCAAAAATATTGGATGTGAACACAATGAACGTGTCGTCGGTGACAGAGAGCACCGCAGGAATCGAATCGACGGCAAAAATAAGGTCAGACACTTCAATGAAGAGCAACGTCAGGAAGAAGGTCGTGGCGCAGAGCACTCCCCCTTGCCGCACGAAGAAACGTCCCTCAGGGTTGTCGTCGGTGACGGGCATCAGCTTGCGAAACGCCCGTATCACGATGTTTTTCTCCGGGTTAAAATCTTCCTCTTCCTTCTGCCGGAACAACATGTGCACACCGGTGTAGACAAGAAACGCCCCGAAGACGTACATTATCCAACTGAAGCGGTGAATGAGTGCCACTCCGGCAAAAATAAACGCCGCCCGCATCACCAAAGCACCAAGGATGCCCCAAAACAAAACCTTGTGCTGGTAGCGCGGCGCTATATTGAAATAGCTGAAAATCAAGATAAATACAAAAAGATTGTCCACACTCAGCGATTTCTCAAGCAAGTAAGCGGTGAAAAAGTCGAACGCCTGCGTGCGGTGGCCAAACAGGTAGATGCCCAAGCAGAAAAGCAAAGCCAGTACGATCCAGAACAGCGTCCACAGCGAGGCTTCCTTTACGCTCACCTCTTTGTCTTTCTTGTGAAAGACACCCAAATCAAGCATTAGCATGGCAAGTACAAACACCAGAAACAGCACCCAATGCCATACCGTCTGGTGCATGATGATGTCCTGCCCTGTCATTCGATACATAATCATAGAATAACGTTACCTCCCGCCACTCTCACGCGGGATGCAAACATACGATTATTTTCCCGTTTTTCTATCCTTTATTCCCCGACTTCTGCTGCGTTACTTCGCAAGAGAAGAGCCCTTGATAAGGCATCCGAAAGGCATCCGGGGAGGGCGGTTTGTCCACACTGAAAATACTTCGTACCTTCGCGCGGAGTTGTTTCACCTTGTCTCCACATTTTGCTCATGCCCAGAATAGCCATTTTTGCCTCCGGTTCGGGGAGCAATGCCGAGAACATCATTCGCTACTTCGAAGGCAACGAGGCTTTTTCGTTTCCCGTCATCATTTCCGACAGGGCGGATGCCTATGTTCACCGGCGGGCGCAAGAACTGCAAGTACTTTCCGTTACGTTCGCAAAGGCCGATTTCGACGAGGGTTCGCAGGTGCTGTCGTTTCTGACCGCGCAGCAGATCGATGCCATTGTGTTGGCGGGATTCCTGCTGAAAGTGCCCCCTTGCATTGTCGAGGCCTTCCGCGGAAAGATAATCAACATCCACCCGGCACTGCTACCCAAGTTTGGCGGCAAAGGCATGTACGGACATCATGTGCATCGAGCCGTAAAGGCTGCGGGTGAGAGGGAGAGCGGCATCACCATCCACCATGTTGACGAATGTTATGACCGGGGCAGCATCATCTTTCAGGCACGTTGCCCGATAGACCCTCTCGACACGCCCGAGACGATTGCGGCCAAGGTGCATGCGTTGGAATACGAACATTTTCCGAAAGTAATCGAACAATTGTGGGGATGACAAGGCCGCCTCGCCGCTTCAGACAAGACATCAGACCATAATAGAAACAGAGCATCTTGCGCCTTTTCGCTCCGTTGCGGCAAGGGGAAGAGGCGCGCAACCCATCCTATCATGGAGTTCATCCGCAACTTGCTTTCCGAAGGCTACTTCGCGCTGTTTTTCATCATTGCCACGGCCTACGTCTTGGGACGTATCAAGATAAAGGGCGTGTCGCTTGATGTGTCAGCTGTCATCTTTGTGGCGTTAGTCATGGGGCATTTCGGAGTGAGCATCCCCCCCATTGTGCAGGACATCGGGTTGGTGTTGTTCATCTTCACCATCGGCATACAAGCCGGTCCCGGTTTTTTCGACGCATTGGAAAAACACGGTATCAAGCTGGCCGTGCTCGCCTTGTTACTTATCCTGACGGCAAGCGGAATAGCGGTGGCGGCACACTACCTGACGGGCTACGACATGGGCATTATGGCAGGTCTGTTGGCAGGCGCACTCAGTAGTGCCTCCGCTTTGGCATCGGCCACGGAGATGTTCGGCGAAGTCGTCTCCATAGGCTACAGCATTGCCTATCCTTTCGGAGTCGTCGGAGTCATCCTGATTATGCGACTTCTGCCCAAACTACTTATTGACAACATCGAAGAGGCCGAAAAAGATTGGGAAAAAGAATCGGCCGCCGATCATCCGGCATTACTTCAGGAACACATCCAAATCACCAATGACAACGTGGAGGGTAAAACGCCGGCCGAACTGTCTTTCCGTCAAATGACCGGAGCCATCATCTCGCGGGTGATGCACCGGGGCGAGGCGTTTACCCCCATGCACGACACGAAGCTGTACACGGGCGACTTAGTGCAGGTGGTCGGTACGGAAGACGCTCTGAAACGAGCCAGGATGTTGCTGGGAAAGAAAACCGAAAAAGAGATACCGCTCAGCGGAAGATATGACGTGCAGACAGTGTTGGTGACCAATAAGAAAGTGGTGAGCAAAACCTTGGCAGAGCTGAACCTGCAAGCGGTCTACGATGCCACGGTGGTGCGCATCCGCCGAAGCGGCATCGACATCACACCCACCCCCGGATCGCGCATCCGCTTTGGCGACAAGTTGGTGGTGGCAAGCAGCAAAGAGAACATGAAGATGGTGTTCGAGCTTTTTGGCAACGACGACCGGCGTCTGTCAGACACCGACATATTGCCCATTGCGTTGGGTATCGTGATAGGGGTCGTTGTCGGGAAGTTCACCTTCTTGGGACTGACAGGGGGAGTCTTGCTGGTAGCCTTACTGTTGAGCAAGCTGGGGAAAACGGGGCCTGTGTTGTGGACCATGTCCGGCTCTGCCAACGTGTTGCTTCGCGAATTGGGATTGGTGTTTTTCCTCTCGGTGGTGGGTACCAACGCCGGTGCCACATTAGTCGACACCTTCAGCCAATACGGTCTCACGCTCTTCTTTGTCGGTGTCACGATCACCATTATGCCTATGGTAGTGCTTGTTTTGGTGGGTAAATACGTCTATAGGTTGAACGTGCTCGCGCTGCTTGGCGCGCTTGCCGGCAGCATGACCAGCACCCCGGGCTTGGCCACCCTCACGCCCATCACCCGCTCCAACGCTCCCCAAGTGGCCTACGCCACCGCTTACCCCATCGCCATGGTGCTACTGGTGGTGATAGTGAAGCTGTTGGGAGTGTTCTGACACGCCCCGTGTTTCCCCTCCCGCTGCGTACTAACGCAATTTCCGCTGCGTACTAACGCAATTTTTGCTACGTACTTAGAGAATTTTTGCTGCGTACTAACGTGCTGCGTACTAACGCGGCAAAAGGGGTGTTACAAGGCTTGGGTTTGTCCTTTTATTCTTACCTTTGCAACCCGACGCTTCGGCCGGGTTTTCTGCCCGGTTTGAATGCAGATTCACAACATGATACGCCGGCGACACCCGCCATGCTCCCGCAGGCGGGACGAGGAGGTGCGGCCGCAGGCGTGACACAACGAACATTTACTTCACATGGCTCTTCAATGCGGCATTGTCGGGCTGCCCAACGTGGGCAAATCGACCCTCTTCAATTGTTTGTCTAACGCCAAGGCGCAGGCGGCCAATTTCCCTTTTTGCACCATCGAACCCAACGTGGGTGTGATCACCGTGCCCGACGAACGCCTCAACAGTTTGGCCGAGCTGGTACGCCCGCAGCGCATCGTCCCCACCACGGTGGAAATTGTCGACATAGCCGGGTTGGTAAAAGGTGCGAGCCAAGGCGAAGGCTTGGGCAATAAGTTCCTTGCCCACATCCGAGAGACCGATGCCATCCTTCACGTGCTTCGCTGTTTTGACGACGACAACATTGCCCATGTCGACGGAAGCATCGACCCGGTGCGCGACAAGGGCATCATCGACGCGGAGCTTCAGTTGAAAGATTTGGAGACGGTGGAGGGTCGCATTGCCCGGGTGCAAAAACAGGCGCAAGCCGGCGACAAGCAATCCAAAGCCGTGTATGAAGTGCTGGAACTATACCATCAGGCCTTGTTGCAAGGTCGCTCGGTGCGCACAGTCAGCCTCATTCCCGAACAGCGCAAATTGGTAAAAGACCTCGGCCTGCTGACCGATAAGCCCGTGCTCTATGTCTGCAACGTGGATGAGGCTTCGGCAGTAGGCGGCAACGACCATGTGGAGGCTGTCCGCCGGGCGGTAAAGGATGAAAATGCTGAAATATTCGTAGTGGCTGCCGCCACCGAAGCCGATATTGCCGAGCTGGAAACTTACGCCGAGCGACAAATGTTCCTCGAAGAGATGGGGCTGAAAGAGTCGGGGGTGTCGCGCCTTATCAAGTCGGCTTATCGCCTGCTCGATTTGGAGACCTTTTTCACGGCCGGGCCGCAAGAGGTACGCGCCTGGACTTATGCAAGAGGATGGAAAGCACCCCAATGTGCCGGCATTATTCACTCTGATTTTGAAAAGGGCTTCATCCGCGCCGAAGTCATAAAATATGACGACTTCGTGACTTTCGGTTCTGAAATCGCTTGCAAAGAAGCCGGGAAAATGAACGTGGAGGGAAAGGACTACGTGGTGCAAGACGGCGACATCATGCACTTCCGTTTCAACGTGTGACAGGCTCTCTTGCACGACAAAAAGGTGTGCTCATCCACATTCTTGAGGCTTCCGCATCTCCCCATCGGGCAATACGGTTCAATTGGGGAATGAAGGTCGAGATTCCCCGTCTGCCATGCTTCCCGTCGTCTGTTGTTTTTCCTCTTCTGCTGCGTATTTAGGAGGATTTTGCAGGGTATTTATGCCAACCTCGCTGCGTTAATACGCAAAAGAATAGGGGTCGCAAGGTAAGAACCTTGCGACCCCTATTGAAAATTCTGTCGGTTGATTGTCTTTGCCGGGAGGGCGGCACTCATCAATAGAAATTCGCCCTGTTGTCTACAACTTCCGCATGGTCGTACATGTCTTGGTAAACGGAGTACGCCAGGGAGCTTAAGTTGCGGCTGTTCAGTCGGGATATTTCTGTTTCTGCGTTGAACAAGCCTGCGCTTTCCGTTACGTGGGTCGGCAGGAGCACATAGACGCCCGAATTGCCTTTGATGGGTTGCGACAGTTGATTGGCTTCCAACTTCATGCCTTTGCCAATGACAGAAGGTTCGAAACCTGCGCTGCCGAACGAGTAGGAGGCAAACGTCACATTGTCGGCTTCCCTTACTTCCACGTCGAGCTCTTTGGCCAAGTCTTCCAACGATTTTCCTTCCGCTATTTTAGCCGAGAGTCCGGCCATCATCAGTTCGGCTTTTTTCTCTCTTATCAGTTCAGATCTGATTTGCTGGCTGACTTTGGAAAGGGGGGTATATCCCTTTTCGTTGCTTTCCGTGACCACGGCAACGATGAATTGTTCGCCACACTCAAACACGTCGGAGACGGCATCAACCTTTTCGTTGAATGCCCAGCGTACAATCTGTCGAGACTGGGGTATGACGGAAATGCGTTCGGCATTCTTGTCTAAGCTGTTGGCGATGCGTATTACCAGCCCGAGCTCGTTTACTTTCGCCTGGAAGCTGCTCACGCTGTTCGCTGCGCCGGCTAATTGTTTTGCTTCGTTGTAGATTTGCGCCTGGGTGCGGTTGCCGGCTGTCACTTTACGCTCAAGGATGGCCAATTTCACCTTGTTCAGAGGTTCGGTTTTCTCCAGCACCTTCACGATTTGGATGCCTTGTGCGTTTTTGAACATAAACACTTCGTTCTCTTCTTTTTCGAAAGCACTCATAAATTCCTTGTCTATGCCCCTCATGTCTTCGGTAATCCAACCGATTTCACCGCCGTTACTGGCTGTTTGTTGCACCAGAGAGAATTCGCGGGCCAACGCTGCAAAGTCGGCCTGCGGGTCGGTATGCAACACGTTGTAGATGCTGTCTGCACGCTCCTCGTCGGTGGACAATAGGAAGATGTGACTAAGACGTACCGAGTCGGGAGTGACAAGCCCTGTCTGCATGATGCGAGCCATGGTGTGTGTGTCGTCTATGAACACCGGACCGAAGAAGTCACCTTCTTCCCCGCTGAAGGCAAAGTCTTTCAACAAAGCCGGCACTGTGCGCTCGGAGTAGTTGCGTCCGTCGTACATTACGTCTGAGTCGGAATTGATCAGTCCGGCAATGTCATCGGTTGTCCTGAATTCTTCACTCACTTTGTCCATCCACTCTTGCGCCTGTCTGTAGTCGTCTTCCCGGGGGTTGACCTCGAACAGCACGTAGTTGATCGAGCGGCTTTCATTCTGCTTATAAAGCTCTTTGTTTTGATTGTAGCGTTGTTGCACTTCCGACTGCGTGACGTTGACTGTCGAATCGGGCAGCATATAGTAAGGTTGGACGATGTAGGAGAAGTTCACCGACCGCCTACCGGCATCAAAAGCGGCTTTCGCATCCACTTGATTGGCCGTGATAGCTTTGGCCATCAAAGTGTTGAACTTCTCGCGAAGGATTTCGTTTTTCACCGCGTTCTCCCAATATAGCCAGTAGGTTTTTCCCTGCTGTATTTGGGCGTACATATTTCCATCGGTGGCGTCGAGGTCGAGCCAGTTGAGAAAATTGATGAGTATGGTGCGACTAAAGCGCCCGTTTTCATCGTAAAAGGCGCCGCGCTGCATGATGATCGGGTGGATATTGTTGCCTATCAAGCGGTCAGTCAGTTCTTCTTGGCTCACGACCAAACCTATTTTGGCTGCTTCGGCCTGCATGAGCCTTTCGCTCACCATGCTTTCCCATACCGTTGCACGCAATTGCGCGGTGAGTTCTTCGCCCAAATCGTTTTGTCCGGTTTCGATTTTGTACACTTCTATCATCTGATCCACGGCGTTTTGAAAGCTCGTGAAGTGAATCTCGTCGCCTTCAATCTCGCCCACGTTTTCGCGCGAACGGTTGAAATACGTTACTCCGGAATTCAAAAAGTCGCCGATGACAAAAGCCAGCAATGCAATCCCGATGATAGCAACCAACAAAGGTCCCTTGCTCCTGATTTTTTCTAATGTTGCCATTTGATGTGTTAAACGTTCTTTTGTTATATGCAGTCAAGTTCCCGTGCAACACGCTGCCGCCTCGCCGCCATGCTTCGCCCGAAGGCGCGTCACACGCAGTTCAGGGCAGGATTGTACGCTCATAATTAGTGGCCACGAAGATACAAAAAAATGTGTATTCAGCTACCTTTTCCGCCTTTTCTTTTTTACGGCGAGCTGCCAATGGATTAGAGTCGCCGTTTTCAAGCGTATCCGCCCTTCTGCTGCGTGCTTTCCCGTCGCGCGCTGCGTGCTTACGCAGTTTTCGCTGCGTAAGTACGCAATTTTTGCCGCGTTAGTACGTAGCAAAATTTACCAAAGCACGCAGCGGAAAGGGGGATGCAAAGGCTTTTTGTTGTCATGGCTTTTCTCCTATGCTTGTTACTTGTTTGCCGCCAAAAGGGTGTCATTCCCCGGTGAGATGCCGAAGGTTCAGGGGAGCATGTTGGCAAGATAAATGGCTCGTTCAAAGGCCGATGTCCACATGTTTCGTTACGATGTCTCGTTGCAGGAAAATCGAAGCGAGGGCAGAGAATTTGTCGGCTGCCTCGGTGGTGAGGTATTGACAGGATGCACCACGGGTGCAACATTTTTCTATTTCGGGATGGCGTCGGAGGTAGTCGGCCAGGCTTTCGCCCACGATTTTTCCTTGCGGCACGGTGGCTACTCCTTCGGGGAGCAGGGGGAGTATCTTTGGCAGCAGCAGGGGGTAGTGTGTGCATCCCAAGATGAGGGTATCGATGAGCGGGTCGGCTGCCAAAAGTCGGGTCACATGTTGGCGTACGAAGTAGTCGGCACCCGCTGTGCCGTGTTCGTTGCTTTCGATAAGCGGCACCCACATGGGGCAGGCTTCGGAGGTGATGGAGAGTCCTTCGTGTAGTTTCTGTATTTCAAGTGGGTAGGAGTCTGACTGCACCGTGCCGGGTGTTGCCAGCAAGCCGATGTGTCGCGTGCGGGTGAGCTGTCCAACGGCTTCCACGGTGGGGCGGATGATTCCCAGCACGCGTCGCCGGGGTGCCAGGCGGGGAAGGTCGCGCTGCTGGATTGTGCGAAGCGCCTTGGCCGAAGCCGTGTTGCAGGCCAAGATGACAAGAGGGCAGCCCAATTTGAACAAGTGTGTCACGCATTCGAGTGTGTAGCGATACACCACGTCGAACGAACGCATGCCGTAGGGTGTGCGGGCGTTGTCGCCCAAATAGATGTAGTCATAACGGGGCAATGCCGTGCGTATCTGCTCCAAGATGGTGAGGCCTCCGTAGCCGGAGTCGAACACCCCGATGGCTCCGGGAGTAAGTGGATAGGGTGCAGATGCTGTCATGAGGAGAAGGGAAGATGGTAGCAGGTCGAGGCGGTTGTCAATCGAACATCTGCCCGGCGTTGTTGCTCAACTGAACCATCAGGTCGTACTCTTCCGGCGAGAGGTCGAGAAAATAGAAGTTCTGCGGGTTTTGCACTTTCCCTCTGTAGTGTACTTCGTAGTGCAGATGCGGGCCGGTCGACTTTCCGGTGTTACCCACCAAGCCGATGACATCGGCGCGTTTCACTTTTTGTCCTTGCTTCACCAATATTTTGCTCATGTGGGCGTAGATAGTGGTATAACCGAACCCGTGATCTATTTCCACCATGTTGCCGAATCCGCCGCGTTGGAAGCTCGCACGTTTTACCACTCCGTCGCCCGTGGCAAATATTTCTGTTCCGGTGGGTGCGGTGAAGTCCATGCCGTTGTGGTGTCTGAGCGTGCCGTAGATAGGATCGATGCGCCAGCCGTATCCCGATGCCACGCGGCGCAAGTCTTTGTTGAGCACCGGTTGTATGGCAGGGATGTGGGTGAGACGTTCTTCGTTTTCTTTTACCAGCGTCACCACTTCGTCGAACGAGTTGGATTGTACGTAGAGTCGCTTTCGCATTTCGTTCAGTCGCTGTGTGGTGCTGACGATGATTTGAGAGTTGGTCTGTTCCAACAGATTTTCGTAGTACTCGCTGTTGGGTGTGATGGAGGTGCGCACCGACAAGGGGATGGGGTCGGCCTGAAAGATGACCCGGTAGAGGTTGTCGTCGCGTAGTTGAATGTCGGAGAGGATGTCTTCGTATTCGTCGAGCTGCCTGTTCAGAAGGGTATATTGCGACAGGATGTTCCGGTTTTCACGCAGTAATTGTTTTTCGCGTGGCGATTCGACGAAATTCATGAACACAAAAAAGGCGATGACACCCGAAAAGACTCCGCTCAGGACATATCTGAGGAAACGTTTCAGCTTGTAGCCGAAGGTGTATTCTATCTGTTCGTAATTGAGCGTATCCGGGTTAAACCTGAATTTTTTCTTTTGCGCCATACACTTTTTCAGCTCGTTGCGAAAGGCGATCGGTATGATGACCGTTCGGTGAGGTATGAGGTCTTTTCACTGAGTGTTTTCTCTGTTTGGTCTTTCGCTCCTCATCCACAGCCGAGGCACTGTCGCGCCCGAAGGGAGAGGGTGGAAGCGGCATGCAAGTGGTTTAAAGTCGACTTTTCCACTCTGATTTGGCGCAAAAGTAATAAAATTGGCGTACTTTTGCGTCCCTTGTTGACAATAATTATAACCCGAGTCCGCAGCGAACCCCTTTACATAAAAGACTTTGGGAAATTTTGCAGCGTTAGTACGCACGAGAAAGAGGGTTTATAAAAGCTGCCGGGCGCGTTTTTTTACTCGTCAGGTCAATATGTAATATAGGATGCGGGCGTTTTGCAAGAGTCTCTATCTGAGAGCTGTTCCGGCAACTGCCCTGCTTGTAGAATCACTTCAAGGTATGACTTCGCAAGAGATACGACAATCATTTCTGGATTTTTTTGCGGGCAAAGGGCATAAAATTGTGCCTTCCGCCCCGATGGTTATCAAAGACGATCCCACGCTCATGTTCACCAATGCGGGCATGAATCAGTTTAAAAACGTCATCCTCGGCAACGACCCGGTGAGGTATCCTCGCGTGGCTGATGCTCAGAAGTGCCTGCGTGTAAGCGGGAAACACAACGATTTAGAAGAGGTGGGACACGATACGTATCACCACACCATGTTCGAGATGCTGGGCAATTGGTCGTTTGGCGACTATTTCAAGCGCGAGGCTATTGCTTGGGCGTGGGAATACCTCACCGAGGTGTTGAGGATTGACGGCAGCCGCCTTTATGCCACCGTGTTCGAAGGGTCGCCGACCGAGGGATTGGCGCGCGACAAGGAGGCCGCCGACATTTGGGCGCAATACCTGCCCGAGACACATATCATCGACGGCAGCCGTAAAGACAATTTCTGGGAGATGGGCGACACGGGGCCGTGCGGTCCCTGTTCGGAAATACACATCGACCTTCGTTGCGACAGCGAACGGGAGAATATACCGGGGCATGAGCTGGTCAACAAGAACCATCCGCTTGTCACGGAGATATGGAACAACGTGTTTATGCAGTACAACCGCAAGGCCGATGGCTCGCTTGAAGATCTCCCGGCAAAAGTCATTGACACGGGTATGGGCTTCGAGCGGCTCTGTATGGTCATGCAGGGCAAAACGTCGAGTTACGATACCGATGTGTTTCAACCCATTATCCGCGAGATAGGGCGCATGTCGGGTGTTTCCTACGGAGCCGGGGAGAAATCAGACGTGGCCATGCGCGTGGTGGCCGACCATCTCCGCACCATCGCCTTCTCCATCACCGACGGTCAGCTTCCCTCCAACGTCAAGGCAGGTTATGTCATTCGTCGCATCTTGCGCCGCGCCGTACGCTACGGCTACACCTTCCTCGGCCGGCGAGAGGCGTTCATATATCGCCTTGTGCCCGCACTCATCAAGGTGATGGGTAGTGCCTATCCCGAGCTGGCAGCTCAGCAAAACCTCATCGAAAAGGTGACCAAAGAAGAAGAGGAAGCCTTCCTCCGCACGTTGGAAACGGGCATTCGCCTGCTCGACCGCGTGATGGATGATGTCCGCAAAGAAGGCCGTAACGCCATCGCGGGAAAAGATGCTTTCACGCTATACGACACTTACGGTTTCCCCTTGGATCTCACCGAACTGATATTACGTGAAAACGGATTCGAGGTAGAGCTCGAGGGCTTCAACGCAGAGATGAAAAAGCAGAGGGAACGCGCACGCAATGCCGCCGCCGTGGAAGCGGACGATTGGGTGGTGGTGCGTGAAGGCGAATCGGAGTTCGTGGGCTACGACCTCACTTCATGCGAAACGCAACTGCTCCGTTACCGAAAAATAAAGCAGAAGAACAAAGAGTATTACCAGTTGGTGCTTTCCCTCACGCCTTTTTATGCCGAGATGGGCGGGCAGGTAGGCGACAGCGGCCGACTCAGCTCGCAAGAGGGCGAAAGCATCCACATCATCGACACCAAAAAAGAAAATAATCTTTCCGTCCACCTCTCTCATCGCCTGCCTGCCGACCTGACAGCCACTTTTGTCGCCGAAGTCGACACAGACAGTCGCAGAGCCACATCGTGCAACCACTCGGCCACTCACCTGCTGCACGAAGCCTTGCGCGAAGTGTTGGGCAAGCACGTGGAGCAAAAAGGGTCGTTCGTGGGACCTCTGTCTCTGCGTTTCGACTTTTCCCACTTTCAGAAGGTAAGCAAAGAGGAGTTGCGGCAAGTCGAGCGTTTGGTCAATGCCCGCATACGCGCCAATCTGCCCTTGCAGGAGATGCGTTCTGTGTCAATGGCCGAGGCACGCCAGATGGGGGCGATGGCACTTTTTGGCGAGAAATACGGTGAAAGCGTGCGTGTGATACGTTTCGGCACATCGGTGGAGCTGTGTGGAGGCACCCATGTCCCCGCCACCGGACAGATAGGCATGCTTCACATTGTGAACGAGGCCTCCATTGCGGCGGGCGTGCGGCGCATCGAAGCCATCACTGCAGCCAAGGCAGAAGAATATTTCCTCCTCCAACAGGATATGCTTGACAGCATCCGCGACCTTTTTCACAACACTCCCTCGCTGCTTACCGCCATCCAAAAAACGATAGACGAAAACGCCGGGCTGAAAAAACAGGTAGACGATTTTGTGCATGAAAAAATCACCCTTTTGCGCGACAAACTCCTTGAAAATGCGCGAGAAATCAACGGGGTGAAAGTGGTGCGGATCGAATTGGAGGCCACCCCCGAGATGGTGAGAACCCTTGCTTTCCAACTACGAAATGCCTCGCCTGAAAACCTCTTCTTTGTGGCCGGGGCGGTGAACAACGGGAAGCCTTCGCTTGCTGTGCTCGTTTCCGAAGACTTGGTCGAGCGCGGTCTCGACGCGGTGCGCATCGTCCGCGAAGCTGCCAAGGAGATACAGGGCGGAGGTGGTGGTCAACCCACCTTTGCCGCCGCAGGAGGGAAAAACGCCGACGGGCTGAAACAGGCGATAGAAAAGGCGTTGCAAGCACTTGAGGTTTAACCCTTTCACAGCCTGCTAAAAGCACACAAGACACCACACAGAGCGAAAAAACAAACACCTTCCCGGCAGCCTTTTCGACGGCTTCCGTCTTCCTTTTTTAGCTTTACAAGCTCTCTTCCGCTGCGTGCTTACGCAGTTTTCGGCGCGTTAGTACGTAGCAAAAATTGCGTTAGTACGCAACAGAAGGGGAGCATGCAAGGGAATGGAGCAGGGAGCGGACTATCTGTCTGACAGAACATTAAGAAATCCGTTGAGGTTGCGTTGAGGCGTTTCTGCGTGTTTCTTTTTCGGTTGTCTGACGTAGGGCAAAAAAGAAACCCGGAGGCCATGTTGACCTTCGGGCTTTCGGTTGAGCGGAAAACGGGACTCGAACCCGCGACCCTCAGCTTGGGAAGCTGATGCTCTACCAACTGAGCTACTTCCGCGTGGTGCTTGCCGGAAGCGGTGCAAAAGTAAGTCATTTTTTCAAATTCGCAAAAAACACAGGGGCAGAGTCTGTATATTCAAGAAAAAGTCCCCAGCCTCGTTTGTATAAATCGGGAAAGCAAGGTCTCGTGTACCGACAAACACATGGTTGCATCCGCAGCGAGAATTGCTTGCCGACTTGTCCCGTTGCGGTTTTTAGAACATAAAGTGGGGCTCTTCGGGCTTTTTCCCCTATCTTTGCGTATCTTTAGCGAAAAGAGGAAATGAAAAAATTGGTTTTTTCCACGAATAACGCCCATAAACTCGAAGAAGTCAAGGCTATCTTGGGAGACTCCGTCGACGTGTTGAGTTTGAAAGATATCGGTTGCTTCGACGACATCCCTGAAACCGCCCCGACCTTGGAAGGCAACGCCCTGCTCAAAGCTCGTTTTGTGGCCGAGCGATACGGGGTCGACTGCTTCGCCGACGATACGGGGCTGGAAATCGATGCCCTCAACGGCGCGCCGGGTGTCTACTCTGCCCGCTTCGCAGGAATCGGGTGCGACCCGCGCAAAAACGTGGAGAAGGTTTTACAGCTCATGCAGGACGTGGAGATGCGCACGGCTCGCTTTCGCACCGTGGTAGCCTTGATGCTCCGAGGCGAACCCTTCACCTTTGAGGGAACGGTCGAAGGCACCATTGCCCGCGTTCCCGCCGGCAACGGAGGATTTGGTTACGACCCCATCTTCATACCGAATGGCTACGAAGTGAGCTTTGCCGAACTCTCCCCGGCCGAAAAGAACCGCATCAGTCACCGCGGGAAAGCCGTCGAAAAACTCGCTGCCTTCCTTGCAAAAGAGCCTTCTTCTCCCCTTACTCGATTTTAATCTATAAAAACGAATCTGCAATGAACTTCAAGTTTTTCATTACAGTGTCCCTTTTGTGTGTCATCGGTTGCGTACCGGGACGGGCACAGACCACCATGGGCGGGTGGCGTACTCATTTTGCCTACAACAACGTGACGCAAGTGGAACAAACCGTCAATAAAGTCTACGCCGTGAGCGACGGAGCGTTGTTTTCTGTCGATAAGTTGGACAACAACGTGGAGATATACAGTAAAATAACCGGCTTGAACGGCAACTCCGTTTCCTATATAAAGTATGACGAAGATAACAACATCTTAATCATTACCTACGAAAACGGCAACATCGACCTGATGACCACCGGAGGCGTTATCAACATCCCCGATTTCTACAATAAAGTCATGACTGTCGACAAGTCGGTTAACCATATTTACGTACACGAAGGAAAAGCCTACCTCTCGTGCCACTTTGGCATCATCGTGTTGAACCTGCAGAGGCGGGAGATTGCCGAGACCTACTACATCGGCCCGAATGCCTCCGAGGTGGATGTAATATCCACGGCGGTGGTCGGCAACGATATTTATGCGCTGGCCTACTCGCCGGTGGGAGCGGCCGAAGGTTCACGCACCTACACGCTTTTTAAAGCTGACGTGAACGACAACAATCTGATGAACTACGAACATTGGGACACCGTGGAACTCCCCGACGAAACCACCCACCAAGACATTGCCTCGTTTGCGGGTCGGCTCTTTGTGCAAAGTGACTGGCGGTTGTTCATGCAGGAAGGTGACACGTGGACGGAGCTGACCTTGGGAAGTGCCGTGGCTGCAGGGATAAGCGTTTCGGGCAGCGTCATGATCGTGGCCAACGAGTGGGCCGCCATCTATGTGATCGACGAGGACTTGAATGTCTACTCCTACCCCAACATCGTGCAGCATGCCCAGTCAGGGGTGTACGACGCGAGCCGCAACGTGTATTGGTTTGCCGGAGGTGATGTGGGAGTTGTTTCTTATCAACCTCAAAACGGAGCAAAGAATGAGATAAAACCCGACGGACCTATTGACAACACCGCTTGGGACATCACTTTCTCCGGAGAGAAAATGTTCGTTGTGCCCGGCGGCCGTTGGAGCGAGCGTTACGCCAATCCCGGTTACGTCATGATTTTTGAAAAAGAAAGTTGGACCAACATTACCCCGCCCGACATATTCCCCGACGCAAGTAACATGGTGCAAGATTTCATGAACGTGGCCGTCGATCCTGACGACGCCAACCATTTTTACGTGAGTTCTTACGGCACGGGGCTGTACGAATTTGAAAACAACACCTTCGTAAGGAGGTACTTGTCGGATGTGTTTGAAGATGCTTCGGGCGTAGATCCGGATCACTATACTCGCCTGGATGGTGCCGTGTGTGATGCACAAGGCAATTTATTTGTGGCAAACAGCAGTTCGAACGTGGGAGCCATCAAAGTCCTGTTGAAGTCAAGCGGCACATGGGTCAGTCGCACCTATTCCGGCTTAAACAACGCAGCCACCTTGGGAAAAATATTGATTGACAATCAAAATCCCAACCGCAAATGGGTCGTTTCTGTCCGTTCTGACACAAGAGGCATCGGCGTGTTCGACGACCAAGGGACGTTGACCGACCCCGACGACGACCAGTCTAAATTCATGAGTTCATTCACCGATGCCGACAACGAAGGCGAGACAATCACCCCTGACTATCTCTATTGCATTGCGCAAGATCTAAATGGCGTGGTGTGGGTTGGCACTTCTTCCGGGCCATTGCTGTTCGACAATACGGGTAACGTGTTTGAAAACAGCTACACATGTTCACGTGTGAAGATCCCGAGAAACGACGGCACCAACCAGGCCGACTATCTTTTGGCCGACGAAACCGTCAAGGCCATCGCCATAGACGGAGCCAACCGCAAATGGATAGGTACGGCTTCTTCAGGGCTTTACCTGCTGTCGGCCAACGGCCAGGAGACCATCCAACATTTCACCACCGACAACAGCCCGCTGCAGTCGAACAACATTCTGTCTTTGGGCATCAACCCCGTGAGCGGCGAAGTGTTTATCGGCACGGGGGCTGGTTTGGTGTCTTACCAAAGTGATGCCGCCCAAGGGGCAGATGCACTCAGCAATGTCTACGCCTATCCCAACCCGGTCAGAGAGGGATTCTCCGGCGTTGTCACCATCACCGGCCTGATGGACAACACCCAAGTGAAGATAACCGACATCAACGGTAATCTGATTTGCGAAACGGTCTCTAACGGTAGCATTGCCACATGGGACGGGAAAAATGCACTCGGACGTAAAGTGAGTACCGGCATTTATCTGGCCTTGTGCATCACAGCCGACGGACAAAGCAGCGCGGTAGCCAAAATCATGGT
>CAYPFZ010000028.1:0-5723 GCA_964410225.1 uncultured Paludibacter sp.
TTGATGTTTTCCATCCAGTGACGGTAGATGTTTTTGTATTTGGAAGGATGGAACATCAGGCGGTCGTCCATCACCGGGGGCAGTGCCAAGCGGGCGAAATGCTGCATGGAGAGAAACCACTGCATGGAGAGTTTCGGCTCGATGGGCACGTGGGTGCGTTCGCTATAGCCCACCTTGTTGGTGTAGTCCTCCGTCCGTTCTAACAGTCCGGCCGCATCCAAGTCTTTCACTATCTGCTTGCGCACTTGGAAGCGATCCATCCCTACGTAGAGTCCGGCGGCCGGAGAGAGGGTGCCGTCGTCGTTGAAGATGTCGATACTTTCGAGATGATGTTTCTCTCCCAACATGTAGTCGTTTACATCGTGGGCGGGGGTTACTTTCAGGCATCCCGTGCCGAAGCCTATCTCGACGTATTCGTCTTCAATGACGGGGATGACCCTACCCACGAGCGGCACGATGACTTTTTTGCCCTTCAGCCAGGCGTTCTTCTTGTCGTCGGGGTGGATACACATGGCCGTGTCGCCCATGATGGTCTCCGGGCGCGTGGTAGCCACCACGGCATATTCGTCGGCCGAAGCTCCCGCCACGCGGTATTTGAGGTAGTAGAGCTTGCTCTGTTCTTCGCGGTAGACCACCTCTTCGTCGGAAAGGGCGGTGAGCGCTTTGGGGTCCCAGTTGACCATGCGCACCCCACGATAGATGAACCCTTTGTGATAGAGGTCGCAAAAGACGCGCGTGACGCTCTCGCTCCGCACCTCGTCCATGGTGAAGGCGGTGCGCCGCCAGTCGCACGAAGCGCCCAACCGACGCAGTTGCTGCAAGATGATGCCACCGTGTTCTTCGGTCCACGCCCAAGCGTGCCGGAGAAACTCTTCGCGGCTAAGGTCGCTTTTCTTTATCCCCTGTTCGGCCAATTTGCTCACCACCTTGGCTTCGGTGGCTATGGATGCATGGTCGGTGCCGGGCACCCAGCAGGCATTCTTCCCCATCATGCGAGCCCGCCTGACCAACACGTCTTGAATGGTGTTGTTGAGCATGTGACCCATGTGGAGCACACCCGTCACGTTGGGAGGAGGAATGACCATCGTGTAAGGCTCGCGACCGTCGGGATGTGAGTGGAAAAAGCCGTGACGCTCCCAGTAATCATACCACTTTTGCTCAATGTCCGTGGGATTGTATTTACTTGCCAATTCCATCTTATTCTCCTGTTATGTATTGTTTCCCAAATGATAGAGGAATGTCTCCCCGCGCGATGTACCTCGCAAACGAGTGCAAAAATACACAGAAAGTCCGACTCGACATTCCCCCTCGAAGATGAAAATCGCACAGCTCCCCGCAAGGCTGCTGAAGAAGTCTCCGGCGCGTACTAACTCCGCTCGCTGCGTACCAACGCAGGAGAGAGGGGGTTCGGATCGTCAGGCTGAGGCCTCTTGTGGGGCTTCACGGTCGGGAGAGAGCCCCCGGAGGATGGACTCTCTTGTGGCGTGCATGAGGGCGGGCAAGTGGTCAGGAGAGGGTGATGACAGCAGGATGGGGGGATGCACCTTCATCACAATGCGCCCCGGCTTCACGGCAAACGTGCCACGAGGCATCCGCTCGTAACATCCTTTGAGGCTGACAGGCACGATGGGAAGGCCCAAGTCGGCAGACAGCTTGAAGCCGCCGCGTTTGAAGCGACCCAAACGCCCGTCAGGCGAACGGGTGCCCTCGGGGAAGATGACCACCGACACGCCGCCGCGCAAAGCGTTTTTCGCCTTCTCCAAACTGCGCTGTGCCGCCTTGGGGCTCTCGCGGTTGATGAAAATATGTCCCGCCGACTCACACGCCCGTCCAACCAAAGGAATCCGTCGAAGGTCTTCTTTCATGATCCACTTGAAGAAGAAGGGCAACCATCCGTAAATGGCGAAAATGTCAAACCAACTTTGGTGATTGACCATAAATATATAGGATTGTCGCCGGTTCAGATTATCCATCCCCTCTACCTTTACGGTGACAAAAAACAAGGCGCAGACGATGCGTGACCACCATCTTGCCGGGAAATAAGATATTTTCCTGTTGGGCCACACCGGCGAGAGCAACATGGTGAGCAAGGCGGCCACCACGGTGGTGACAGTCCACAGGGGCACGGCCACCACATACTGGTAGAGCAACAGCAGAGGGTTCAATTTGCGTTTCATTGCACTGTCGGAGGTCAGAGGGTTGCTTTGTGTGTCAGGAGTGCAGGTCAAGTCGGCCGATTTCGGCATCCACTTCCCGCCGGAGGCGTTCCCAAGTGGGCTTGTCCATCTCTGTGCCGAGTGTTTCCACCATGCGTGCGGCTACAAGTGACGCTATCTTTCCGCAGGTCTCTACAGGAAGGCTGCGCGCTATCCCGTAGAGGAAGCCGGCGGCGTAAGAATCGCCTGCACCGGTGGTGTCGACACTGCGTGCCGGCGCGGCCTCGACGTGCCACGTGCCACCCGACGATTTGACATACGAGCCGGCTTTGCCCACCTTGACCACCGCAATGCGCACCCTTTGCGACAAGCATTCGAGCGCCTCGACGGGCTCTTTGCCGGTGAAGGCGCGAGCCTCTTCTTCGTTGGCAAACACCATGTCGACAGAACCCGAGAGCAGCTCACGCAGAAAATCCGCGTGCTCTTCCACTATGTTGTAGCTCCCCAAGTCGAGCGACACCTGTGCGCCGGATTCTTTGGCCAACTTCACGGCAGTGCGCAGTAAACGGTAGTTTTGTACCAAATAGCCCTCGATGTGCAGCAGTCGGCACTGATTAAAAAGGTCGGCACTCAAATCATGGCTCTGCAATTCGGCCGCCGCTCCCAAGCAGGTGCACATGGTGCGTTCGCCGTCGGGCGAAATCAACACAAGGCACTGCCCCGAAGGCGTCAGGCTCTCACGCAGGAGAGGCTGCACGCCGCTCTCACGCATGACTTGCGCGAAAAAGCGTCCCACAGCGTCGCTCCCCGTCTTACCGATGAAGGCACACGGAGCTCCCAAACGGGCAAGCACGCGGATGCAGTTGGCCGACGACCCGCCCGTGCTCATCGTGTGCGCCTGATGGCTCAAAAGGGAAGAAAGCTGCTCTTGCCGCTGACGGTCGATCAACTGCATCGAGCCCTTGGGAAGGTTCAACCGAGCAAGCAGCTCGTCATTGTCTATCGGTAGAGATATATCTGTCAGGGCGTTGCCTATGCCGATGATTTTTTCCATGAAAGTATTTTGAAAATTTTCCATGCAAATATATTGTATATTCCAACAAAACCGAGTAGTTTTGCAGCGCATTCCCCGATATGCGGGGTGCGCAGTGATCTTCCTTAGCTCAGTCGGTTAGAGCATCTGACTGTTAATCAGAGGGTCCTTGGTTCAAGTCCAAGAGGAAGAGCCGGCGAGAGTTCCGCCGCAGGCCGCACAGCCTGCGGCGGTTTTTTTGTTGTCGGACGAATCCGAAGCGCGTTTGTTTCATGCCTGAAAAAGCATTGCAGAGTCCCTTCCGCTGCGCACTGACGTGTCCCAAGGGGGATGTAAAGGCTTGGGAAATGTAGCAGGAGGCCGGATGGCGGGCACGTGCCGCTCCCGTGTCTTGTCAGACTATAGACGGTTGAGAACTTGTTCGCCCAAGGCTTTTGACAGCAGCTTCTTCACCTCTTCCAACCGGCTCGTCTCGACCATGATGGTGGCTGTTCGGGCGGCATCGCCTGCCTCGGCGGCCTGCTTCAGTTCTGACAGTTTCTGCCTTATCAGGTCACGCACGATGGAGTCTTTCAGCTCGAACACAAGGCGCGGCACCATCTCCGGGAGGCGGTGCTCGTCGGGGATGATGTCGCTGCGACGTAGGTGCACTTTGCTCAACACATACTTGTCGACAAGCAGGTCGGCAGCCAAGCGGCTGATGTCGCCGTCGGGGTGGTGGAGGAAATGGTTCGCGGCTTGAAAGTCGGGCAGACCCATGTGCCGGCGGTATTCTTCAAACAAGCGTTGGTGAAGCGGGTGCGACAGGGTCAGGCTATCGACGTCCAACTCGTCGATGACATACTCGGCCACCGTCTTGTCACTTTGCCGTTCCGGGTCGGTGAACATCACGTGATGGCCGTATTTTATCAGCACTTCCAATAAGTTACGCTCTTCCTGCTCGAATTTGGCCTTCGGCAGTTCGGTCCACGAGGGTGGGGGGTCGGTCTCCGAGGGGGGCGGTGCGTCTGCCGCTTGCGTCTGTTGCTGGCGGCGTTTCTCGGCCTCGCGACCTTTTATCTTTTCTATCTCGTAATACAGTGCCTTCTCGCCCACGTTTAACAGCGTGCTGCACTCCTTGACATATTCCGAGCGGATGATCGGGTCAGGGATGATGGCGATACTCCGCACGATGTCTGTCACCAAGGCGGCACGGCGAACCGGGTCGCCGCCTGCGTCTTCCAGCAGCAGTTTCGTCTTGAATCGGATGAAGTCGGTCGAGTTGGCTTTGATGTAGGCCACAAAGTCGTCTGCCGGGTGGCTTTTTGCATACGAGTCGGGGTCTTCTCCCTCGGGCAGCAGTAGCACCTGCACGTTCATTCCTTCTTCCAGCAAGAGGTCGATGCCTCGTATGGAGGCTTTGATGCCTGCCGCGTCACCGTCGTAGATCACTGTCACGTGGTTGGTGAAGCGGTGAATGAGGCGTATCTGCCCGCCGGTGAGGGAAGTGCCCGACGAGGCCACCACGTTTTCGATGCCACACTGGTGCATGGAAATAACGTCCGTATAACCCTCCACCAGATAGCAACGGTCTTCACGCACGATGGCTTGCTTGGCAAAGTAGATGCCATACAGTTCGTTGCTTTTGCGGTAAATTTCCGACTCCGGCGAGTTGACATATTTGGCCGTCTTGTCGCTCTTGCGCAGCACGCGTCCGCCGAAGGCCACCACCTTGCCCGAAAGCGTGTGAACGGGAAACATCACCCTCCCTCTGAAGCGGTCGACAAGCTGCCCGTCGTCATACGACAAGGCCAGCCCCGTCTTCAGGAGGTAACTCTCTCGGTAGCCGTCTTTTTTTGCCGAACGGATGAGGTCGTCGCGCCCCTCGAGCGAAAAGCCTAAGCGGAACTTGCGGATGATGTCATCGCGGAAGCCGCGTTCGCGGAAATAGCTCAGCCCCAAGGCGCGCCCCTCGGCATGATGCCACAAGGTGTGGGAGAAATATTTCTGTGCGTAATCATTCACCAAAAACATGCTCTCACGGTCGTTGCGGGCGGCCTCCTCTTCGGGAGTGAGCTCCTTCTCGCGCACCTCGATACCGTATTTTTTGGCCAAAAACAGGAGTGCTTCGCGGTAATTGATTTGCTCTATCTCCATGATGAAATGCACCGCGTTACCCCCTTTTCCGCAACCGAAGCACTTAAACAGGCCTTTGGCCGGCGATACGTTGAACGAGGGTGTCTTTTCGTTGTGAAACGGGCACAGCCCCACCATGTTCACCCCGCGCCTGCGCAAGGTGACATAGTCGCCCACCACCTCTTCGATGCGCGCCGCTTCGTGAATCTTCTCTATGGTGGCCTGATCAATCATCCGCGTCGTTTGCTTTCCGTGAAGGTGATGCCCCCTCTCCACCCGAGCAAAGATATGACAAAAGCCCGAAGCGGTCAACACCGCGGCCGGACGACTTGCCCGGGGCGCGCCCTTTGAACCGGAGTGCCGCAAAAACCGTCGTTTTTTCGCCCGAAAAAAGCATAGCGGAGAGCTTTTTGCTGCGT
>CAYPFZ010000028.1:5823-16794 GCA_964410225.1 uncultured Paludibacter sp.
GGAGATGGCAGGGCAGCCTCGCCTGGTACGAAAATTGCAAGATTCGAAAAGCACAAAGCAACTTGTTGTCCTTATGACCCTGCGCATCCTCAAGGTCTTTCTGTTTGTTTTGTCGGCATGCCCGGTTTTGTCTCTTTCCGCGCAGAGCGAGCGCGACGTGCCTGTTCGCACTCCCGAGCAGGAGGCTGTCAGCCAGACTCAGAAGCTGCGCGAGGCTCTCTCGTTGAGCGACACGCAGACCCGGCTCGTTTATCTCATCAATCTGCATTACGCCAAGGAAAGGCAGGCTTCCAACTCGCGTGCCGAGGCCCTTGAGCGTGTCAAGCGGAAGAATGCCGATTTGCGCAAGGTGCTGACAGAGGAGCAGTATTACCGTCTTCAGAACAAGCACTACGAGCGTTCTTCGCGTCATTCGGCACGTCCGACCGTCCCCACGGCCTATCCTTCGTCGTCGTCGGGCGGTCGTCAGGCTTCCCCTCGTGTTGTCAGTCCCGCTCCGCTGCCGGCCGACAGTTCTCCGACGCCCCCGGCGGGCAGCCATCCCGGAAGCGGATTTGTCATTTCCATCAAGCGCAACGCTGCAACGGGTCGTTGATAATGGGTGCACCGTGGTTTCGTTTCAAGGAGTTCACCGTGTGGCATCATCGCTGCGCCATGAAGGTGGGTGTCGACGGGGTGATGCTTGGCGCGTGGGCTGATGTGCGTGCCTGTCGGCGTATTTTGGACGTGGGTACGGGCAGCGGACTGATAGCTTTGATGCTTGCCCAACGCGCCCGTCGGGCTCACATCGATGCCATTGACATCGACGCTGAAGCCGCCCTGCAGGCACGGAGCAACGTCGAGGCCTCGCCGTGGGCCGACCGCATCAGTGTGCAGCACGTGGCATTGCAGCAGTTCACCCCCGCAGAGGAGCAGGGTTACCGGCTCATTGTCTGCAACCCGCCCTTCTTCACCCGCTCCACTCCCGCGCCGGCTGCCCAACGCGCCTTGGCCAGACATGACGGCATGCTCCCCCACGACGACCTGCTCTGTCACGCCCTCCGCCTGCTCGACCCCGGGGGGAGGCTGTGCGTGATACTGCCTGTGGCCGAAGGCGAACGCTTCGTGTGTCGTGCCGCCGAGGCCGGACTGTGGTGCCGACGGAGGGTGAGCGTGCGACCACGGGCTGACAAAGCGCCCAAGCGGCTGCTGCTCGAGATGAGCCGACACAACGGCACGCTCACGCAGGGCGAGTTGGTCATTCACGCCGACACCTCCGGACGCTACACCGAAGCGTTTGCCCGACTGACCCGCGACTTCTACCTCGGACTGTAAGACCCGCGAAAAAACCATTGACAAAAAAGAGGCGGGAAAACTTTTTCTACAAAAATTCTTTCCAATCCTTTCCAATGTTGCAAAAATTGGAAAGAATTGGTAAGTTTGTGCCTATACTCCAAAGCATACATAAAAGGAGACCGTTTTGACGAGAAAACCAACAGCTTGAGCTTCTGACAGAGGAGGGTTGTCGGTTTTTGGAAAAAAAGTATAAAAAATGGGAGGGTAACTTGTAAGGTTGAAAAATGCTTCCTATATTCGCCCCCGATATTCTCCGATTGCTAATTTAAAAACAAAGAGAAATGAAAAGGAAAATTTATTTTGCAGCCCTGCTGATGACAGTGGCTGTTGTGTCCATGCAGGGCACAGTAGTGCAACAAGGACAGGTTGTGAGAGACAGCATTATGAACGCAGATTCTACTGCCTACATTTACTGGGAGTATAACGCCGCCAGAGACACGCTGACGATTTCAGGAACAGGAGCCATACCGGATTTCGCCAGTAGAACCGCCGCTCCGTGGCTCACTCCCCGCGATAGTGTTGATGGCTATGCTGATAGTCAAGGTAGTTACCCTTATCTTCGACGCTTGCCCAGGGTTGTGGTGTTCGGAGAAGGCATTACCCGGTTGGGGCAGTATAGCTTTGCTTCAACTAGTGCGCACTTCGACACTTGTCACACAGTTATTTTGCCCAACACGCTGACCGAGATAGGGAGTTATTGTTTTTATTCCGGTGTTCCGCGTAATATTGAATACATTCATCTGACGGATCAAAGAGCAACGGATGATCAAAGAATCCTCTTGCCCGCCGGGCTGAAAACAATCGAGAGCAATTGCTTTACAATGTTTTCCAATTTTAATGTCAACAGCGACGGCTATTTCGGCTATTTTGAGATGCCCGACTCGCTGGAAAGCGTACAGAGTGGCTTTTTCCGGTATGCTGAAATTACTTCTCTGAGGATAAAGGAAGCGTTTTGCAAGGCGTATTGCGGCACTGAAAACGGCGGCTTGAACATTTCGAGTTCGAGTTATATATTCAACGGTTGCGCCAACTTGAGACATATCTTGATAGAAGGCACGACAATGCCGTATGTGAATGTTACTAGTATAAGTTCTTATGCACCGTTTGTTTATGATTTGGCTGCTCTTGCCACTGTGTACGTAGAAGAAAGCATGGTTTCTACTTATGAAAGTGATACTTTTTGGGGTAACTTTACCATCAAGACCTTGGATGAATACGACCCGTCGGCCGATACTGAAGGCAGCCAAGAAGAAGTGGACCTCTACCGCGGCGATCTGGGTGACAACCTGACGTGGGAGATGCTCGATGTTAGCTCAGGCAGCGACAGCACGAGCTTCGAACTTTACATCTACAGAAAAGAAGGTGCTGAAAGCGGCGAAATGATAGATTTTGAAGAGGGCGGCGGTAAAGTTCCGTGGTACGAGAACTTCAGAAGCGGCGGCCAGTGGACGATCAACATCGACGCGGTGACCGTTGAAGATGATGTGACGAGCATCGGCGCGTGGGCATTTTATTTGTTAGATACGGACAGTTACTACTTCTCGGAAAACCTGACGACTATCGGCTCCGGGGCGTTCACCAGTGTTTCAGCGACCTCATTGAATTTTTCCAATACCGCTCTGAAGACCATCGGCTCCGGGGCGTTCCAAATGGCTTACTCTCTTGCGACCGTCCGACTGCCGTCGACGTTGGACAGCATCGCCAACTGGGCCTTCTCCGACTGCCCCTTGACGAGCATCACCATTGCAGCCGAAACCCCGCCGGCCTTGGGCGGCACCGGCGTGTTTGGCAGCACTGCCGCAACGTGTAACGTGCCGTGTGCCAAAACATACTGCGACAACGAAAGCTGGAGCAGCTATAACCTCACGTTTGTCTCCACCGGCGACGGTAACGACTGCGACTGCACCGGGGTTGACACCTCGTTAGGTGAGACCTCGCTGTCGGGCAAGCTCGTGGTGCGCGGCCTGGACGTGTATCTCTCCCTTGAAGCCAACACGCAGGTGAGCGTCTACACCATCGACGGCCGTCTGTTGCTGCAGACCACCGAACAGCAGTTCACGCTGCCCGCGGCAGGTGCATACCTGCTCGTTGCCGGCGGTGAAACAGCGAAAATCGTTGCCCAATAAACAGCGGGCTGTCCGCCACACAGGCGTAAGACATCATTCAAATAACGCGAAGCGCGTCGAGGTTCGGGGTGTCGACCCCGGCCTTGGCGCGCTTTTTTTGCGCATGCCCCGAAAAAACCTCTCAGGCCGCTCCACAGCCTTATGAAAAACCCCTCCCGGCGTGAGTTTTTTCGTACATTTGCACTCGGTTCATTCTTACAACAGCATTATGCCGGAAGATATATTGGAACAGATAACCACCGAGGAATATAAGTACGGTTTTTCTACCGACATCGAGACCGAGGTTTTCCCCAAGGGTTTGACCGAGGAGATAGTCCGTCGCATATCCTCCAAGAAATGCGAGCCCGACTGGCTGCTCGATTTTCGTTTGAAGTCATACCGTCATTGGCTCAAGCAGCAGATGCCCGGCTGGGCTCACCTTGACATCCCCCCGATTGATTATCAGGACATCATCTACTATGCAGCTCCCCGCCGGAATGCCCCTCGGAGTCTCGACGAAGTAGACCCGGAGTTGCTCAAGACCTTCGACAAGCTGGGCATCCCGCTTGACGAGCGGAAGGCACTTTCGGGCATGGCAGTGGATGCGGTGATGGACAGCGTGTCGGTAAAGACGACCTACAGGGAGCACCTGGCCGAGTTGGGCATCATCTTTTGCTCATTCAGCGAGGCGGTGCATCATCACCCTGATCTGGTGCGGAAATATTTGGGTTCGGTAGTGCCCTATTCCGACAACTTTTTTGCTTCGCTGAACAGTGCCGTTTTCAGCGACGGTTCTTTTGTGTACATCCCCAAGGGGGTGCGCTGTCCGATGGAACTGTCGACCTACTTTCGCATCAACACGATGAACACCGGTCAGTTTGAGCGGACGCTCATTGTGGCCGACGAGGGGAGTTATGTGTCTTATTTGGAAGGTTGCACGGCTCCCATGCGCGACGAGAACCAGCTTCATGCCGCCATTGTGGAGATAGTGGTGATGCGCGACGCGGAAGTGAAGTACTCCACGGTTCAGAACTGGTATCCGGGCGACAGGCAAGGCCGTGGCGGCATTTACAATTTTGTCACCAAGCGCGGCAAGTGCCAAGGGGCGAATGCCAAGCTGTCGTGGACGCAGGTGGAGACCGGCTCGGCCATCACCTGGAAGTATCCCAGCTGCATTTTGCTGGGCGACAACTCCTCTGCCGAGTTTTACTCTGTGGCGGTGACCAACCATCACCAACAGGCCGACACCGGCACGAAGATGATACATCTGGGTCGCAACACCCGCAGCCACATCCTTTCAAAGGGCATCTCGGCCGGTGTGAGTCAAAACAGTTATCGAGGCTTGGTGCATGTGGGCAGCAAAGCCGAGGGTGCCCGCAACTTCTCGCAGTGCGACAGCCTGTTGCTTGGCGACCGATGTGGCGCACATACCTTCCCTTACATGGATGTGCACAACGACACGGCCGTGGTGGAACATGAGGCCACCACCTCGAAGATAAGCGAAGACCAGATATTTTACTGCAACCAGCGCGGCATCACCACCGAAGACGCCGTGGGGCTTATTGTGAACGGCTACGCCAAGGAAGTAATCAACAAATTGCCCATGGAATTCGCCGTGGAGGCACAAAAATTGCTGCAGATTACCCTCGAGGGTAGCGTGGGCTAACACCTGCCATTGTGACATGCCCCCGAGCCGAAGGTGGGGGTATACATATTATATTATACGGAACAAGACACGAGCTACATGAAAAAAGACCATAGACAGCCTCCCGTCGCCGGCAAGGAAAAGGGCAGGGAGGTGTTGTTAGAGATAAAAGGCCTTCACGCCAAGGTGGGCGACAAGGACATATTGAAGGGACTTGATTTGCGTGTTCACGAAGGTGAGGTGCATGCTATTATGGGGCCTAACGGGGCAGGCAAATCCACCCTTGCCTCTGTGCTTGCCGGCCGCAGCGACTACCGTGTGACCGGTGGTGCGGTCGCCTTCCGAGGGAAAAATCTTTTGGAGCTCCCCCCCGAAGATCGGGCACGGGAGGGTTTGTTTCTCAGCTTCCAATATCCGGTGGAAATCCCCGGGGTGAGCATGGTCAACTTCATGCGCGCCGCCGTGAACGAACAGCGGAAATACCTTCAGCTCGACCCGTTGCCTGCCACCGACTTCCTCCGCCTGATGAGAGAGAAAAAGGAGCTGGTGGAGATGGACAACACCCTCACCAACCGTTCGGTCAACGAGGGCTTTTCCGGCGGAGAGAAGAAGCGCAACGAGATATTCCAGATGGCCATGCTCGACCCGAAGCTCGCCATCCTCGACGAGACCGACTCCGGCCTCGACATCGACGCTTTGCGCATTGTGGCCAACGGGGTGAACAAGCTGAAACGTCCCGACAATGCGAGCATTATCATCACCCACTACCAGCGACTGCTTGAGTATATTGTGCCCGACTTTGTGCACGTGTTGTACGACGGGCGCATCGTCAAGACCGGTGGGAAGGAATTGGCATTAGAGTTGGAAGCGAAGGGCTATGACTGGCTCAAAGGCTGAACGGTCCTTCCTTTTGACACGATAACAAGCAAGGTGTACCCATGAACGCGACAAATCAGGCTTTCAGTCCGGAGCAGGAATATATACGTCTATACAAACAACACGAAGGTGCTATCAGAGCACACACCTCGGAAGTGCTCAACCGCGTCCGCGGTCGGGCCTTTGCCCACTTCGAGCAAGCGGGGTTTCCTACCACCCGGCTCGAGCATTACCGATACACCGATCTGACATTGCCTCTTTCGGTCGATTACGGCTTGAACATCAACCGGCTCAACATCGACGTAAATCCCTACCGAGCTTTTCGGTGCGGCGTGCCCGGCATCAGTCCGCACCTTTATTTTGTGGTGAACGACTCGTTTTTCCCGGCTCAGTGCACCACTCCGCTTCCCGAAGGGGTGGTAGTGGGAAGTCTGCGCGAGGTGGCCGGCACTCACCCCGATTTGGTGGAACAGTATTATGCCCGCCTGGCAATGGGGCGGGACGACGGCCTGTTGTCGTTCAACATGGCTTTTGCGCAAGATGGCTTTTTCATCTACGTGCCCGACGGGGTGACGGTAGACAAGCCTTTGCAGATAGTGAACATCATGCGCTCCAATGTCGACCTGATGGCTGTCAGCCACAACGTGGTGGTGATAGGCGAGGGGGCAAAAGCCGCCGTGTTGGAGTGTGACCATACTTTAGACGAGAAGCGTTTTCTCGAAAACCGCGTGACGGAAGCGTTCGTGGGCAAACAGGCGCATTACGAGCATTACAAATTGGAGAACACACACTCTCTGAATACCAATCTTTCGACCCTGCTTGTCGAACAACAGGCATCCTCCAAAGTGCAGACCCACCTCATCACCTTGCATGGCGGCGTGACCCGCAACATGGTGGAAACGTCCCTGCAAGGTCGCCACTGTCAGACCCTGTTGTGCGGCCTTGCGCTGTGTGGTCAGGAGCAGCGGGTCGACAATTACACTTCCGTGTTGCATCGACAACCTGATTGCCAAAGTGATTCGCTTTTCAAATACGTGCTTGACGGCAGCTCCCTCGGCGGTTTTACCGGGCGGTTGCAGGTGGCACAAGATGCGCAGAAAACTCAAGCATACCAATCAAACAAGAACCTGTTGTTAAATCAAAGGGCTCGCATGCGTACCAAGCCGCAATTGGAGATTTATGCCGACGACGTGAAATGCTCACACGGTGCCACCATCGGGCAGCTGGATGAAGACGCCCTGTTCTACCTCCGCTCGCGAGGCATCTCAGAGAGCGAGGCCCGCCTGCTGCTCATGTTTGCTTTCGCCGCCGATACCATCGGGCATATCAATATCCGCTCGCTGCAAGACCGTATCCGCATGCTGGTGGAAAGACGCCTTCGCCGCATCGACCCCAAATGCGACGGCTGCTCCATCTGCTGACAACGCATTTTCGCTTTTTTGCAACACCCCTTCCGGCGGATGCTTACGCAATTTTTGCTGCGTTAGTACGCCGTCTTGTTTTCGTTAGTACGCAGTGAAAATTGCGTACTAACGCAGCAGCACTTCCCAAAGCACGCAGGAAAAGGTGCGGATATTTCCGTGACAGACACCCCATTGTCTGAGCTGAAGCGGCAGATGTTTCTTCACTGCGGCTGCATTATTCTTTCTGACGATGTCCGTATGTGGGTGGCTTGTCGTATCTTTGTCCTTGTAACTTGCTACAATTATCACTCATGGCTCGTAAGAAGAAGCCGCTTGCTTTGTTTGAGAGGGTGACGGTGACCGACTTGGCTGCCGAGGGCAAGGCCGTTGCCCGTGTGGACGATATGGTAGTGTTCGTGCCTTTTGCCGTGCCCGGAGATGTGGTCGACCTGCAGGTGGTAAAGAAAAGGCGTCGCTACATGGAGGCCACCGTGGCGAAAGTGCACCGCTTCTCGGCCGACCGGGTGAGCCCGGTGTGTCGACATTTCGGTGTGTGTGGCGGCTGCAAGTGGCAGATGCTGCCCTACAAGCTGCAGCTGCGTCACAAGCAGCAACAGGTGGAAGACCAGCTCGGGCGCATCGGCAAGGTGGAACTGCCACCCATTAGCCCCATCATCGGGTGCGAACGCACGGAACGCTATCGCAACAAGTTGGAATTCACCTTCTCCAACAGGCGTTGGTTGACATGGGAGGAAGTAAAAGGAGGTGACAGCCTGCCTTGTCGTGAAGCGGTGGGATTTCACATCCCCGGCATGTTCGACAAAGTGCTTGATGTGGAAGAATGTTGGCTTCAAGAGAGCATTTCCGACCGCATACGCAACCGGGTGCGCACTTACGCATTGGAGCGCGGCCTGCCCTTTTTCGACCTTCGCGCCCGGGAAGGCTTTCTTCGCACGATGATGGTGCGCACCTCCTCAACCGGCGGGCTGATGGTGGTCATGGTGTTTTATCGCGAGCTCCGGGCGCAACGCGAGGCACTGTTGGAACATCTTCGCGAGAGCTTCCCGGAAATCACCTCCCTGCTCTACGTGATCAACGGCAAGGCCAACGACAGTATAACCGATCTTGAGGTACACCTTTACAGTGGTGAGGAATATATCTACGAAGAGATGGAGGGCTTGCGCTTCAGGGTAGGGGCCAAGTCGTTTTACCAGACCAACTCGGCGCAGGCCTACGAGCTGTACAAAGTGGTACGCCGATTTGCCGCCCTTGGTGGGAGCGAGTTGGTGTACGACCTTTACACCGGCACGGGCACCATTGCCCTCTTCCTTTCCCGCCGGGCGCGGCAGGTGATAGGTATAGAGTATGTGCCGGAGGCTATTGACGATGCCAAGGCCAACTCTTCACTCAACGGGATCGGCAACACGCAATTCTTTGCCGGCGACATGAAAGACTTGCTCGATGCTGCCTTCATTGCCCGCCACGGACCACCTGAGGTGGTGGTGACCGATCCGCCTCGCGCCGGGATGCACCCGGGAGTGATTCGCAGCCTGCTTGCCGCTTCCCCCGAGCGGATTGTCTATGTGAGCTGCAACCCCGCTACCCAGGCGCGTGACCTGTCGCTGCTGGCCGAAGCCTACCGCGTGGCAGCCGTGCAGCCGATCGACATGTTCCCCCACACACACCACGTGGAAAACGTCGTGCTGCTCAAACGACGATGACGGCACACACAGCTGAGCGACAACCGTCGACCAATCAGAAAAATTATAACCAAAAATATTGAAATATGGAAAACAATGCTTTGTTGCAGGAAGTGATGACCAAAGCCCGCCGATGGCTCGATGGTCACTACGATGACGAGACAAAAAGCCAAGTGCGCCGCATGATGGCCTCCGACGACAAGACTGAACTGATTGATTCGTTCTATAAAGACCTCGAATTTGGAACGGGCGGCCTTCGCGGCATTATGGGGGCAGGAACCAACCGCATGAACATCTACACGGTGGGAGCCGCCACGCAAGGATTGAGCAACTACCTGAAAAAGCAGTTTCCCGAACTGCCACAAATTAGCGTGGTTATCGGACACGACTGTCGCCACAACAGCCGCCGCTTTGCCGAAGTCTCGGCCAACATCTTTTCGGCCAACGGCATTAAAGTATATCTGTTCGACGATTTGCGTCCCACGCCCGAGACCTCGTTTGCCATCCGCCGCCTCGGATGTCAGAGCGGCATCATCCTCACCGCTTCCCATAATCCGAAAGAATACAACGGCTATAAGGCCTATTGGGACGACGGAGCGCAATTGGTCGCTCCGCACGATGTGAACGTGATAAAAGAGGTGGAGAAGATAACCGATGTGGAAGACATCCGATTCGAAGGTGACCCCTCTTTGATACAAATCATCGGCGAGGAAATTGACAGGGAGTTCATCCGCTCCATCAAATCCCTTTCGCTTTCGCCCGAGGCCATTGGTCGGCACAGCGGGTTGAAAATCGTCTACACACCCATTCACGGCACCGGCGTGAAGCTCGTTGCCCGCACCCTGAAAGAGTGTGGCTTCGACACGGTAATCGCCGTGCCCGAGCAAGAGGTGGTAAGTGGCGACTTCCCCACCGTCGTCTCACCCAACCCCGAAGAGCCTGCCGCCCTCGAATTGGCAGTACGGAAGGCCAAAGAGACAGATGCCGACATAGTGCTTGCCTCCGATCCCGATGCTGACCGCGTGGGGCTCGCCGTGAAAGACGACAGGGGCGAATGGACGCTCATCAACGGCAACCAAACGTGTACTCTGTTCATCTATTACCTCATCACACGTTGGCGCGAACTCGGACGGCTGACCGGCAACCCGTACGTGGTAAAAACCATCGTCACCACCGAGCTGATACGTCGCATCGCCGACGATAACAAGGTCGACCTGTACGATTGCTACACGGGCTTCAAATGGATAGCTGCCGTGATGCGTGAAAACGAGGGGAAACGCCCGTATATCGGCGGAGGAGAAGAGAGCTACGGCTTTCTGTGGGAGACCTTCGTGCGCGACAAAGACGCCGTGTCAGCCTGCGTCCTGACGGCAGAGATAGCCGCCTGGGCCAAAGACCAAGGAAAAACGCTCTTTGAACTGTTGCAAGACATTTATGTAGAGTATGGCTACAGCCGGGAAGAGGGTGTCTCCGTGGTGCGGAAAGGGAAAACGGGAGCAGAAGAAATCGCCCGAATGATGACCCACTTGCGCAACAACCCGCCCCGTCAGATAGCCGGGTCGGAAGTCACGCTGGTGAAAGATTACCGAAGCCTGCTTGCCAAAGACCTGTCAACAGGCACGGAAAGCCCCCTCGCGATGCCTACCACATCCGACGTGTTGCAATTTTTCACCGCCGACGGCACCAAAGTGTCCGTACGACCGTCGGGCACCGAGCCGAAAATCAAGTTCTATATCGAAGTACAAGGCCACATGCACTCGCGCGCCGACTATCGGGCAGCTGTATCCGCCGCATCCGATAAAATAGCCGCCGTGCGCGCCTCACTCGGGATATAAAACTCTCACACAACCACTTTCTTGCGTTGGTTGGCAGTTCGTGCCGGGCAAGCATGCAGCAAGCAGGGCGCA
>CAYPFZ010000029.1:0-15348 GCA_964410225.1 uncultured Paludibacter sp.
ACTTGCAGATCCCTTTTTACACTTTCTATAATGCCTTCTCTACATGCCAAACAAAGCGCACGCTACGAAGAAATTTTGATTGTGCAAATATATTAATACTGTTTGTTTAAAAAAGAGTTTAACAGAAAAAACAGCAAAAAATGTCTTTCTTCCACCGAAACGCAGATAAGTGCAACCTGCTTTTATCTCCCGAATGCTCGGTGTAGGCATAGTGTAAGCGGTCGAAAAGGAGAACTCAAAGCACGCAGCGGAAGAGGGGTGACAAAGGCTCTCAACAAGGGGAACTGCAAAAGACAACGCCCGCTCGCACATCGCGTTTCACACCGTGCGGGTCAACGAAATTATTGCTCGACCGGTGCTGACATCTGGCGAATTTGCCTTACCTTTGGCCGTAACAACATCGAGTTTACACAAAAATGAAACAGAACGACGACGATTGGCTGGAATATGACGACGATGCAGCAGTAGCCTTTATCCTCGATTTACTTCCGGAGGAGGTAAAAAAACGGGTGGACGAAGACACGGTGAAATATGTGCTCGACGTGATATACGACTATTACGAAGAAAACGGCTTGGTGGAGGAAGATTCGGTGGAAGAGGCCATCATTGACGAAGAGAAGATGTTCGACTACATCTGCAAAGCAGCTCGTAGAGACGGCATCAGCCTCACGGAAGACGACTTGCAGCTGATTCTGGAGGGAGAATACGAGTACGGCGTGTCCATCGGGGTGTACGAGGACAAATGACGGTCGGGCAGTCTGTTCCCTGCATTTTATGTACTATCTCCTTTACGCCGTGACATGGGTGGTGACCTGCTTGCCGCTGCGGGTGCTTTACCTCTTTTCCGACTTGCTCTACGTATTGATCTACCACGTGGCAGGCTATCGCCAATCGGTGGTCAGAACAAACCTCTCCAACGCCTTCCCGGAGAAGTCGGAGAAAGAGCGCAGGGCAATAGAGCGAAAGTTCTACCGCTATCTCTGCGACTTGTTTGTGGAAACCCTCAAGCTGCTGCACATGAGTCCCAAGCAGATGAATCGCCGCATGGTGTATGTCAACGGCGAGATGGTGGCCAAACAATATGCCCGCCAACGGTGCATCATGCTTATGACCTCGCACTATGGTAATTGGGAATGGACGTCGAGCTTTTCACAGTTCTACCCGGATAAACCCGTCTACCAGGTCTATCGGCGGCTGAAGAACAAAGGTTTCGACCGCTTCATGTACGTGCTTCGTACTCGTTTCGGCGCGAAGAATGTCGAAAAACACGACGTGCTGCGCACGATGGTACGCAACAGGAACGAAGGACGGTTGTGCATGTACGGCATGTTGTCTGACCAAACCCCTTCACCCGCCAACATCCATTATTGGACGGATTTTCTCCGGCAAGACACCCCGATGCTCACCGGCACGGAACAACTGGCTCGAAAGTTCGACTATCCGGTGTTCTACATCTCCGTGGAACGCGTCAAGCGGGGATACTACCGCTGCGAGTTACTACCCCTCTGCACGGAACCCAAAGAAACATCAAAACACGAAATCACCGAACGCTATGCCCGCATGCTCGAACAGGCCATCGAACGAGCACCACAGTATTGGCTGTGGACACACAAACGCTGGAAACATAAAAGGCAGTGACCGACAGGCAGCGGAGGTCTTTTGAAAATCATTACCCGAATTGCGTCTCTCTATCGTTATATTGAATTGGAACGGAGCGAACTTCCTGCGGAAGTTCCTCCCGGGCGTGGTGCGCCATTCGGCGATGGACGGCGTGGAGGTGGTCGTGGCAGACAACGGCTCGACCGACAACTCGTTGGACGTGTTGCGAGACGCCTTTCCGCAGGTGAGAGTCATCGAGCTGGGGCGTAACTATGGCTTCGCCGAAGGATATAACCGGGCGTTGGAACAAATAGACGCTGACCTCTTTCTGCTGCTCAACTCCGACGTGGAAGTGACAGAAGGCTGGTTGCAGCCTCTGATTGACTGCATGGACAGTCACAACGACGTGGCTGCCTGCCAACCGAAAATATTGTCATACGCTCATCGTTCCCGCTTTGAATATGCCGGAGCGGCGGGAGGTTTCATCGACTGTCTCGGCTATCCGTTTTGTCGAGGACGCGTGTTAGACACTTTGGAAGAAGATCGAGGGCAGTACGACACGATGACCGACATTTTTTGGGCAAGCGGTGCCTGCCTGATGTTGCGAGCCCGCGATTTCCGGGAAGCCGGAGGACTGGATGCCGGTTTCTTTGCCCACATGGAAGAAATAGACCTCTGTTGGCGCTTGCGCAGCCGGAAGCGACGCGTGGTGTGCGTGCCACAGAGCGTGGTGCACCACGTGGGAGGCGGAACACTGGGAGCAGAAAACCCACAGAAAACCTATTTGAACTACCGTAACAACCTGCTGATGTTATACAAAAACATGCCCGACGACCGTCTGCGAAAGGTCATGTTTGCACGTTACTTCCTCGACTATCTTTCGGCACTCCACATGCTGCTCACCGCCCGTTTTCGCTGCGCTGTGATGGTGTTCAAAGCACGTCGCCACTACAAGCGCCTCCGCCCCGACTACCTTCCCAAGCGAAAAGAAAACATGCGCCGCGCCGAAGTGTCGACCATTCGGGAAATGTTGCCCCGCCCGCTGCTCCTGTCTTACTATTTGCGCAGACAGAAAACCTACAGCAGCCTGACCGCCACCGACAAATAGAGGCCACGCAGAGCTTGGTTTTCCCCGATTTTCTACCTTAGTAAAAGCTCTTTTGTTGCGTACTTTCCCGTCGCGCGCTGCGTGCTTACCCGGCAAAATTTACGTTAGTACGCACGAGAAGAGGGAAAACGATGCTGTATGACAGGGAAAGGCAATGCACTACAAATCCTTTATATTCAGATTTGTACGTATTACATACGGGGATGTTCCGAGCCAAAGGGAGGAGGTGAGCCCGGTTGATGATGTTCGGGCCTTTCGCCGTCTCTTTCAACGTTGTCGTCAGGACGACGCGAGAGCTCACGCCCTCCGAAGCGGTTCAACTTGTAGCTGAACGTGACCAGCACGTATGAAGTCAAAGTGTTGTAACTACTTGTTTGGATGTAGTTGTCACCTATGCTTTGTCTGATGTTCAACCTCTGCCTCAAAATGTCTGAGCAACGGACGGAGAGCACGCCTCTGTTTTTGAACAGACTTTTGTCAATGGACGCATTCCAGATGACCTCGTCGCGGTCGAATCCCGCATCATAGCCTCGGCGGGTGGTATAATTCACGTCGGTGCTGATGCTGAAATTGTAGGGGAGATGCAACACGATGTTGCCGCTTGTCGTCCAGTCCCAAATGGTTGAAGTCTCGGGGTTCAAATTGTTGTTTGTGTGTTGGAAGCGCACGTTGCCTTTCACCCCGACTTCAATCACGTCGTGGGTAAAGGTGAGCGAAAGACTTTCGCCTGCATTATAGGTTTGCGTGGAGCTGAGGTCGCCAAGAGGGAGAGCTTCCGAGTCGGTGTCAATAATACCGACACCGCTTGAAGAATACCCGTAACGCTGGTTAAAAGAGAGATTGGTGGATGTGTTGAAATGCAATCGCTTTTGGATGATGGGCGTGTTGTACATCACGTTTCCATTGACACTGAGAGGAGCTTTTTCTGAGTTGACCGTTTGGTTGTAGCATTTTCCCGTATTATCGTAGATGGTGTTCGACACCAAAGCGTCTTTCGTTGCAGTGAAGTTGAGTGACGCATTGAATGAAGAAAAGCGCTGGTCGTCGAACGTACTGTAGAACACGCGCAACCGGTGAGAGAAAGAGGGGTTCAAGGACGGGTTGCCCACCGTCTCGTTCATGATGTTGGAATTGTCTTTCACGGGCTGCATCTGGCTCACGCTGGGCTGGGTAGTTGTGCCGCGATAGTCGATGCGGACGAATTTCTTTCGGTCGAAATTGTAGCGAAAGCGCGCCGTCGGCGAGAAGTTGACCACTTCGTTTTCCACCTCACGACGGGTTCCGTCACCATAGGTGGTATAGCTGTAGGTTTGAGACGGTTCGGCCTTCACGCCCACCGTAAGGTTGTAGTTCTCCCCGCTACGGCGGTAATTCAGCTCTATGTTTTCGCGGTAGAAACGGTTGAGAAATTGGTTGCTGTATTCAGAATCCCATGTGTCGTAACTTCTTTCCGCCATCTGGTATTCGATAAGGTTGGCGTAAGGGTATAGGTATGAATTGGCATACTGATTTTTTATGCTCGTGTTGATGGTGCTTTGGAACGTGGCCGCTATTTCCAACAGATTCTTTACATTCCACAGTGGCTCGACATACGAGAAGCGTGCTTGAAAGCTGTACCGGTCTGATTGGTTGAACGTTCGCTGGTCAATAGTGTCGCTTTGTATGCCCCGACGGAAGGAGTAATTATAGCTTTCGCTTTCGTTCAGAGTCACATCGCCGCGCAAACTGGCGGTAAAGGTGCGTCCCTCTTTGCGGAATCGGTGGTTGTAGATGAAGTTGAGCCCAACGTTAAAGGCAGAACTGCTGCCGTAGCCGGCACTGTTGCCCTCGCTGGTCACGCTGTCATTGACCATGTAGGAAAAGTCGAGATTCTGGTCGTTGAACGAGCGGGTGTAGTCCACGCTCGGCTGGAAGATGAATGTGTTCACGCTGTCGGGTCTCCACTCCAAATCCAACCGGAGGAAGGCCGCATAGTTTTCTTTGTGCGACACGGTGTAGGTGGAGTCGGTGTAGGTAGAGTCTTTCAGATAACTCAGTTTGTAACTGTCTGTTATCGATTCGTTGGAAGAGTGGTTGAACGAGGCGTTGGCATTGATTTTCAGTTTATCACCTATTTCGCTATTGTTATTGATACCTATGTTTTGTGAGGTGGTTATGCCGTCGTTCCCACTGTCGCGTCCCCTGTGGCTGCGCGAAGTATTGACGTTGTTGGCACCTGCCGTGACGGTGGTTTGCGAGTTCTTTTCCATGATGTTGACGATGCCATTCAGGTCGTAGCGCAGCTCACCGTCGGTGTCGAAGCCCACACCGCCCGTCATGTTGGAGAAGAAGCCTCGCCGGCGGTTGGGCTTGGTGCTGAGGTTGAGGATGCGCTCGGTATCGTCGTCTTCGAAACCCGTGAGTTTGGCCATATCTGATTTTTCTTCGAGCACCTGCACTTTCTCTATCATCTCGGCGGGAAGGTTCTTGGTCGCCATTTCTATGTCATCGTCGAAAAACTTCTTACCGTCCACTCTGACTTTTTGTATCTCTTCGCCGTTCACCGTGATTTTTCCTTCCGTGTCGATTTCCACTCCCGGAAGGCGTTTGAGCAAGTCTTCCACCACGGCATTTTCTGCCAGTTTGAAAGCTGTGGCGTTGTATTCCAACGTGTCGCCTCTGACTATCATTTGCGCGGCCGTACCTCTGACCTCAACTTCATCCAGCAGTTGGGAATTTTCCCGGAGTTGAATCTTTTTCAGCAAAATGTTCTTGTTGCCCATCACGACATCCTCTTTGTGGTCGTGATAACCCACCGAGGTGACGAGCAGGTAGTATCTTCCCGGTTTGATGTTGTTAAGGGTGAAGCCTCCCCGCATGTCGGTCTGCACTCCGCTCACCAAGGTGGAGTCGCTGCTGTCGAACAGCCTGACGGTGACCATCTCTAAGGCCTCACCCGTTTTTTCGTCGAACACGCGGGACTGAATACTGTTTTGCGCTACAAGGGGATATATTGCAAGAAGGCACACGCAAATGCCTGCCAAATGACGTCTCATTTTCTTTCGCTGTCTCCTTTCTTTTGTGGAAAAAGCAATCGGTGCCTGCCACAAACATGCGTAAATGTAGACTGTCAAGGCCACGAAAGGTTTAATTTCGTACCTTTGAGGCCTTCCTGACTACATGATGTTCTTTTCAAACGGTTTAGGAAAAACAAATGTTTAAAAATGAGATGCTTCTGCAAAATTCCATCGAGTAATCAGGGAGTCAATTGCGAAAAAGAACGTGTCTTTTGTTTGCCACGTGCTTACGTATTTTTCGCTGCGTGAGCACGCACGAGAAGAGGTGTTCTAAAGGATTCCGGATGCGATTTTTTGGGTCATTAAATCAACATGTAAGAAAAGGGCTCGTTTTATCGAAAGCCCAAAACATCGAGACAAAATGGTTGAATTTAAAAAGATAGAGGGGAGTGCCGACCCTTTGTTTGCCCACATGTATGAGTTGTACGAGGACGCATTCCCACCGGCCGAACGTCGCTCGTCAGACGAGTTGAAACACGTGATGGAGACCGAACGCCGATTTGTGCCGGCGGCCTTGATGTGTGAAAGTCGTTTCGCCGGCTTTTTTACCTATTGGACGTTCAGTCGCTTTGTCTATGGGGAACATTTTGCCATCCACCCCGATGTAAGGGGAAAAAACTTGGGGTCGGAGGCACTGAATGCGTTTGTGGCAAAGAGTACACATCCTGTCGTCGTGGAGGTGGAAATGCCCGACACTCCCGTGGCGGTGCGCCGCGTCCGTTTTTACGAAAGAAACGGCTTCGAGGTCGTGCAACAACCCTACGCCCAACCATATTACGACCGGTCAGGACGCACACTGCCCATGCTGCTGATGAGCAACAATGCGCACTTTGTCCACGTGCATTTCCAACAGATTAAAAAGACGCTTTATGAGGAGGTGTACAAAATGCCCGACCTGCTCCCATGAATTAAGGCGTGGGGAGCAAGGTTCTTTATCCGCTTGCTACGCACCCACGCCTGTTTTTACACGAAGAAAGGTGTCGGCCGGTCACTCGTCACACGTTGTACAGATAACGCTTGATGCTCTTTTTGGGCGTTTTCTCAAATTCGTGCGGGTAGAGTTGTATTTTGGTCAATTTCTCATAATTCCCTGACAGGGCGTTCACCATCTGGCGATTTTCTTCCATCTTTTCTTCCAATTGTTCCTGCGTGAGGTGTTGTGAATCCACGGCTTCATAGTCGGGATAAACCAAAGCGACGAGTTTCCCTCGGCTTTCGAGGACAAGACTTTCCATCACGTAGGGCATATTATTCAGGCGCGACTCGAGTTCTTCGGGATAAATGTTTTGCCCGTTGGAGCCTAAAATCATGGTTTTGACGCGCCCGCGAATGGTGATGTTGCCCGCTTCGTCCACAGTGCCCGAGTCGCCTGTTCGCAACCATCCGTCGGCATCGAAGGCCTGCTCGGTGGCTTCGGGGTTTTTGTAGTAGCCCACCATGACATGTTCGCCGCGCACGCATATCTCGCCTTCACCCGTAGCCGGATCCGGGTCGACTATCTTCACTTCCATCGTGTCGAGGATGCGGCCGCACGACTTGGGCACAAACTCTTCTTTGGGGGCGTAGCTGATGAGAGGGGCGCATTCAGTCATGCCATAGCCTACGGTAAACGGGAATTTCATCTTGAGGAAAAACTCTTCCACTTCGACGTTAAGCGGTGCGCCCCCGATGATGATTTCACGGAAATTGCCCCCAAGTGCGTCGATCAGTTTTTTCCTGATTTGTCCCAAAAGGGTTTGGTTGAGCAGCGGGATGTTCAGCACCCAGCGCATGGTGGGTTTGGCGATGAGTGGCAAAATCTGACTTTTGTATATCCTCTCGATGATGAGCGGCACGGTAAAGATGACGTTCGGCTTTACCTCGGCAAAGGCCCGGAGCAGCACCTTGGGCGACGGAGTTTTGCCCACAAAGCGTATGTGGCAACCGGCACACGTGGGAGCAAGAAAGTCAAAAGCGCACCCGTAGGAATGAGCCAAGGGGAGGAAACTCACAATGTTGTAGCCCGGTGCCACCAGTTTGGTCTGGAAGCCGAATATGATATTCCCTGCCAGATTATTGCAGGTGGTCATCACCCCTTTGCTGAAGCCCGTTGTGCCCGAAGTGTAATTAAGTGAGGCCAGTTCGCTGTTCGGTTTGTCGACATAACGGATGTCGTCGCGGTTGAAGCCCTTGGGATATTTCGCCTCGAACAAACTGTTGATGCGCTCGGGTTGCAACGAAGATTCTTTCAGACGAGACGGGGCAGCCTCCGTTGCGCCCTCACCCTCGGGTGACTCCCGGTTGATGACCGTCAAGCAACTGAAGTCGCGGAGGGAGAACACCGCTTCGATGTGGGTGAACTTTTCTTCCTCCAAACTTTCCCACAGGCTCTCGTCGGTAAACAGCAGGCGCGACTCGGAATGATTGGCTATGTGGTGTATGTCGTTGGGGTTGAAGTCGTGCAGAATGGGCACGATGATGGCACCATAGGTAACGGTGGCAATGTAGGTAATCGCCCAGCGTGACGAATTGCGCCCGATGAGTGCGATTTTGTCGTTGCGCTGTATGCCGCATTGTTCGAACAAAATGTGCAGACGCGCTACCTGTCGGGCGATGTCGGCATACGTAAAGGTGGTGTCGCTGCCGTAGTCGCTGAAGCCGGGCAAATCCCAATTTTCGCGGAAACTGTCGGCAAATAACCCGATGAAATTCTCTTTAATCATAGGATGCGGTGTGTGTAAGGGGTGGTAAGGTTCATTCCTGCCGCAAAGTTAATAAAGATTACACAAAAGAACAAATTGTGTGCAGAAAAATTTTCCGCGCTTTTTGTGTCGCCAAATGACGTATTTTCCTGTTTTTATGGTCAATACAAGGATGTTTCTATTTCTTTACTTCCCCCTTCTGCTGCGTACTAACGCAGCAGAAGCCGATTTGCTTTACTTTTCCCGCAACAAAAGGGCACGCTCGTCGGATGGAGCAAACGAGGGTGTGGAGATGATGTGAATTGCTTGTCACCAAGTGTGTCTCTCTACTTTGTTTTCTTCTCAGGCGTTTGAAGAAGAAGGTCTTGCGTCGAGCAGAGAGTAATGTAGGAACAAAGATGTAATTGTTTGTCCGGCTGCCCGACTTGCGGTTGTTTTTTTCGTACCTTTGTCGCACTGACAGGCAGAGCAAAATATGAGAGCTACGACGACTCCTACAGAACTTGGCACCGAGAGTATAGGCCGACTGTTGAGGCAATACGCCCTTCCGGCCATCATTGCCATGACTGCTGCTTCTCTTTACAACATCACCGACAGTATTTTTATCGGTCACGGTGTGGGTGCTTTGGCTCTTTCGGGACTGGCCATTTGCTTCCCGATCATGAATCTGGCTGCGGCGTTCGGCTCGCTTGTGGGCGCAGGAGGAGGGACGTTGCTTTCCATTCGCCTGGGGCAGCGCGATTATGACACGAGTAACGTCATATTGGGCAATGTCATCGGACTGAATCTTGTTGTCGGGTTTGCCTTTTCGGTGGTCACGTTGATATTTTTGGACCCGATATTGTATTTCTTCGGTGCAAGTGAGGATACGCTGGCTCACGCGCGGGAATACATGAGGGTGTTACTCTACGGAAACGTGTTTACCCACATGTATATGGGTTTGAACACCTTGTTGCGTTCGTCAGGCAATCCGGAGAAGTCGATGTATGCCACCATTTTCACTGTGTTGATTAATGCGGCGTTGAACGCGCTGTTTGTTTTCGGCTTCAAGTGGGGCATCAGAGGGTCGGCTTGTGCCACGGTCATCGCGCAAGTTGTCGTCCTGATATGGCAGTTCAAGTTTTTTCTCAACAAAGATTATTACCTGCACATCAAGCGCAGTGCTTTGCGTCTGCGTAGGAAAATTGTGGCTGACATATTATCGATCGGCTCGGCACCGTTTTTCATGAACGCCGCGGCTTGTCTTATTGTGATCATCATCAACCAGGCTTTGTTGCGCACCGGTGGCGACTTGGCGGTGGGTGCTTACGGTATTGTCAATCGCATTACGTTCCTTTTCATCATGATAGTGATGGGTATCAACCAAGGGATGCAGCCTATTGCGGGCTATAATTTCGGGGCGATGAACTACCCGCGCGTGAATGAGGTGCTGAAGAAGTCTATCTTGTTTGCCACCCTGGTTATGGTCACGGGCTTTGTGTTCGTGCAATTGTCTCCCCACGCGGTAGTGGCCATCTTCACCACCGATCAAGATTTGGTCGACATGTCGGTGCAGGGTCTGCGGTTGACCTTTTTGATATTTCCCATTGTGGGTTTCCAAATGGTGGTATCCAACTTTTTTCAGAGCATCGGTAAGGCAAAAAAAGCGATATTCCTTTCGTTGAGTCGCCAACTGATTATTTTGCTTCCCTGCCTGCTGACTCTTCCTTACTTTTTTGGGGTGAACGGCGTATGGGTGAGCTTCCCCATTTCCGACTCTTGCGCAGCTGCAATTGCGGCAATATTGTTGCTGAAACAATTCAGGCAATTCAAGGATAAAGCGCAGGCAACAGGCTCTCTTTCAAACTCGTCCCGGCAAGATGAAAACAAATTTATCACACTAAAATAACGATGGCACATCGCATAGTAAACATAGGTCGCCAATATGCCAGCGGCGGAAGGCAGATAGGCGAACAAGTGGCCCGGCGGCTTCGTTTTGCTTATTATGACAAAGAACTTATCGAACTCGCCTCCAAGGAGAGCGGGTTGGGTAAAGAGTTTTTCGAAGCAGCCGACGAAAAGAAGTCTTACAGCCTGACAGGCGGATGGCTGAGCTCGCGCGGTGGTTTCATTTCGAACCACTTTTTGGGAAACTATTTGAGCAATGAGACGTTGTTTAAGATACAAAGCGACATCATCCGCCGATTGGCCGAAAAGCAAGATTGCGTGTTCGTGGGGCGTTGTGCCGATTATATACTGAGGGATCACCCCCATGTGCTCAACGTATTCGTCACCGCTGACTTGGCCGACCGGAAAATGAGAATATTGGAACGCATGGAGGACTTGGCAGAAGACAGGGCCGCCGACATGTTGGAGAAGACAGACAAGAGGCGCGCCGGATACTACAACTACTACACGGGCAAAACCTGGGGTGCGGCCGAGTCATATCACTTGTGCATCAATTCGTCAGTATTGGGTATTGACGGGACGGTGGACTACATCTGCGAATTGTTCTCGAAACTTGCCTGAGAGGGGGCGTTCTAATCGAAATTTTTATGACATATTTCTACTCTGTCATCATCCCTCATCGTAATATCCCGTCGTTGCTCCGTCGTTGCCTGTCTTCTATTCCACGCAGAGAAGATGTGCAGGTAATTGTCGTGGATGACAACAGTGACGACGAATGTCGGCCGGCTCTTCAGACGTTGGAAGCGGAATTTTCATGGGTTACGTTTTTCTATTCGCCACAAACCAAAGGGGCGGGACATGCCCGCAATGTCGGGCTGGAACATGTCAAAGGCCGTTACATCTTTTTTGCCGATGCAGATGATTTCTTCAATTATTGCATCGGGCAGGTGTTCGATGATTATGCCGAGTGCACACACGATGTGGTGTTTTTCAATGCCAACTCTGTCGACACAGATGTTTATACGACAAGGTATCGCCAAGTGCATCTGAACGAGATGATTCGGTATCATTCCAAAAATCCCCGGAAAGCCATATTTGAATTAAAATACGCTTTTGGCGAACCCTGGTGCAAGATGGTAAGGCGTGAGCTGATAGAGGAAAACAAGATTCGTTTCAGTGAAACCATTATCCATAACGACACCCGTTACTCCTATTTGGTGGGATTTTACAGTAAAGACGTGCTGGTGGACAAACGAGCTGTTTATTGCCGAACCGACAGAGCCGGAAGCGTTTCTCTACAGGTCTCGCAAGACAGATTGCTGGTGCGGACTGCCGTATTTGCCGAAGCCAACCGCTTTTTCAAAGAACATCACATCGATAGATTTGACGAGCGGATGCTCCGCCCGTTACTCTGCTTTTTGGCAAAGGGCAACATCCCCGGAATCAGACAGTGTGTCCGGATAATGAAAGACAACGGCATGACATCAAGTTTCATCTTCCTGCGTTGCCTGTTTTATCCGTTTTACATCCTCGGAAAGAGCGAGATTATTTGCAAAAGAATTCTTCTGAGATTCGTCCGAACGATGTTTGTGTGACCACTTGTTCCGGTAGGATGACCCTTTGTAAAGAGTTTTTTGCTCGCTTACCCGGCAAAATTTTCCTAAGCACGCACGAGAAGGGGGCATGCCAAAGGCGGCGCAGCCTGTTGCATGTCGGCGTTATAGTGTTGTATGATAGAGTTTTGTGGAAATTTCAAAATGCGAGACGTATTCTGCAAAAATCTTGCTTGAAGAAGAAAAAGGAAAAAGAAGAGCCATGAGAACATCATTGCTTATCCAAAAAGAAGAAATAGACAAGGTCATAGCCCGGTGTGCCGTTTGCTTTGTAGGCATGAACGGCGCGGATGGCATCCCTTACGTCATCCCGATGAATTTCGGATATGACGGCAAGGAATTTATCCTGCACTCCGCCCGTGAGGGGAAGCATGTGGAGTTGCTGGCTCGCGACAACCGCGTGTCGTTGACCTTTTGCACCTCTTACGAGCTGCGTTGTCAACACCCCGACGTGGCGTGCAGCTACAGCATGGAGGCTGCCAGCGTGATTTGTTCGGGGACAGTCTCGTTCATAGATGACAACGATTTGCAGGAAAAGGAGCGGCTGTTAGGCGTGTTCATGCGTCACTACGTGATGCGTGATTTTACCTATTCTGCGCCTGCACTGCGCCATGTGCGGGTGTGGAAAGTCAAAATCGGGCAGATGACGGGCAAAATATTCGGGCAGAACTTCAAAAACCGGCAAGCTCCCGAAGGCATGGTGGAAAGATAACCGACAGCTTGGCACAGCAATTGAAGAAGTGAAGGATACTGCAACGAGAGGGGGAGAGCATTCTATTTCAAGCCATTTTTTCCTTGTAACGGCGGCTACAGCAAAGGCAGGTATGCCATTTTGACTTTTCAAAGAGAACGAATGACAGTATGAGCAAATCGTCAAATAATTTTTTTGTAGAAGAAATGGAAGGAAGCACCGAGATGTACCCGATTATTTCATTAGACGAACGTTCGTCGGATGCCGACCTTCAGTTGCAGGAAGACGAGACCTTGCCCATCCTCCCGTTGCGCAACATGGTGATATTCCCCGGTGTCTTGCTGCCCGTGGCGGTGGCACGTCCCAAATCGTTGAAGCTGATACGCGATGCCTACGAGAACGGCAGCCCGATAGGAGCGTGCACCCAGATAGCTCCACACACGGAAGACCCCAACGAGGATGAGCTATACAAGATAGGCACGGTGGCACAAATCGTGCGTGTGTTGGAAATGCCCGACCACTCCACCACTGTAATACTGGAAGGGAGAAAGCGTTTTCGGTTAGGTAGGGTCGTAGAGGAACGACCTTACATGCGGGCTCACGTAGCTCTGTGCGACGATGTGTTGGCCGACCCCAAAGACGGGGTGTTCCAGGCGTTGGTATCCTCCATCAAAGACAGTTCAACCGGCGTAGTGACCAAGTCGGGGACAATACCGTCGGAAACGATTTTTGCCATCCGCAATATTGAAAATCCTGTTTTCCTTATCAACTATGTCTGCTCAAACATGTCATTCGGCGTGAAGGAAAAACAGTCACTCCTCGAACAGGATGACCTCATTCAGCGAGGCTACCAGTTGCTTGAATTGCTCAATAAGGAATCGCAGCTGCTCGACCTCAAGCAGAGTATCCAGAACAAGGCGAAAGAAGGAATAGACCAGCAGCAACGGGAGTATTTCCTGCAACAGCAGATGAAAACCATCCAGCACGAACTGGGCGACGTGGCCGATCTTGATTTGAATGCGTTGAGAGAAAGAGCAAAAGAAAAAAAATGGAGCGAATCTGTGGGGAAGACTTTCGAGAAGGAATTAAAGCGACTGGAACGCATGCACCAGCATTCTCCCGATTATTCCACTCAGCTGAATTACATCGAAACGATGCTCGACTTGCCATGGAATGAATACACAAAAGACAATTTCAATCTGAAGAATGCCAAGAAAGTGCTCGATGCCGATCACTTTGGTATGGACACGGTGAAAGAACGCATCATAGAACACCTTGCCGTCTTGAAGCTGAAAGGCAACATGAAGTCGCCCATCATCTGCCTTTACGGTCCTCCCGGAGTGGGCAAGACGTCGCTGGGGCGTTCCATTGCCACGGCTCTCAAACGTAAATACGTCCGCATGTCGTTGGGTGGCCTGCACGACGAGGCTGAGATACGCGGTCATCGTCGCACGTATATAGGAGCCTTGCCGGGGCGTATTATACAAAACATACAAAAAGCTGAATCGGCAAATCCTGTCTTCGTCTTGGATGAAATAGACAAAATCAACGCCGACTACAAAGGCGACCCTTCGTCGGCCTTGCTTGAAGTGCTCGATCCGGAACAAAACTCCACTTTCCACGACAACTATCTCGATGTGGATTTCGACCTGTCGAAAGTGATGTTCATCGCCACGGCCAATAATCTGAATACGATTCCACGGCCGCTACTTGACCGAATGGAATTGATCGAGGTGAGCGGATACACGCAAGAGGAGAAAGTCGAAATAGCCGATCGTCATTTAATGCGCAAGGAGCTGGAAAACCACGGCCTCACTCCCGAGCAACTTGTTCTGTCAAAACCTGTGTTGCAATTCCTCATCGACAAATACACTCGCGAGTCGGGCGTGCGTGAGCTGGATCGCCGCATCGCCTCTTTGATGAGGAAGGTCGCAAAAAAGGTGGCATCCGATGAGGAATACAATGCAGAACTGACCGAAACGGATGTCGTTGACTATTTGGGTGCGCCTCGCTACAGCTCCGACAAGTACGAGGGAAACGAATATCTTGGTGTGGTGACCGGTTTGGCATGGACGCAGGTGGGAGGCGAAATCCTTTTTATCGAGTCGAGTCTCAGTTCCAGCAAATCGCCCAAATTGACGCTGACCGGCAATCTGGGTGATGTGATGAAGGAATCCGCCGTCTTGGCCTTGGAATATATCAAGTCGCACGCCGACTCGTTAGGCATTCGCCCCGATATTTTCGACGAGATGAGCGTACACATCCACGTGCCTGAAGGAGCCATCCCCAAAGACGGCCCCTCAGCCGGCATCACGATGGTGACGGCACTGGCGTCGGTATTCACAAAGAGAAGGGTGCGTCGCAACGTGGCCATGACCGGCGAGATCACCCTGCGCGGCAAGGTGCTCCCGGTGGGAGGCATCAAAGAAAAAATCTTAGCAGCCAAACGAGCCGGCATCACCGACATTGTGTTGTGCGAAGAAAACCGCAAAGACATCGAAGAAATCAAAAAGAAATACCTCAAAGGTCTTAAGTTTCACTATGTGACCGACATCATGCAGGTGATAGACTACACCTTGCTGAAAAGGTAAGCTGTTTTTCTCCCCGCTTCTTTCCCGATATTTCTTTTTAAGAGGATCGCCCCAAACAACAAAAACGGCGAAAAACCAAGCCGGACGCAAAACAAAAAACCGCGCTCCGGCTTTCTTTGTAC
>CAYPFZ010000029.1:15448-16720 GCA_964410225.1 uncultured Paludibacter sp.
AAAAAAATGCAGAATACTTTGTTTATAAAATAAACTTGTTTATCTTTGCCGACAGATTAAAGAAAGAGCGATTCTTCGTTTTTTATTCCAATTAGAGTTTATTTTACAAATCATTTATTTTTAAGAGTATGAAGAAGATTTTTTTCGCGTTCATGATGGTGTTTGCTTTGACAAATACACCCGCATTTTTCGCACAAACGGGACAAGCTGTAACATTCAAAATTACGAATGTCCCTACAAAACAAGGTAAGGTTTTACTTGCCACATCAGACGGTAAATACTGTGGAATGAGCGAAGTAACGGATTCTACACCGGAAGTCAAGTTAGAGGGCATTCCTAACGGGAAATACACCATACACATATTTCATGATTCCAATGGAAATTATGTGTTGGATAGAGATGCAAATGATATTCCCATTGAATATTGCGCTACCCGGGAGATTGAAATAACGGATGAATACAAGACGTTTCAGATTCAGTTGTTCAACATTAAAGACAAGATAGACAATAAATAAAGCATTAATCATTATGGAAGAAAACAGGTTTACAGAGAAAGAAAGTTTAGAACTGATTTCTCAAATGATTCGTCAAAGCAGGAATAACATGGAAGTAGGCAGCGGGAACGTCTTGCTTTATTACGGCTATCCGGCACTTATACTGTCAGTGGCGGTATATTCACTGCTTCACTTTACACACAACGTGGCATGGTCGTACCTTTGGTTTCTGATGTTTTTACCTTCCATCCCGATTTGTTTGGCGAAAAAGAAGTTTCGCCCTCAAACAACAATCACTCATGTAGACAAAGCGATTGGTAACACATGGAGCATCATTGGCTGTCTCTTCCTGTTCACCGCTGTTTGCATTGTTGCAGTCAGTCCTTTCACCGGAAGCTGCAATTTCGCACTTATGTTGCCGTTGTCTTTGCTGTATGCCAGTATAGGCATCTCCATAACGGGTGTTATATCTGATTTCAAGTTGATGATTTATACCCCGCTTGTCGGGTTCTTGGCAGCAAATTGCATGCTTGTTCTACTAATCGACAATGGGGCGTTGTCAAATTGGTGGAATTTGCTTTTTGGCTTTTCATTTTTGATTATGATGATCATCCCGGGACATCTGCTCAACCATAAAATAAGAAAAGAAACATGCTCAAAGAACTGAATCCAACCATTCACTCCCAACTGAGGCTTGCCATCATGACTTTGCTGGTTTCAGTAGAAGAAGCGGATTTCAGCTATCTGAAAGAACAGACCAATGCCACATCCGGAAACA
>CAYPFZ010000030.1:0-16540 GCA_964410225.1 uncultured Paludibacter sp.
AAGACCTTGTGCAAAGGCTCGGGACTGCCCACGTGGAGGCAGCCTGTTTTGAAAGTTGCCGACGGCTAAGGATAGTAACGAAATTTGCGGCCTTTTATTGCCCGGCCACCAAGATTTTGGCCGTAGTGATTTGTGTTTCTCCCGAGTGCGTTTCGACGATGGCACGCAAGATGTATACTCCCGAAGGCATGATGCTTCCTTCCACTTGTAGTTGTACGTTGTTGCCTCCTTGCAGCCCTTGTGACCATAGTTTTCGTCCCGAGAGGTCGAACAGGTCGAACGAGGCTTGTGCAATGGCGCTTGCGTCGATGTTGCCCAACCAGATATTTGCCGTCGTCATCACGGGGTTGGGCCAACACAGCAGACTGATGTTTTCCTTCCGGCTGCTGCTGTCGGCCACTTCGTAGAGCAGGGTTTTGACGGTGGAATTGCCCAGCAGGTCCCACACGCGGAAGAGCAGTTCATGCTTTCCTTCTTCTTGTTCGGGCATGGCAAAGGTGATGTTTCCGGCTCGGTAGTCGCCTTCGAGCGGGGTATAATAATCATACAGGTCGTACCAGCTTTCGTTGTCTATGCACAAAGTCAGACCGTGTCCCGGGGTGACGCTGTAGGTGCTGATGCCGCTCGGGTCGCGCACCTCGGCGAGGAACAGGGGGGTGGTGCCTACCTGTCCTCCGGAGACGAACTGCTTGTTGTCTAAATAGATTTCCGCTTCCGGTCCTTCTGATTCGTACTCATAATCGCCGTTCTGCCCGCCTATGATAAAGTCGCCATACCATCCTTGCGCCTCGGCACGAGCTGTCGTGTCACAGGCGTAGAGGATGAATTTGCCCGTACCGTAATTATATTTGATGTCACGCGGCAAAAGGAATGTGCAGCTAAACGCTCCGTCTTTCACGTCGGTTTGTCCTTTCCACACCACCTCACGCGCCAAGTAGGTGAGGGGTGTTTCTCCGTCGTTGCCCAAGGTGGTGCAGCTTTCCTCTTTGTCTTGCAGTTCTATCTCCACCTTGCCCCGGAAGGAGGTGAGCTGTTCGCCGTCTTCGTCGGCCACGATGCCTTGCAGTGTGATTGTCGACAAGGCCTTCAATGTGTCACCCTCTTGCTCGTTGGCGGTCAGCGAGGTGACTTGCAGCTCATAGTCGTTGGGGAAGTGCAGGCGCACGGCCGGGTCACCGAAATAGACATAGGAGAGCGTATTGGCACCGATGCTATTTGCATTGCCGAACGACATGTTTTTTGCGGCACGTATTACGTCGCCTATCCTTTTGCTCCGATCGGCAGACCAGGTGATGAGCGAATCCATAAAATAGGTAATCAGCGTCGTATTGTAGTTCTGGTAGACGGTACGACAAGAGGAAAACACGCCGATGGCTCCGGCATCGGGAAGTAGCAACAACTCCTCGCCCCCTGTGATATATTCCCGGTCGAAGCGGTTGAAGTCGCACGTGCCACACACAAACAGAGGAAAATAGGGATTGGTCAATTCCCTGATGTTGGTCTTGTCTAACACGTCGCCCAACGAGGTCTTTGTGGCATGCCCCATGTAAACCAGCGCGAGCAACCCCGTTTCAATCAGGTCTTGCAGGTAAAGTTTCGCCTCGTCGAAGGTGCCTGTCTGCTCGTCATACTGGAAGGCATCGACAAACAGTTTGGTTACTCGAAAAGCGGGATTGTTTTTTATTGCGTTATCGGCTATGCCGTCTGCTTGCGCCATGTGGGTGGCGTCGTCGCCGTTGTCGCCAACGAAACAAAGGTTGTTTCGCCACGAACCGAGGTCGTCGCCCTTCAGATAGCGGATGATTTTGGCCACCACGGTGTCGGCCTCGGTGACGGTACGCACCGGCAGACGCCCTATACCGATGTCGATGCGGTCAGTGCTCCCGAGGCCGGTACCCTCTGAGTCGTCGAGCAGACCGAAATAGTCGTCGGTGCTGTAAGAGAGCGTGCTGCTGAGTGAATAGGCGGCTTGAAAGGTGAGCAGCATCCTGTCGCCCGACAAGGAGAGTCGCCCTCGGTTGTCAAACGAACCCTTACCCATCAGCAGCAGGTAGCGCAACTGATCGTCGGTGCCGCGGTAACGGTCGTAAAGCATCTTGCATAGGCGACGATAGGCCGTGGCATCGGGAGTGCCGGAGGAAAATTCGTTGTAGACTTGCTCGGAAGTAACCACCGCCACTCTCAAACTGTCGTTGTAGTCGACATGAGCCTGCGCCAGGCGCAGGGAAGCCTGCAGAAAGTCGGGGTGGGTAATGATCAGCATGTCGGCCGGCTCCATGGCGTGGAGATTCTGAGAGGCGACCTCCTCGAGCAGCTCGGCATCCGGAATCGTCTCGATGGCTTCGGGGTCGAAAGCCACGTAAGATTTTGCCCGGTCGGCCTCATCGACAAACAGGAGTCCTTGTGCTTCGACTTCCACGGGCAATTGCTCCACTTGTTGCGGGTCGGTGACATCCCACACCATCACAGAGTCAGAGGCACCGGTGAGGCGATAGCGACGGTTTGTCCCGGCGCTCTCGTCGCCCGCCCGGTGGAAAGCAAAGGGCGTGCCGTTCATCACCAATCGGCAGCGGGCGTTCACTTCAAGAAAATTAAGATAGCCTGTCGCCGTAGATTGGCTGGCGTTGGAAAATCCTATGGTGAACGTCGTTTGTTCGTCGTCGCCCGCTTGGAAGGTAAGAAGCGTATCAGCCGGAGTGGCCACATCGACATCATATCGCCCGTCGAGCTCCAACACGTGGGAAGCGTCTCGGTGAGTGAATGTAAACGACGAACGGTTGTTGAGCGTAACCGTCCCGCTGCTGTTCACGGTCTTTTTGGATATGTTGATCACATCGAACTTCACCTTAACCGGCGAACCGGAAATAAGGTTCGGAAAGGAGAATGCAAACTGCGCCTCATCGCCCACATTGAAAAGCTCCCCGTATAACTCACGCCCGGCCATGGCAGGCGAATAAAGCTCCTCTTCGTGCAAAGCGTAAGCCACATATTCCTCCACCACATCCTCAGAAGAGGCCTCAAGAGTATCACGCAGCCCCACCTGCTTTCTCTCCCCTGCAAGGTCGGATGTCACAAAATAATAGCCATAGTCAGAATAGGGATTGGTATGATGAACGAACATGCCCGCGTCGGTATCGTATGTCAGGCGCGTAGGGCCTTGGGCATAGAAAATCAAGGCTTGACCGTTGTCATACACCGCTACCTCGGGCAGGTCGTCAGGGTCGGGTGTCGAAAAATCTTCACTGAGCATGGCCCCGCCGTAGCCAAAAAGGCGTGCCTCAGACGGGTCGATACCCCAAGCCTGCAGGTCGGAATAGGTGAGTTTGTGAAGTCCCCCTTCGCTCACCCTCACCTTTACAAAGCGCCCCTCGGCCAACACCGAACGCTCGGCAAAAGTATGCACCGAGCCCTGCCCAACCACCCGAGCCGCCATACAAAGAAACGCGATAAAGACGATCTTCTTCATGATTCTGAAATAGATACGCCCTGCCGAAGCAAAAAAACAAACACGGGCGTCATGGTTAAAACCTCCGCAGCACAACACCAAATAACAAGGTGTTTTCCTTCGTACGTTTCGCACCTTCTCCTGCGTACTAACGAAAATTTTGCTACGTACTTACGCAACTCGCGGCGCGTACTTACGCAGTGAAATTTTCCAAAGCATTCGCCGGAAGAGGGGGATAAAAAAAGATGAGGTGCAATTTTTCAGGTCATTGAACGGACACAGAAAAAAGCACGAACACCCCTGCCGGACTCTCATTTGATGCCAAAATCCAACATTTTTTCCTCGCCTATATAACCTCGGAGACGATCGCCGACACTCACCTTTCCCACCCCTGCGGGCGTGCCGGTAAAAAGAATGTCGCCGGTCTTCAACGTAAAAAAACGGCTGACGTAAGCAATTAGTTCGTCAACCGGAAAAATCATTTCGGCCGTGTTGCCACGCTGCACGGTGCGTCCGTTTAACTCCAGACGGAAAGTGATGTTCCCTATCTCGCCCGCCTGCGAAAGGGGGATGAAGCTACTCACTGCCGTCGACGCGTCGAAGGCCTTGCTTAGCTCCCAGGGATGCCCCGAAGCCCGAAGGCTCTCCTGAAGGTCGCGCGCGGTGAAATCAACCCCCAAGCCCACTTGGTCGTAATAACGATGGGCAAAACGGGAAGCAATGTGCTTGCCCAAACGGCTGATACAAACCAACAATCCTACTTCATAATGTGCCTGACGGGTGAAATCCGGAATGTAGAACGGCCTGTTACGACGAAGCAAAGCCGTCTCGGGTTTCAAAAACACCACCGGAACGACGGGGTCGGCGATGCCCATACTGCGGTTATGAGCACTGTAATTGCTGCCTATTGCTATGATTTTCACCCTACTTTTTCCAAAAAACGAGCCTGCTCGATGTCACTGATGGCGTGCAGACGGTTGAACATGACCGCCAAGTGAGCGTAGATAGACGTGTTCTGAACCACCACGTTTTCAGGCACGCGGATACGGTAAGGAGTGAAATTCCACACCGCCTTGATGCCTCCGGACACCATAAAATCGCACACCGCCTGTGCACTCTCCACCGACACGGTGAGCACACCGATGTCTACACCCGTCTGCTCGCGCATTTCAAGAAAACGGTTAGGAGGATACACGGGAATGTGATTGATGCTTTTGCCTATCAGTTCGCTCTTCGCGTCGAAACCTGCTACAATTTCCAGGCCAAAATGTTTCAGGCCGTCATCGTGCAGCAACGCGCCGCCCAAACTGCCCACACCAAAAAGAAACGCTTTATGAGAATGAGTGAAGCCTAAAAAACGCTCCAATACGCACACCAACTCGTCGACCTGATAGCCCACGCGGGTGCGACCAACCACGTCAACATACGACAAATCTTTCGCCACAACCGACGGAGTCAACGCAATGTTACGGGCTATACGGGTGGAGGAAAGATAACAGCCACCGTCTTTTTGAACCAACTTGGCAAAAGCCAGATACCACGGCAGCCTCCTCAAAGTGGGCTCCGGCACATTAAACAATATCTTCCTCTGTGTCTCCGGCATGATAAAAAACTTCAGTCTCTCTTTGCAAAAATAGTGCTTTTTTTGAAAAACGATGTAAACTGCATCCAAAAAACGTCTCTTCACCCACAGACACCCATCGACACGCCCCCGCTAAAGGGGGCTACCCGACCCCCTTTCGACAGACTGAAAACATCCCTCCGACCCCCGCAAAGGCCGGCCAAAAAGCATACTAACGCAGCGGAAGCCTCCCTGCAAAGCCATCGGGAGGCATCGAAAAAGGGAATGACAAAGGATGCCCTCCACCCGCGCCGAATGAAGCGAAAGAGACTACAAATCAAACTCTTGCTCTTCTTCAGGAATGGTCACCCGGCGAAAACCGGCCTGACGCAAATGTCCCCGGTAGCCCTCTAAGGCGTCAAGGTCGCCGTGTACCAAAAAAGTGCCCTTTAGCTCGGCGGGATCGACCGAAGCAGTGAGGTAGGACATCATCTCGCGGTAATCGCCGTGGGCCGAAAAGCCTTCCAAACGGGCAATGCGGGCACGCACCCGATGAGGAGTGCCAAAAATGGAAATCTCTTTCAAACCGGGTGCCTGAAGTCGAGCACCCAAAGAAGTGGGGGTACAGTAGCCCACCATCAAAATAGTGTTCGCAGGATTCTCTATGTGATTCGAAATGTGATGCTTGATGCGCCCGGCTTCGGCCATGCCCGAAGCGGAGATGATGATGCAGGGAGACTTGTAGCTGTTCAACGCTTTCGAATCGTCGACCCGGGTGATGTAGTGCAACGAATTGAAACCGAAAGGATCGGGGTCGTACATCATGGTTTGCCGCACACGCTCGTTCAAGGTGTCGGCATGCAAACGGAAAATGTTTGTGGCGTTGACAGACAGGGGGCTGTCGACAAACACCTCGATGGGAGGCAGCCTGTCTTGGTTGTAAAACTGATTGAGAGCATAGACGATTTCCTGCGTCCGTCCCACCGAAAACGAGGGAATGATGAGTTTGCCCCTGCGTTCCACGCAAGTCTCTTTGACAATACGCAGCAACTCCTCGCCCGTCTGCCCCGGGGAATTGTGCAGGCGGTTGCCGTAGGTCGACTCGGTGATTAAATAGTCGCACCGGGGGAACGGACTCCAACCGGCAAGCAGATAATTGTCCGCACGACCAATGTCGCCCGTGTAACATATCTCCGTCACCTTCTCCCCCTCTCTGATGCGCAAATGAGCCGCCCCGCTGCCTAACATGTGCGACGTGTTGGTAAACTTCACGCTGATGTCTTCATCGATATACAGGCGGCGACCGTAGGCGGTGGTGACAAACAACTCCATGCACCGCTCGGCATGCACCACGTTGTATATCGGCGTGACGGGAGGAAGATGACGACGTGCCGGCTTCTTGTTGAACCACTTGGTGTCTAACTCTTGAATGTGCGCACTGTCGGCAAGCAAAATGGCACACAAATCGCGCGTAGCCGGCGTGCAGATTACCGAACCCCTGAACCCTAAGCGGTAAAGATAGGGAATCAAACCCGAATGGTCGATGTGGGCGTGAGTGAGTATCACATGGTCAAGCTCACCGGGGTCAAAACCCAACCGACGGTTCATCGCATCGGTCTCCAAACCCTTGCCCTGAAACATGCCGCAATCGAGCAAAATCTTCTTACCCGAACGGGTGCTGAGCAAAAACTTGCTACCCGTCACCTGGCGGGTGGCACCGATAAACTTTATCTTCATCTGACCCTAATTTTGTTGGTTGACAAATTCGAAAAGTCATACTGCCCTGCTCCCTCCCCTTCGTCGGCTCACACCCGCCGCCAAAGCTCCGCAAGCATCGTCAAGCGAACCGGAAAAGGCTTTGCAAAGCCTCTTCTCTTGCGTACTAACGAAAATTTTGCTACGTACTAACGCAGTGAAATTTCCCAAAGCATCCGCCGGAAGAGGGCTCATAAAGGTTCGCGGCGCGACTTGAGAGGCACACCTCCCCCCGTGGCGAAGGCAAGGTTGAGCCGCAGCCGGGGTCAGTATTGTTCGTTCTTGTCAGGGAAATGCCCGTTCTTCACGTCGTTTACATAACGGCCTATGGCATCGTGCATGACCGACTGCAAGTCGGCGTAGCGGCGCAAAAAGCGAGGGGAAAAATCTTGCGTGAGACCTATCATGTCGTGCAACACGAGCACCTGTCCGTCTACACCATCGCCTGCCCCGATACCTATCACGGGGATAGTGAGCTCTTGAGCCACGCGCCGGGCCAACGCGGAAGGCACCTTCTCGAGTATCAGAGCGAAACATCCCGCTTGCTCCAACAGACGGGCGTCGTCAAGCAGCTTGTCGGCCTCTGACGACTCCCGGGCGCGGACGCTGTAGGAACCGTATTTGTTAATCGACTGAGGCATCAACCCCAAATGTCCCATAATGGGAATGCCGGCAGCCAAGATGCGACTTACCGCCTCGAGCACCTCACGGCCTCCCTCCACCTTCAGGGCATCGGCGTGTGTGACTTTCATCATCTTGATGGCGTTCTGCACCGCCTCTATCTCACCGGTCTGGTAACTGCCGAAGGGCATATCGACCACCACCAGGGCACGCTTGACACCGCGCACCACCGACTTGGCCATGAAAATCATCTGCTCGAGCGTCACCGGAAGGGTCGTCTGGTTGCCACATATCACATTCGATGCCGAGTCGCCCACCAAAACCACATCCACCCCGGCCTCGTCGACAATGCGCCCCATGGTGTAATCGTAAGAGGTAAGCATGCTGATTTTCTCGCCTCGCTGCTTCATCTCCAACAGGCGGCGGGTGGTCACCCGGCGGGAAGGCTCAGTGTGTACAGACATTCTCTTGTCGTTGTATGTTGTTATGTATAATGTATATATGTCCTTCTACTGTGACAAGAGGGCTACACTAAGTGTCGGATGAGGTGTTCCTTCTCGCCGGGCAACAGGTCGATGACCGGTATTTCGATCATCGTGTAGGCTCCCGGGCGGAGCTTCATCGCCGCGCGGGCACAGGCCACCATGATTTGTGCGGTCAGTGCCGGGTTGTTGATTTTCATGTCGAACTCAAAGAGTTGATTTTGTGTGGTGCCCGAAACGCCCTTTCGCAGCAGGCTCACCCCGTGACCCATGTCTTTCAGGGCATCGACGCTTTCCACCTGTATGACGTGTGTCTCGTCGTGAGCGAAGTAAGGATCGGCTTTCAGGGCGGCGGCCACTTCGTCGAGCCGGTATCCGTCGGCTATTTCCACATACACCATGCGGCGATGTATGCCCGTGCCCAAAGGTATGGTCATCGACAGGGCGTTGTTCACGCCCTCGATGGCTTTGGCAGCTACGGTATGCCCCATGCTCATCCCCGGACCGAAGTTGGTGTATGTGACACCTCGGGGTGCCATAGCTTCCAGCAGGGCACGCACCACCGAATCGCTACCCGGATCCCATCCGGCGGAAATGACAGCAGCCGTCTGGTGTGCCACGGCTACCGACTCGAGTTTCTGACGCAAATCCCAAATGTCGCCGTGAATGTCGTAACTGTCAACCGTCCGTATGCCCATGGACAAATATTTTTCGGCATATTGTGGCACGCTGCGTGTAGGGGTACAGAGGATGGCCACGTCGACATCGGTCAGTCGGGCAATGTCGTCAACCACTTCGATTCCCGTTAATGCGGCAGGCGAAGGCCCGGCTGTGGAACGACGCACCACACCGGCAATTTCGAAGTCGGGAGCAGCTGCAACAGCCTCCACGGCGGCTCGCCCTATGTTGCCATAGCCCACGATGGCAGCACGTGTTTTCTTCATTGTTTCCATTGCTTATTTATTTAAAATGTGTTGTTTGAGTCGGTCTGCACATCGTCGTCAAGCGATGTCGTCACTGAAGGCTGCAAAACGCGCATCTTGTTGGATATGAATCAAGAATGCAGCTCTTGCTGAACCTTTCGCTTCTTTGCGCTTCCCCTCTTCTCTTGCGTACTAACGCAATTTTTGCTGCGTACTAACCCCGCTCGCGCTGCCAAAGCACGCGCCGGAAGCGGGGGTACAAAGGGATGAGATTGTACCGGTTTCCGTGCACAAATGTAGTCAAAAGTATGTGTCGGGGCAAACACAGCGGAGCGCGGTCGGAGGCTTTTCCTTCGGTTTGTTTTGCGGGGATGTGGTCTTTTTCACCTTCTCCAGCGGGTGGTCAGTTCGCCGTAGGCATCGATGCGTCGGTCGCGGAAGAAGGGCCAGATGCGTCGCACTGTCTGCGTGCGACGCATGTCGATGTCTATAACGATGTTTGCTTCCTTGTCGCTTGGCGCTTTGGCCAGCAGTTCGCCCTGTGGTCCTGCCACAAAGCTGCTTCCCCAAAAGCAGATGCCGCCCGTGCAGCCCGAGGGGTCGGGTTCATGTCCTACGCGGTTACAGCTGAGCACGTGCAGTCCGTTGGCCACGGCATGTGCCCGCTGCACGGTGAGCCATGCCTCTGATTGTCGCTGTTTCTCCTCCTCAGAGTCGGTGCTTTCCCAGCCGATGGCGGTGGGATAGATGAGCAGCTCTGCCCCGGCCATGGCCATCAGCCGGGCCGCTTCGGGAAACCATTGATCCCAGCAGACCATCACCCCCAATTTCCCGACCGAAGTGGATATGGGTTCGAACCCTTGATCGCCGGGTGTGAAGTAGAATTTTTCGTAATAGGCAGGGTCGTCGGGGATGTGCATCTTGCGGTAGCTGCCGGCGACGCTCCCGTCTTTTTCTATGACCACAGCCGTGTTATGGTAGAGGCCTTCGGCTCGTTTTTCGAAGAGTGAGAGGACGATGACCACCTCAAGTTCGCCGGCCAGCTTCCCGTAATGTTCGGTCGAAGGGCCGGGTATGGTCTCGGCTTGGTCGAAGGCGGCGGGGTCTTCTCTTTGACAGAAATACAGGCCGTTGTGAAGCTCTTGCAAAACGATCAGCTTGGCACCCTGCCCGGCACAGGCTCGTATGTTTTGCTCTGTTTTAAAGATGTTGGCAGCTTGGTCGGAGCTGTTACTCTGCTGGATGAGTGCTATTTTCATCGCTCTTTCGATTAAAGGAGATGAGTGGTCAGTGGTAGTGCATGGTCACGCAGTGTAGCGAACCGCCTTGCCGGATAAGCGGTCGGCAGTCTATCCCCACGATTTGTCGGTCGGCAAAGGCCTTCTGCAACTGTCGGCCGGCTACCTTGTCTTTCGGCGAGCCGTATGTTGGAAAGAGTACTGCCCCGTTGATAATCAGAAAATTGGCGTAGGTTGCCGGCAGGCGTTTATTGCCTTCGCAGATGGCATCGGCCATGGGCAGCGGCAGCAGGCGGTAGGGCTTCCCGTCGGGGGTGCGAAACGATTTCAGTTCGTCTTCCATCATTCGGAGTGCCCGGTGGTGTTCGTCGGCCGGGTCGGTGCATTGCACATAGGCGATGGTGTCATCAGGGCAGAAGCGCGCCAAGGTGTCTATGTGGCCGTCGGTGTCATCGCCTGCCAGGTGTCCGTGGTGCAGCCACAGCACCCGCTGCACACCGAGGGACTTTTTCAGCCTATCCTCTATGGCTTCCCGATGAAGGCCGTTGCGGTTGTCTGCCAGCAGGCATTCGGCGGTGGTCAGCAGCGTGCCCTTCCCGTCTGATTCGATACTGCCGCCTTCCAAAACAAAGTCGAGTTGATCACTGTAGGAGGTGTCGGAGGGGAAAATGCCTTTGTCGAACAGCTGTCGGGTGATCAGGTTGTCTTTGTCGGAGGCGTACTTCATGCCCCAACCGTTGAACTTGAAGTCGAGCACTTTGCGTTTTCCTTCTTCCAACACGGTGATTCCTCCGTGGTCGCGCGCCCAGGTGTCGTTGTAGGAGAGTTCCACGGTGCGAACCCGTTCCGGAGGGACGGCGTTTCCAAGTTGACGTCTCACTTCCCGCTCGTTATGACACACGATAAGCAGGTCTTCGCGCAGGGCGATTTCCCGCGCAATGCGTACGAAGCAGGCACACACCCTGTCGAGCATGTACGCCCAGTCTGTCCCGGCGTGTGGCCAAGTGAGTTGGACGAACCGTTGCGGCAACCATTCAGGAGGGAAGACGGTCATCGGTTTGGTGGTGTCAGGTTAAAGCTCGCCTTTCGGGCGGCAGAGAGCTTCCGGCGGATATAATCGGAGCCTTCTCTTGCGTGCTTTGGAAAATTTTGCTGCGTACTAACTCCGCTCGCGCTGCCAAAGCACGCGCCGGAAGAGGGCTTACAAAGGAACCGGAGCGCATTTTTTTGACTCATCAAGTTAAAACAGGAAGGAGCGCGGAAGCGTTGCGCGGCTCACTCCGCAGGTGGAGTAGCGGGTGGCTTGTTCGTTGTCTTTTTCGTGTCGAGCAGTTTTTTGATTTGTGCCTCGATGTCTTGGTCGTCTATTTTCTCGAAAAGCAGTTCGGGTGATTCCAGTGTTGTCCCTTCCGGCAGCAGGTCGGTGCGTCCGAGGTCGCTCCAGCCGAAGGTCTCGATGTGCAGCAGGTTGCGTAGCTTTTTGGAAGAAAAGGGGAGGAAGGGTTCGAAGGCGATGGACAGATTGCCGACTATTTGCAGAGCGATGTTCATGATGGTAGACACGCGTTCCATGTCGGTTTTGGCCAACTTCCACGGTTCTGTGTCGGCGAGGTATTTATTGCCTGTGCGAGCCAGGTTCAGAGCTTCCTTTTGTGCCTGGCGGAAGTGGAAATTGTCCAAGAGTTGTTCCATGTTGCTTTTCGCCCGGGCACATTCCTGCAGGGTTTGTCGGTCGTAGGGCTCAAGCACACCGCAGGCCGGCACTTTCCCTTGGAAATATTTATGTGTAAGCACAAGAGCCCGGTTGACGAAATTGCCGTAGATGGCCACCAGCTCGTTATTGTTGCGTGCCTGGAAGTCTCGCCATGTAAAGTCGTTGTCTTTCGTTTCGGGGGCGTTGGCGGTGAGCACGTAGCGCAATACGTCTTGCTTTCCGGGGAAGTCGGCCAGGTATTCGTGCAACCATACGGCCCAATTGCGCGAGGTGGAGATTTTGTCGCCTTCCAAGTTGAGGAACTCGTTGGCGGGCACGTTGTCGGGCAGCACGTATGTCCCTTCGGCTTTGAGCATAGCGGGGAAGACGATACAGTGAAAGACGATGTTGTCTTTGCCGATGAAATGCACCAAGCGGGTTTGCGGGTCTTTCCACCATTGCTCCCAGCTGTCGGGCAGCAGCTCTTTGGTGTTGGATATGTAGCCGATGGGTGCGTCGAACCACACGTAGAGCACTTTCCCTTCGGCACCGTCTGCCGGCACGGGGATGCCCCAGTCCAGGTCACGGCTTACCGCGCGGGGTTGCAGCCCCATGTCGAGCCAGCTCTTACATTGACCGTAGACGTTGGGACGCCATTCCTTGTGTTGTTCGAGTATCCACTCTTGCAGCCACTGTTGATGTCGGTCGAGTGGCAGATACCAGTGTTCGGTGCGGCGCATCACCGGTTGGCTGCCGCTGATGGCCGAGCGGGGGTCGATCAGCTCGCCGGGGCTGAGCGCGGTGCCGCAGGCCTCGCATTGGTCGCCATAAGCTCCCTGGCTGTGACAGTGAGGACAGGTGCCGACGATGTAGCGGTCGGCAAGGAACTGTTCTGCTTGCCGGTCGTAATATTGTTCTGATTCCTGCTTGAGGAAGCCTCCTTTTTTGTCGATGGTGGCAAAGAAGTCTGATGCTGTCCGGTGGTGGATTGCCGAGGTGGTGCGCCCGTAGATGTCGAAGGAGATGCCAAACTGCTCGAAGGAGCGTTTGATCTGTTCGTGATAGCGATCCACTACCTCCTGCGGGCTGATGCCTTCTTTTCGTGCTTTCAGCGTGATGGGCACTCCGTGTTCGTCGGAACCGCCGATGAACAGCACTTCTTCTCCCCTCAGGCGGAGATAGCGCGCGTAGATGTCGGCAGGCACGTACACCCCCGCCAAGTGGCCTATGTGTACCGGACCGTTGGCGTAGGGCAGGGCTGAGGTGATGGTGGTGCGCTTGAATTGTTTCATGTTTGTCTGTCGTTTTGTAAATGTTTTTTCGGGAGATGTCTCCCTTCCGGGCAGGCAAAGATATGAAAAGGCGGGCGGAGCGACAACAGGGGCTTTCGTCAAAACGTCGTCACCCCTTTGTCGCTTAGTGCTTTTCCTCCCTTCTCGTGCGTACTAACGAAAATTTTGTTGCGTACTAACGAAAATTTTGCTACGTACTAACCCGGCAAAAATTGCGTACTAACGCGCCGCGAGCTGCGTTAGTACGCGCCGCGATGGGTGGTGCTAAGGCAAAAAACTCTTTACGTCTCAGGCAAAAAAACGCCCCGTCCCAAGGAGGAGCGAGGCGATAAAGGGTTGCCGTCGGTTTTCTTTATTTGATGCCGAGTTTCTTTTTGATGTTTGTCGGGATGGCGTCTTTGTGTACCATGATATTGATGGTTTTCAGTGCCACGAAGGCTTCGCTGGCATACCAGGTACCTTTGTATTTGTTGTCCGTTCCCCATGAGTTTTTCACCATGTAGTATTTTGTGCCGTTCTGGTCTTGTGCCGTGCCGTAGATGAGCATGCCGTGATCGTCGGTGGTTTCCTGTCTGTCAAAGCCTTCCTGGCGCATTTGTTGGGTGACGGTCACCTCTTGTTGCGGTCCTTCGAGTTGATAGATTCTTTTTTCTATTTCTTTCTGCGAGAGCCCCAACCAGCGTGCCTGGTCGCTGCCGGGCAGGTTGTCCACTTTTGTTTCGGGCACCACGGCGATGCCGTTGCGCGTAAAGCCTTTTTCGCTCACGTCTGTTGCCCAGGCGATGGTATAGCCTTTGTCGATGGCGTGGTTGATGACGGCCATGAACTCGTCAAGCGGCAGGTTGTAGGAAAGTCCGTTGCGCCAGTTGTCGGGCACTTCCACTGCGAAGGAGGTATAGAACGGGTGGTGAGTGAAGGATGTGAGCGACACGTAGTCATCCATCTCAAGCCCGAGCGACTGCATGTAGGTGAGCGGCGTGTATTCCTTGCCGTCGACCACGAAGGTCTCCGGTCGCTGTCCCAAGTAGGCGTCAAGCACCGCATCGTAGCCTTTCTTCCAGGCGGTGGAGAGGCGACGGTTCGGCTTCTTGACCACCGCCTCTACATACGAGCGCAAGATGGCGTCCATCTCGGCGTGCAGGTGACGCTCCTCGCCGTAGTTCAAACCCCTCATCAGCGGACCGGGCACAATGCCGTAGTGCTTCAGCACATACCATACGTCGTAAAACGACCCCCCGGCGGCAAAATTAAGCTCTCCATAAAGGCGGACGTACTTGTCGGCCTTGTCAGAATAGGAATGGTGAACGATGAACATTTCCGACAGGTCGGTCTCCGGTTGCCCCAAACGCAGCAGCTCGGCCTCGAACATGCCCAGGGTGGAGAAACTCCAGCAAGTGCCCGAACTGGCCTGGTCTTTCACCGGAGTGATGGGCAAGGCCTTGACAGTGGTAAAGACGAAGCTGTCTGCCGGGGTGGTTTCGTGCAGCTCCTGCGCCTTCAGCCCCAAAGAGGCAGTCACAGAAAGCCATGTGCACAACAAAACGACATTTTTCATAAGACGATGATTTTATTTGATTTTACACTAACCGCCTGAGCGGCAGGCAAAGGTAGTAAAAAAGCATTTGGAAAGGCAAGCCGCTTTTGTTTTGTTGTGCTTTTTCTCATCTTTTTCCGGCCGACATCATACGATGCCTGAAAATCCCATGAAGGCCATAGCCAGCAGCCCGGCAGTGAGCAGGGCGATGGGGGTGCCTTCCATCCCTTTAGGCAGGGTCACCAGGCTCAGTTGCTCGCGGATGCCGGCAAACAGCACCAACGCCAGCCCGAAGCCGATGGCGGTTGACAAGGCAAAAACCACGCTCTCAAGCAGGTTGTATTCTTTTTGTATAACCAAAATGGCTACGCCCAAAATGGTGCAATTGGTTGTGATGAGCGGCAGGAAGACGCCCAATGCTTGATAGAGGGCGGGCGAAATCTTTTTCAGAATGATTTCCACCAGCTGCACGAGAGCCGCGATGATGAGGATGAAAACGATTGTTTGCAAAAAGCCGATGTGAAAAGGGTCGAGCACCGCTTTTTGGATGATGTACGTAAAAACGGTTGCTATGGTCATCACGAAGGCTACTGCCCCGCTCATGCCGATGGCCGTATCAATCTTTTTGGAGACACCAAGGAAGGGGCAGATTCCCAAAAACTGCGCCAACACGATGTTGTTGACGAAAACCGCACTGATGAATATGAGGATGTAGGTCATAATCGGGTAAACTTATAGAGGGGTGGAACGATCAGGCTTTTCTCAATTTGTCGATCAAGGCGATGAGGTAACCCAAGGTGATAAATGCTCCCGGTGCAAGGACGAACACCAGCATACCGTAGCTTTCGGGGAATATTGACAGGCTGAACACTTTGCCCGTGCCGAGAAACTCGCGCAACATGCCCAGCAGTGTCAAGGCGAAGGTGAAGCCCATGCCCATGCCCAAGCCGTCGAACAGAGAGCGCACCACGTTGTTCTTGGCTGCGAATGCTTCGGCGCGTCCCAACACGATGCAATTCACCACAATAAGGGGGATAAACAAGCCCAAGCTCGAATACAGCGAGGGCACGTAGGCCTGCATGAGCATGTCGACCATCGTGACGAAAGTGGCAATGATCACAATGTATCCCGGGATGCGTACCTTGTCGGGGATGACGTTTTTCAACAATGAGATGACCATGTTGGAACACGCCAACACAAAGGTCGTAGCCAAGCCCATGCCCATGCCGTTGGCTGCCGACGAGGTCGTCCCCAAGGTGGGACACATGCCCAACAACAGCACGAAAATCGGATTCTCCGTAAGCAATCCGTTGATGAATACCTTCAGGTTTGAATTGTTACCCATACGATGTTCTTTTTCTATCGGTCACACGTCTTTGTTTCTTCGCTTTCAGTCGGCCATGCTTGTCGCACCGCTTTGTGTGTCGATGGCATAATCGTCGCCCGCATAAGCAGCATAGGCGTTTCGCACTGCCTCGAGGAAAGCTCGCGAGGTGATGGTGGCGGCAGTGATGGCATCAATCTCGCCACCGTCTTTTGTCACACTCAGGTTGTCTGTCGCCGGATTTTTCCCTTTTATGTTTTGCGAGCCCTTGTCAGTTTTGAACCAATCTTCCATCTTGGTTCCTAAACCCGGAGTCTCTTTTTGTTCCAACACGGAATAGTCCACGATATTTCCCTGTGCGTCGAAGCCGACCATGATTTTTATGTTGCCACTGAAGGCATTGTTGGAAAATGTCTCTACGGCGGCACCCACGAAGGTGTCATCGGCTTTGTAGACACGGTGCAGTACGTACGAGCCGAGCCCTTCGATGTTCACCGTATCAGCATCGGCCAATACGTCGAAAGAGGGAAGAACCAGCCTTATGGCTTCTTGCTGTTTGGCCGCTTGGGCTTCTTCTATCGGGCCTTTGGTCACTGTGTAAACCGAGGCCAACAAGGCCGCCGCCGACAGCGAAATGCCGGTAAGCACCAGCACCATGTTTTTAAAACTTGA
>CAYPFZ010000031.1:0-8096 GCA_964410225.1 uncultured Paludibacter sp.
TTTTCTTACCTTTGCACCATTATCACACCAATGGAATGTCGTCATGGATGTGCGCATAGACCCGTCGTGGAAAGAGGTGCTGCAACCGGAGTTTGACAAACCCTATTTCAAGCAACTGACAGACTTTGTGCGTTCGGAGTACGCAACCGGGCGAGTGTATCCTCCGGCCAAGCTCATTTTCAATGCGTTCGATCAATGTCCTTTCGACCGTGTGAAGGTGGTCATTCTCGGTCAAGACCCTTATCACGGTGAGGGTCAGGCTCACGGTTTGTGCTTCTCGGTGAGCGAAGGAGTTCGTTTCCCTCCGTCGTTGGTCAACATTTTCAAGGAGATAGAGAACGAATTGGGTACTCCTTCGCCTTCTTGTGGTGATTTGTCTCGATGGGCTCGTCAAGGCGTTTTGCTGCTTAACGCCACCCTCACGGTGCAGGCCGACCGTGCCGGTTCGCATCAAGGGCGTGGGTGGGAGCTGTTTACCGATGCTGTCATCCGTACGCTTTCCCACAAGCGAGAGCACCTCGTGTTCCTGCTTTGGGGCGCATTTGCGCGGAGTAAATCATCCTATATCGACCCTGCGCGACACTTGGTTTTGCAGTCGGCTCATCCTTCGCCACTGTCAGCTCACCGGGGATTTTTCGGGAACAATCATTTCTTATCGACTAACCAATACCTTGAAACTCACGGTCTATCCCCGATCGTGTGGTGACACTCCCCCTTGTCCGGCATCCCAATTGCCGGCTTGATCCGGTATTTTTTTCGAAATGTTTTTTGAGGGAATGGAAATTGTTTTACTTTTGCGGCACTAATTAGTACTAACCTAAATTCAAAAGACAATGGCTTACGTAATTTCAGACGACTGCATTGCCTGCGGCACTTGCATCAGCGAATGCCCCGTGGAAGCTATCTCGGAAGGCGATATTTACCGCATCGATCCCGACACATGTACTGATTGTGGGACATGCGCCGACGTGTGTCCGGTAGAAGCTATCCGCCCGGAAGCATGAGAGTCGACCTTTTTTATTTGAAAGGAAAAAAGTTTTGAGAATTGATTAACACGGGAGAGTTCCGGCCATACGCCGGAATTCTTTCTTTTTGGTGAAGTTTTGTATTTGTATATATCTGCTTCTGCTTTTTAGAGAAAGACATAAGAACACCTATTGTTTCATTTTCCCATGACAGCTATTGCCTCCTTTTCCGAATTGACGTCACATTTGAAGAACGTAAACAGCCGCAAGCGCTTAGCCGTGGCCAACGCATTAGACGAGCACACGCTCGAAGCAGTGATGATGGCACTCGATGCCGGTATTATCGAAGCTTATTTGGTGGGTGACAGGGCGAGCATCGAATCGACTCACCTGTTGAGCAGCAGCCATACCGACCACATACATATTGTCGATAAGCCCGACGCACAGTCAGCGACACTCGAAGCCGTGCGCATGGTGCACGACGGCGAGGCCGACATTCTGATGAAAGGTTTGGTCAACACAGATGTACTTCTGCGCGCCATACTCGACAAGGAGAAAGGCCTGCTCCCTTCAGGCGAGACACTTACTTTCAATGCCGCCTTGGAGATACCCCGCTATCACAAGCTCTTGTTTTTTTCCGACCCGGCGGTCATTCCCTCTCCCAATCTCGAACAACGGAAGAGCATTGTACGATATACGGTGAATACGGCGCGCAAATTTGGCATAGCCCGTCCGAAGGTGGCACTCATTCATGCCACCGAGAAGGCCAACCCGAAGATTCACTACATGCAGGACTACATCGACATTATGCAATGTTGGCGGCAGGGCGAGTTTGGCGACATCATCATGGATGGTCCCCTCGACGTCTTTCTTGCGCTTGACCACGAGCGTGGCAGTATCAAGCAAGTGCCCACCCCAGTGCTCGGTGACTCCGATGTGCTGATATTCCCCAATTTCGAGTCAGCCAACGCGTTTTACAAAGCCTTGACGATATTTGCCGACGCGGAGATGGGCGGCCTTTTGCAAGGCACCTCGAAGCCTGTGGTGCTCACCTCGCGCAGCGACAGTGTCCGGACTAAATTCTACAGTATTGCCATGGGCTGTGTGATCTGTTGAGCCGCCCGTTCGAAAACGTCTTTCCCGGTCACGTGCGTGGAATAACGTGGCCGGGTGAGGCTTTCTTTCTCTTTTTCCCCACGTATTTTCAGCATCAACAACCCGGTGGTCATTCCCGGTATGTTCCTTTGCGTCACCTCTCATCTCGCGTACTTAGGGAATTTTTACCGGGTTTGTACGCGCCGGAAGCTCCCCTGCAATAGTTTTTTTTCAAGATTTTGACCCATTTTTCCCTCGAAAAAATAAAATGTGTTTTGATGTGATTTCGAAACGAAAAAACAGTATATTTGCCCGGTATATTATTCACTCACATTTTTTATAACTATGAAGAAGCTACATGTTATCGCTTTTGCTGCCCTGTTTGGAATTACAGGCATGCAAGCACAGGAACAAGAATCTGTGAATGACACCCGAAGCGGGAGCTTTGGTGTGGAAGTAAATTTCAATCCTTTTAGTGTTTTTCTGGGTATATCCACCACGGACGGTGTTCAGCTCAGCCCCACATTCTCCATCGAAGGTTTGAAAGTGCGCTACTTCTTCAATGAAGACATGGCCATCAGAGGGACGATAGACATTTCCTCCACCTCGAACAAGAATGTGGCGTATGACTCGAACAACAGTTTGTATTCCACGGGGAAAACAACAACCAACACGTTCGGTTTCACACCGGGTTTTGAGTATCACTTCACACATTTCAAGCGTGGAAGCGTGTATGCCGGTGCAGAAATCGGTTTCAGCGTGGGCAATACCAAGTCGAGCACAACATACGAAAACTCGACGAACGGCACCAACATCGAGTCGAAGAGCAGCGTCTTCGGTTTTGGCGCAGGCTTGTTCACCGGTGTTGATTTCTATCTGACCCAAAAACTCTACCTCGGAGCCGAATTGGGGTTAGGCTATCAGACCACGAAAACTACCCCTAATAAGTCGATAACCGTAGGTTCGACCACAACGGAAGATAACGACTACACCGTCGTGTCGTCTTTCGGCTTCAGTTGCAACCCTTCCATCCGCTTGGGTTGGATGTTCTAACGTCCTTTGCTTCTGTCGGCACGTCGCTTCGCGTCTTTTCCTCGCGCTTTTCGTCGGAACTTCCGGCGGAGTCGGCGAGAGATTCTTCGGCCGTGTTTTCCCTGCATCTTTCCGGGCAAAGTTTGCAGTTGTGAAAATAGTGCTACTTTTGCCGTTGGATAAAGCGAGCAATTGAGGTTTCGTGTGGTACGAACCGGCGTATGCTTTCGTTTTAACTCTCACTTCCGGCCGGCAGGAACATAGCGGAGCGTGCGCGATAAAGAAACAGCCAACGAAAGCAATAAATGAGAAATCCTGCTCGAAGCAACCGGGCAGGATTTTTTATCGTTGCCCTCCGTCTGCAGGGAACGGCCGAGCGGGAAGTTCCCTTGTATGAATATCTGTTCAGGCAATAGCATCAAGCGAGTCGTATGTTAGACGAACTGCAATCCATCTTGTTGCCCGGCATCGACGCCAAGCGGCCGTTGGTTATCGCCGGCCCTTGTAGTGCCGAGACCGAAACGCAGGTGATGGATACGGCGATGAGCTTGGCCGAGTGTGGGGTGAACGTTTTCCGTGCCGGCGTATGGAAGCCTCGCACCATGCCCGGTGGTTTCGAGGGGGTGGGAAGCGAAGGATTGCGTTGGCTCAAAAGGGTGAAAGCAGAAACGGGCATGTATGTCGCCACCGAAGTAGCCACCCCCAAGCACGTGTCCGAGGCCTTGACGCACGACATCGACATGTTATGGATCGGGGCGCGAACCACGGGTAACCCCTTCGCCATGCAGGAGGTAGCAGACGCACTTAAAAATACGGACATCCCTGTGCTGGTGAAAAACCCCGTCACCCCCGAGCTCGAACTGTGGATTGGAGCGTTGCAACGCCTGCACAATGCGGGCATCAGGCGGTTGGGGGCTATCCTCCGCGGCTTCGGTTCGTACGACAAAAAGACATATCGCAACTTACCCCGGTGGCACATCCCCATTGAGCTGCGTCGCCGCTTCCCGCAACTGCCCATCTTGTGCGACCCCAGCCACATTGGAGGCAAACGCAGCTTGGTGGCCTCCCTGTCGCAGCAGGCCATGGAGCTCCACTTCGACGGACTGATTATCGAGACGCACTGTCGCCCTGACGAAGCATGGAGCGACGCCGCACAGCAAGTGACCCCCGAAACACTCGGCTTCATTGTCAGCAAGCTCATCATACACGGCACGGAACAAACCGCCGAAAATCTCACTGTCTTCCGCAAGCAAATAGACGACATCGACAACGAACTGCTTGCCCTGCTGTCTGAACGCATGCACGTGTCCGACAAAATCGGTGCATACAAAAAAAAGAACCACATACCCATCCTGCAGGAACAACGCTACGAAGAAATCCTGCAAAAGCGGATGGCGTCGGCCTCCGCCATGGGTATGAGTGAAGACTTTATAAAAACTGTCTTGACGGCCACCCACGAAGAGTCAATACGCCGACAGATGAAGGTGATAAAGAAAGATTGATTTGTCAACGCCCCCTAAAGGGGTATGTCTAAACGCCGAAAGGCATAAAAAAACAAACCTATGAAACGTGTTATCAGCACCCCCCACGCCCCCGCCGCCATCGGCCCCTACAGCCAAGCGGTGGAAACAGCCGGAACACTCTACATCTCCGGCCAGTTGCCCATCGACCCCGCCACAGGGAAAATTGAAGCCACCGACGCTGCTGGGCAAACAGAACAGATTTTCAAAAACATCGCCGCCATCCTCGAAGCGGCAGGCTACACCGGCGACCATGTGGTGAAACACACCGTGTTCCTTGCCGATATGGCCGACTTTGCCGCCATGAACGAGGTGTACAAACGGGTGTATGCGACAGACTGTCCCGCCCGGTCGGCCTTCGCCGTGAAGGCACTCCCCATGGGTGCATTGGTGGAAATAGAAACCATCGCCGTGAAGGCTTGACTCCGCTCGAAAAGAGACTTCCGCCGCGTGCTTACAAGACCCCTGCAAAGAAGTTTTGCAGGGGTCTTGTCATATAGCCGAAAAGCAACTTGCCGATTCCAACAAAAACAGCACGGCGTGCAAGGCACGCAGCAGAAGAGCGATTATTGAGAAAAATAAGTTCCCACGAAAGGCATTTTGCAAAAAAAACTGTTACTTTTGTCCAACCTTCGGGGAGATATGCGGCATGGCAAATCACTCCTTTGTTTTTCAATGACGTATGCCAAAAAAAGACAGGACAAAACAGCAAAGACAGAGTTTTTGGAACATGCACCTGACGTCGACAGTCAGCATATCGCTTGTGTTGTTCCTCATCGGTTTGACCTGCCTGTTGCTGCTCACCTCGCGTGCGCTTGGCAGACACGTGAGAGAAAACATCAGGCTCTCGGTTGTCATTGACGATGCGGCCGACGACGACGACACACGGCGGATAGGTCGTTACCTTCAGGCTGCTCCTTTCGTCAAAACAGCCGAATACATATCAAAGGAGGAGGCTCTCGAAGAGTTGGTGGCCTCGTTGGGCGAAGATCCGCAAGAGTTTTTGGGCTTCAACCCGTTGTTGGCTTCCTACAAGGTGGGCTTGGAGGCCTCCTATGCCAACAGCGACAGCATAAGCATGATAGAGAAGAAATTGTCGGTTTTCGACCATGTCGACCGCGTGTTGTACCCGCGCGACGTAGCCGATTTGGTAAACGACAACGTGCGTCGCATCAGTGCAGTGCTGATGGTTGTGGCCGCCGTGTTGCTTTTCGTTTCTTTTATGCTCATCAACAACACCATTCGTTTGGCCACCTATTCCAACCGTTTTCTGATCAATACCATGAAGTTGGTGGGAGCCACCACGTGGTTCATCCGCAAGCCTTACATTCGTCAAAGCATTCGCAACGGGCTTGTCGCCTCGCTGCTGGCCATCGGCTATTTGGGCGGACTGCTTTATTACGCATACCGTTCGTGGGGAATGACCGAACTGTTGCAGTCTTGGCATACGATAGGAGCGGTGTGTGCCGTCGTTGTGTTGTCCGGCATCGCCATTACCGCCCTGTCGGCCTTTTTCTCGGTGGGGAGATACGTAAGGATGAGCACGAACGACCTCTATTTTGTGTGAGAAGAGATACAGAGAAACAGACAGAAAGAAAACCGGTCCGACGACGGGCCGACACAATATAGGATATGGAAGAAAATAGACGTTTCACCTTGTCGAAGTTGAACCTCAAGCTCATCGGCATCAGTTTTCTTATCATTGTCACGGGCTTTCTGGTCATGACCGGGTCGCCCACCGAGGTAGAATATAATCCTGACGTGTTCAGCACGCGGCGCATAGTGGTAGGCCCGATGATTTCGTTCTTCGGATTTTTATCTATGGTATTCTCCATCATGTACCACCCCAAAAAGGGGACGGAAGAATGAATTGGTTCGAAGCCTTGCTGCTTGGGCTGCTTCAAGGTCTGACCGAATTTCTTCCCGTGAGCAGCAGCGGCCACCTGACGATAGCCCAAGAGTTGCTGAATTTGGAGACGAGTGCTGCCGACAATTTGCAGTTCATTGTGGCAGTTCACGCGGCTACCGTATTCAGCACCGTCGTCATCCTGTGGAAAGAGGTAGAAAAGCTGTTCAAAGGCACGTTTTGTACCAAGGCATGGAATGATGAGAAGTCATACGTTCTGAAAATCTTCATTTCAATGTTGCCGGTGGCCATAGTCGGCCTGTTTTTCAAAGACTATGTGGAGGCTGTTTTCGGCCAAGGCATCCCGGTGGTGGGCTGTTGCCTTTTGCTCACCGCCCTTTTGCTCACGTTTGCCTATTACGCAAAACCCCGCCGGAAAGAACGCATTTCCTACCTTGACTCTTTCATCATCGGTCTGTCGCAGGCCGTAGCGGTGCTGCCCGGACTTTCACGCTCGGGTACGACCATAGCCACAGGCTTGCTGCTTGGCAACAAGAAAGAAAACGTCGCGCAATTTTCATTTCTCATGGTGCTGATACCTATCCTGGGTGAAACCTTGCTCGACATTCTCCGCTCGGTGGGCAGTGCGGAAAGCGCCGCATCGGGAATAGGCATGTTGCCGCTCTTGGTGGGATTCGTCTCGGCTTTTGCGGCGGGATGTTTCGCCTGCAAATTCATGATAAACATAGTCAAGAGGGGGAAACTCATCTATTTTGCCATCTATTGCGCTGCAGTCGGTGGAGGGATACTTCTCTATACGATCATTTAGAACGACAAAGCTCGTGGATTTCAAAGAAGGGGAAGTGTTGTATGTCGACAAGCCTTTCGGCTGGACTTCGTTCAAAGTCGTGGGGCGCGTGAGAGCAAAAATAAGCAAGGCCTTCCGGCTGAAGCGAATCAAGGTAGGACATGCCGGCACCTTGGATCCGTTGGCTACGGGGGTGATGGTGTTGTGTACGGGAAAAGCCACCAAAACGATAGAAAGCTTTCAGTATCAAGATAAGGAATATGTCGCCACGCTGAAGCTGGGTGCGACCACCCCGTCGTTCGACATGGAGCACGAAGAAGACGCGACCTATCCCATCGAGCACATCACTAAGCAGTTAGTCGACAGCGTCATCCCCCGCTTCACAGGCGAGATATGGCAAATACCTCCGGCCTATTCGGCCGTTAAAGTGGACGGCATTCGCGCCTACGACTACGCCCGGAAGGGGAAAGACGTAGAATTGAAGCCCAAATTGCTTGTCATCGACGAGATAGAGGTGCTGCACTTCGAGCCTCCTGCATTGACAATAAGGGTGGTATGCAGCAAAGGTACGTACATTCGCGCTTTGGCACGCGACATCGGGAGGGCTCTGCACAGCGGTGCATATCTCACCGCCTTGCGCCGCACAAGGGTGGGAAAAATGCGGGTGGAAGACTGTTGGAAAGTGGACGAACTACTTGACTTTATCGACCGCGAAGCCTCCACAACTGACATCCCATCGAAAAATGAGAAACTTGATAATTAAGGAATTATACCTCCTTGTAATCCCCCTTCTGCTGCGTTACTACGCAGCCTGAGCTACGTACTAACGC
>CAYPFZ010000031.1:8196-15887 GCA_964410225.1 uncultured Paludibacter sp.
AAAATTTTCCTAAGTACGCGCCGGAAAGAGGAAAACGAAGGCTGACGAGAGAGCCTGCAAGCCGGAAAAAATAGTAACCACAAGGATATTCATTGCACATGAAGTTAACTCAATTCAAATTCACCTTGCCGGAAAAATTGATAGCCCAACACCCGGCAGCCTATCGCGACGAATCGCGCCTGATGGTGGTCAACAGGAAAAATGGCGAAATCGAACACCGGACGTTCAAAGACGTTATCGACTTTTTCGACGAACACGACCTGTTCATCTTCAACGACACAAAGGTGTTCCCGGCGAGACTTTATGGTAACAAAGAGAAAACCGGTGCTCAGATTGAAGTGTTCCTTCTCCGCGAGCTCAACCGCGACATGCATTTGTGGGACGTGTTGGTTGAACCTGCCCGGAAGATACGCATCGGCAACAAACTCTATTTCGGCGACAGCGAATCGGTGGTGGCCGAAGTGATTGACAACACCACCTCACGCGGGCGTACCCTGCGCTTTCTTTACGATTGCCCCTACGAAGAATTCAAAAAAAACCTTTACTCCTTGGGCGAGACACCCCTGCCACACACCATCACGCGACCCGTCGTCCCGGAAGATGCGGAACGCTTCCAGACCATTTTTGCCACCAACGAAGGTGCCGTCTCCGCACCTGCAGCAGGGTTGCACTTCAGTCGCGAACTGATGAAACGTTTGGAAATAAAAGGAATCGACACAGCATTCCTCACCTCACACATGAACCTCGGCAACTTCCGAAACATTGATGTGGAAGACCTCACCAAACATAAAATGGACTCGGAGCAAATGATCATCACGCAAGAGGTGGCCGATTTGGTCAACAAAAAACAAAGCGAACAACACCGCATCTGTGCGATAGGTGCCACCGTGATGCGTGCATTGGAGACCGTAGCCGGAACCGAAGGACGTATCAAGGCGTATGATGGCTGGACAAACAAATTCATTTTCCCGCCGCATGAATTCACCATCGCCAACTCCATGATAACAAATTTCCACATGCCCTACTCCATCTTGTTGATGATGGCTGCCGCCTTCGGAGGATACAACCACATCATGCATGCATACGAGGTTGCAGTCAATGAGAACTATCGCTTCGGGGTGTATGGTGATGCCATGCTTATCATTTGACAAATACGCGAAAATAAGAGGATTTTATCCTCTTACAATACTTGGAGAACCCCTCATACGCCAACTGTCTCAACGCGACATCAACCGACGTTCAACATGGTCAAAACCAAGTCTGTATATATATGTCAGAATTGCGGCAACGACTCTCCCAAATGGGTGGGGAAATGCCCGGCCTGCGGTCAATGGAACACCTACGTGGAAGAGGTCGTCAGCAAGACGCCGGAGCGCAAGATTCACATGGGCGGGGTGGAAGTGACAAAACAACGTCCGGTGTTGTTGTCAGACGTGGAGACGGTGGAAGAAAAACGCATAGACACACGCAACAATGAGCTCAATCGCGTATTGGGCGGCGGTTTGGTACACGATTCGTTGGTGCTGATAGGTGGCGAGCCGGGGATAGGAAAATCCACCCTCGTGTTGCAAATCGTGTTGGGACTGCAAGGCAGACGCACGCTCTACGTGTCGGGCGAGGAAAGCGTAAAACAGCTGAAACTGCGTGCCGAGCGGCTGAACATCGAAAACCGCGACTGCTACATTGTAAGCGAAACCTCGCTCGAACAAATTTTCGTGCACATACAAAACGTACGCCCAGAGGTGGTGATTATTGACTCTATACAGACCATTGCCACCGACACGATAGAAGCGTCTCCGGGGAGCGTGTCGCAAGTGCGCGAATGCTCCTCGTCCATATTGAAATTCTGCAAAACGACTGCTACTCCCGTGCTGCTCATAGGGCATATCAACAAAGAGGGAAGCATAGCCGGTCCGAAGGTATTGGAGCACATCGTCGACGCGGTGTTGCAATTCGAAGGCGACCAACACTACATATACCGCATCCTTCGTGCCATCAAAAACCGCTTTGGCAGCACTTCGGAGTTAGGCATCTTTGAGATGCACCAAAACGGTCTGCGCGAAGTGAGCAATCCGTCAGAAATGTTGCTTTCGCAACACCGAGAGGAGATGAGCGGTGTGGCCATCGCTTCGGCCATCGAAGGCATGCGTCCTTTCCTCATCGAGGTGCAGGCATTGGTGAGTTCCGCCGCCTACGGCAATCCGCAACGGTCGAGTACGGGCTTCGACCTCAGGCGGCTTAACATGCTGCTGGCCGTACTGGAGAAGCGAGCCGGCTTTAAATTGACTCAAAAAGACGTGTTCCTGAACATTGCCGGAGGACTGAAGGTAAACGACCCGGCCATCGACCTTGCGGTAATCACCTCCATTCTTTCGTCCAACGTGGACAAGCCGGTCGGGAAACATACGTGTATGACCGGCGAGGTGGGGCTGAGTGGTGAGATACGCCCCATCAACAGGTTGGAACAACGCATTATGGAGGCAGAAAAATTAGGATTCCAAAAAATCTTAGTGCCTCATTTCAATCGGGAAAGCATCGATCTGAAGAAAACAACCATCGAAATAGTAAGGGTGCGCAAGGTAGAGGAAGCCTTCAAGGTGCTGTTTTCCTGAGCACAACCGCCTTGCCACCGTCTTTTTCGGCACTATTGGGAACGCCGCCAAAGCGTGAGACCTTAATACTCTTTTGCCGCTTCTCCGCGAAGCACACGAAGGCCGCTCATGGCGAGTGCCCCCATTTCGTCTTCACCCGGATAGACATGTACGGGCGCAAGGCATTTGACCATCCGGCGGATATAGTCGACGATAAAGGCATTGTAGGCAATGCCCCCGGTCAGCAAGATGGCATCGGTTGTCCCTTCGAGCACCACGTGCATCGCTCCGATTTCTTTCCCCACGCCGTAGGCCAGTGCTTCAAGCACCAAACGCGCATAGGCGTCGCCTGCTTCGGCTCGCCGATAGGCTACGTAGGCCTCGTTTGTGCCTAAATGAGCCACCAGGCCTCCCTTGCCCGTCAGCATTTTCAGCAATTGCTCCTGCGTATATTCTCCGCTGAAGGCCATGCGCACCAGCTGTCCGGCGTCTGCCGTGCCTGTCCGTTCTGACGAAAACGGCCCGTAACCGTCTAATGCCTGGTTGGTATCGATCACACGACCTTTGCGATGGGCACCCACGGATATGCCTCCGCCCAAGTGAGCCACCACCAGGTTCAAATCTTCATATCTTACGTTCTTATCGGCTGCATAACGGCGGGCTATTGCCTTGTGGTTCAAGGCGTGGAACACCGAGTGGCGAGGCATTTGGGGCAGGCCGCTGATACGTGCCACATCTTGCAGCTCGTCAACCACCACGGGGTCGGTAATAAAGGCACGGCAACCGGGGATGCTGTCGGCTATATCGCGGGCTATCAGCGCGCCAAGGTTGCTGGCATGTTCTTTCACGCCTCCGGCTCGCAAATCGGCCAACAAGCGGTCGTTCACCTCATACACCCCCGACTCGATGGGGCGCACAAATCCGCCGCGACCCACCACTGCCGCCAGACCGGAAAGGTCGACATCCAGCCCGCGCAAGCAGTCGATTATCATCTTTTTGCGAAATTCATACTGGTCGGCCACGCGGGGAAAATGTTTCAAATCATCGGCCGAATGGCGAATGGTCTGGCTGGAAACCAAATTTTCATCTTCATAATAAGCCAACTTCGTGGAGGTCGAACCGGGGTTGACAGACAGGATTTTGAACATGATAACGAACTGCTATGAAATCTACCGGGCAAAGATAGTGCTTTTTCGGCAACCGCCATACGGAGAAAGAAAGCGTATGAAAAGAGAAAGTCAACCGGCAATACAAACAATGACTCAAAAAGCCTTCGTTTACCCTCTTCTGCTGCGTGCTTTGCGCGCCGTGCTGCTCTTGTTGGAATCGGCAAAGTGGAGCCTTTCGGGGATATTTCGCAAGCGGTGTGCCTGCCGAACAATTTTTTTGGCGTACTTTTGTCTGCCGGGCGACCCTATTCTGACAAAGGAAAGCGTTTTTACGAGCGTGAAGAAAATTTATTTATACATGCTGAAGCGTTTTTTGACGCTTTTTCTAATGACCTTCCTCATTTGCATCTTTATCTTGCTGATGCAATTTTTGTGGATGCATGTAAAAGATTTGGTGGGGAAAGGCTTGTCGGTGGGCATATTGGCAGAGTTTTTCTTCTACGCTTCTTTTACCATGGTGCCGTTGGGTCTTCCGCTGGCCATTCTGCTGGCCTCACTGATGACATTCGGCAATCTCGGTGAAAATTTTGAGCTTACAGCCATGAAGGCTGCCGGCATCTCGCTTTTTCGCATCATGCGCCCGCTCATCATCCTTATTTGTTTTATCTGTGTGGGAGCGTTCTTTTTTTCCGACTCCATCCTTCCCAAGGCGCAGGCCAAATTGTGGGCACTGATTTTTTCCCTCCGGCAGAAGTCACCCGAGTTAGATATACCGGTGGGCGAATTCTATTCGGGCATTAAGGGCATGACCGTATACGTGCGTGGAAGAGACGGTAAGGTATTGGAAGACTTGATGATATACGACTTCTCTTCCGGGTTCAACAACGCCACGGTGATGACTGCCGACTCCGGTTACGTGCAGCTCACGGGCGACAATAAATACCTGCTTTTGACTTTGTTCGATGGCGAAAGTTTCGAGAATCTCAAAGAACAGAAAGGCGACAGGGTGCAGGGGAGCATCCCCTATCGGCGCGAAATGTTCAAAAAAAAGGAAATATTGATCGATTTCGACTCCGACTTGAACCGATACGACGAGTCTATTCTCAGCGACCAGCAGGTGAGCAAAAACACCCGGATGCTGATGCACTCCATCGATTCGGTGAACGAGTTGGTGGCCGTAAAGATTGAGCAGCAGGGGCAGGAAGTCCTTCGCAACAATTACGTGCGCTACAAGCGCGATGAGCAGGCCGATACCTTGCCCGAAGAGCTGCCTGACGCCGCCCGCTACCACGTGGATACCGCGTTTTTCTCTTTAGGACAAAACGACATGGAGAAGGCTATGGAGCAAGCGGTAATCGTGGCCAAAGAGCGGAGGGACCAGATACAATATAACAAACTCATGGTCAACGACTCCATCGTCTACGTCAGGCGGCATCTGGTGGAGCTTCATCGAAGGTTTACCCTGTCGTTTGCCTGCCTCATTTTCTTTTTTATCGGTGCGCCGTTGGGAGCCATTATACGCAAAGGCGGATTGGGTATGCCTACCTTGGTGTCGGTGTTCATGTTCATCGTTTACTATATTATCGACACGGCAGGAGTGAAGATGGCACGCGAGGGACTGTGGGAGGCCTATCAGGGCATGTGGCTCAGCTCGGTAGTGTTGCTCCCCATCGGCATCTTCCTTACCTACAAAGCCATTGTCGACGCAACGCTATTCAGCCCCGACCATTACAAAAAGCTATTCGAAAACATCAGACATAAAATCACGTCAGCCACGCGAAAAAAGAAAAACGTGGCGACATTAACCACCGACAAAACATGAAAGAAACATTATTGGATTCGATAGAAGAAGCCATTGACGATTTCCGTAAAGGAGAATTCGTCATCGTTGTCGACGACGATGGGCGCGAAAATGAAGGCGACCTTGTCATCGCTGCAGAGCTCATCACGCCCGAGAAGGTCAACTTCATGCTCAAACACGCACGCGGCGTGCTCTGCGCCCCCATCACCATTTCGCGCTGTGAGGAGCTCGACCTGCCTCATCAAGTGGAAAACAACACCTCGATGCTGGGCACCCCCTTCACCGTTACCATCGACAAGATAGAAGGGTGCACCACCGGCGTGTCGGCCGCCGACCGTGCCGCCACCATCCGTGCGTTGGCCGACCCGGCATCGACCCCTGAGACTTTTGGCCGGCCGGGACACATCAACCCGCTTTACGCACAAGACCGGGGCGTGTTACGCCGAGCCGGACACACCGAGGCTTGCGTCGATTTGGCAAAATTAGCAGGACTCTATCCCGCCGGTGCCCTCATGGAGGTGATGAACGACGATGGCACCATGGCACGACTGCCGCAACTGCGCCAAATGGCAGATACCTACGGATTCAAACTTATCTCCATTGCCGACCTCATCGCCTACCGCCTCAAGACGGAATCACTTGTAGAGAAGGGCGAGACTGTAGACTTGCCCACGGCCTACGGGCATTTCAAGCTCACCCCCTTCCGTCAGGTGTCGAACGGCAAGGAACACATAGCCTTGGTCAAAGGCAGTTGGGAAGTCGACGAGCCGGTATTGGTACGCGTACACTCGTCGTGTATGACCGGCGACGTGTTCGGTTCGTGCCGTTGTGAGTGTGGCGAACAACTCCACAAGGCCATGCAGCTAATCGAACAAGAGGGGAAAGGCATCGTGGTCTACATGAATCAAGAAGGCCGGGGCATCGGTCTGATGAACAAAATAAGAGCCTATAAGCTCCAGGAGGAAGGTTTCGACACGGTGGATGCCAACCTCCACCTCGGCTTTCAGGCCGACGAACGCGACTACGGCATCGGGGCGCAAATATTGCGCTCGCTCGGCGTGGGAAAAATCCGACTCTTGACAAACAACCCCAAAAAACGCATCGGATTAGAGTCATACGGTTTGTCAATAGTGGAAAACATCCCCCTTGAGATACAGCCGAATCCCTACAACATCACCTACATGAGAACGAAAAAAGAGCGGATGCACCACAACTTGCATCTCTCCGACACCATTCACCAACAAAACCCCACACAACAATGAAAACAGCTTTCATCACCGGAACCACTGCCGGCATTGGCGAAGCCATTGCCCGCAAGTTGGCGCAATTAGGCTACCGGATGGCCATCACCGGGCGACGCGAAGAACGCCTCCAAACACTGGCTCGCACCCTTGTCAACGATTATGGCGTGGAAGTCGTCCCGCTGTGTTTCGACGTGCGTGACCCGGCAGCCTGCCAAGCCGCCGTGCAATCACTTCCCGACAGCTTCAGCTGCATTGACCTTTTGGTCAACAATGCCGGATTGGCCGCAGGAGCAGCCCCCTTCGACGAAAGCCTGCTCGACGACTTCGAACGCATGATCGACACCAATGTCAAAGGACTTATCTACATCAGCAAGCTCCTCATCCCGGGCATGGTACAGAGAAAATCGGGACACATTGTCAACATTTCCTCCATTGCAGGCCTCGAAGTCTACCCCAACGGCAATGTCTACTGCGCCACCAAGCACGCCGTGAACGCCCTCACCAAAGGTATGCGCATCGACCTTGGAAAGCACGGCATCAAGGTGAGCTCCATCTCCCCCGGCATGGTCGAGACGGAGTTCTCCATCGTGAGATACCACGGTGACGAAGCAGCAGCAAAAGCCGTTTACCAAGGGTTCCAACCCCTTGTGGCCGACGACATTGCAGATGCGCTCGAATTCATCGTCACCCGTCCGCCGCACGTGATGATTAACGACATCCAAATCAACCCGAGCCAACAGGCCAATACCTACGTGTTGCGGCGCAACGCGTAAGACAAAACCACCCAAGGGCGCACTTACGGCGTTGCCGGGTGCGCCCTTGTCATGTCCTTAAAATCCCCTTCAAAAACCCTGCATTTTCGGTAAATCCTGCATGCTTTCCCGCTACGCGCTGCGTACTAACGCAGCAAAAATTACCAAAGCACGCAGCGGAGACCCCTCTTTCA
>CAYPFZ010000032.1:0-10423 GCA_964410225.1 uncultured Paludibacter sp.
TCGCCGGTAAAGGCACCGGCTTTTTTGTCTGCACAATTTTGTGCCGCGATGGCAATCGTGGCAGGGTCAACCGCTTTTACCACGCTTGCCAGATGGGTAAAAGGCGTGGCCAGAATGACATCACATTTCGGGTTTTGTCCTTTTAGCAGTTCGTTTACACCGGTTGCCAACGCCAGCCCTTCTTCCAGCGTGGTGTTCATTTTCCAGTTTCCTGCAACGATATTCTTTCTCATCTTTTTTACGGCTCATCCCTAAGGAAGGACTATTAAAATTCAAAATCTCGCCAGGCCCATTTGCCGGTCACCTCGGCTTGTTCTATCAACACGATGCCCGGATTGGAACGGATGATGGTTTTCAATGTGGTGGGGTCGACTTTACAAAAGGGGTATGTTACTCCGGTGTGTTGTCTCAGCATTTCGACATCTTCATCGGTGGAGGCGGTCAACACGTAGCATTTTTCGTCTTTCGACAATACGCAGCGATTGTAAAGTCGTTGCACCTTGAGCAAGGCATCTTCGTTGGCCGTCTGCAGGTCGTAAGTGATCACCAAATAAGTCTTTCCCTCGTAGGAAAGCACATCTTCCGTAATGTCGTCCCAATACTCGTTTTCGATGACAAAATCGTGTATGGGTGGTTCGTAGCCTTTCTTCACCAAGATAGAACGTTGGTCAACGAAAGTCCATGTCGAATCGTTTTTCGGATAATTGTCCAACGTGAATTCTTTCTGCACGCCGTCTTTTTCGTAGATGAAGGTAATGTCGTATTCATCTTGCGGTGCGCCTTCGGGCACGGCCATGCCTTCAAGCAGGTTCGTCCCCACTTTGTACGGTCGGAAGTCGATAAGTGGCAAATGACGATGGCAATACGTTGACAAGCTCACTCCCGCCGCGACGAACAGCAGCATCACACACCACTCCGCAAACGGTGCGAGCAACGGGTGCAACCGCCGCCGATTGACAAACAAGATGAGAATAACGACCAGCAAGACAACGTTTTTAAGGAATGTGGCGGTGTTGCTCAGTTTGATGGCATCTCCGAAGCAGCCACAATCGCTCACCGGAGAGGCAATGGCGATGTAGAGCGTCAAGGGTGTCATGAACAGCATGAGCAACAGGCCCAACACGACGGCAAGTCGCACGCGGATGTTGAAAAACAGGGCCAGCCCGACGAGCAGCTCAAGGGTGGAAAGTGCCACAGCCGCTACCATGGCAAAGGGGAGGAACGACTCGAAAAATCCGCCGAAAGCCGTCAGATAATCCTCTATCTTGTACATGGAGCCCAATGGGTCGATGGCCTTCACGAAGCCTGAGAATATGAATACGACACCGAAAAACAGACGACACACAACCAGCAAAACAGTCAACCACGGGCGGTTGATCTGTCGTCTTCTGTTTGCAAAAGAATAATTGTTTGCCCTCATCGTGTTCATTTTACAAGAAAGTTGGAGGAAGTCAGACGGTCTCTGCCTCGTCTGATTTGATTAAGCTAAACACCGCGTAGTTCACCATGTCAAAATAGTTGGCATCAATACCTTCAGACATCAGCGTGTCGCCCGAAAGATCTTCTATTTGCTTGGTGCGATGAATCTTCATCAATATTAAATCGGTGTACGACTCCGTGCGCATCAGACGCCATGCCTCGTCGTAATCGTGATTTTTGGCCATCATCAGGTTTTTGGCCAAGCGGGCATATTTGTCATACAAGCTTACCGCCTCATCTGCGTCCAAATCATTTTTTTCCGCATGTCCCAACTCCAATTGTATCAGCCCTATTATCCCGTAATTTACGATGCCCATCCACTCCGGGCGGACGCCTTCCGCCACTTTGGCCCGACCTTTTGTCTCGATGCTTCGGATGCGGCTGGCCTTGATAAACAGTTGGTCGGTCACCGAGCGCGAACGAAGGATGCGCCAAGCGGCACCGTAGTCGTGCAGCTTCCCCACAAAGACCTTGCGGCATGCTGCTATCACCTTGTCATACTGCATGGACGTTTGCTCCATAAGGCGTGCCTTCTATTCCGTTTTTCGGGCAAATATACGGAATTTATCAAGAATTTACATCACGCTATCCATCAAATATTCACGGCTTATGCAAAACCTGCAAATGCCACTCTTACATCCTTAGTTTAGCCCCTTCTCTTGCGTGCTTACGCAGCGAGCAGCGGGGAAAGCACGCAGCGGAAAGGGGAAACCATGGCAAAAAACGGGGAAAATGACGAAACAAAAGCCGCAAACAGAGCCTTCGCCTGCCTTGTTTGCGCCAACCGATTTTTTGTTTCGTACTTGTGTAAATAACATAACTTTGCAGGGTATACATGCAAAAGAGCCGCAAACGGTCATGGATTATCTTTTTTCCGTCGCACGACGCAGCGACACGCCCGAAATATTGAATCTTTACCGGCGCATTGGCTTTGCGACGGGCGACGGCTGTCCGGGCGACTTTACCGACCGCGATACCGCCGAGAACGACATCGATAACGCAGCCCTTTTTATCGTGACAGACAAAACGTTGCGCATTGTTGCGGCAGCGTCGGTAGAAGCCGGTGACAACGGCGACATGCTAAGTTGGGAATGCCTCCGGCCTTGTTGCTTGGCGCGCTGGGGCGTGCTGCCCGAATTTCGGAGAAAGGGAATTGCCAATCTGCTGTTACGTAAAATTGTCACCACTTGCCGACGACGGAAATACGACGGTATTCGTTTGTGGGTGAGCAAAAGCAATTTGGCTGCCATCCGCTTTTGCGAGCGGAACGGCTTTGCTCGCAAGGGAGAGACGTGGCGAAACGGGCTGGAGGTGTATGGATACGAGAAAACGCTCGGACGGGAAGGTGGCTGAGGAAAGAGAATGAATTTCGAAGGGGCAATCAGCGGCGCGACAGGTCGTAGTATATCCGCACGTCGAGTCCCAAAGAGTAGAGCTTGCGACGCAACGGCTCGTCGTTCATCGGCATCATGGAACTTTTGAAACCGACCTCTGCCTCCAAAAGCAGACGGGGCGCAACGGCATATTTAGTCCCCACGCCGAGCAGACCGCACAGGTTGACCGCACGAGCTTTCACACTGCCGTCGCTATCCACAGAGGCTTTCGTGCCGTCGACTTTCAAGGTGCTTCCCAAGAAAAAGTCGGGCGAAAAGCCTGCCGCGAAAAACAGAGGAAAGTCCCTTCCCCATGCGTAAAATTTGGCTTTCAGCGGCACGCTCAAATAGTGAACGCTGTATTTTGACAAGCCGTAGAGGCTTTCGCCCGACAGGCTGACGCCCTCCGATGTCCAAACGGAGCGGTAACCCTTGTTGGCATATTGCAGGCCGGTTTCAAACGAGAGCCAAGGGAGCAACTCACAGTCTAACGACAAACCGGTGCGGAAGGCGATTTTTCCCCTCTCGCCACCTGCGGTGGTTGCCATCAGGTGCTCGCCATACACGTCGGTCGCATGGGCAAAGCGGTGTGAATACTCAGGTGCGACCACCAAGCCCACCCACAGCCGACCGGACGACGTTCGGACATCCGATTCCTGCGCATGGAGAAAAAAAGGGAATAACAACAAAATAAGCCAAAACTTTTTCATGTGCCCTTGTGTATCGTGTTTCTCTATTGCAAAAGTATAAAAAGCGTCTGTTCGGACAAGGAAAGCCGTAGTCTCCGGGGTTCAATCCAGCTCCACCACAGTGATGCCCGCACCTCCCAGTTGTACGTGTTCGTCGCGGTAACGCTTCACTCCGTGCACCGTGGAGAGATACTGCCTGATGAGCTGACGAAGGATGCCATTGCCCGTTCCGTGCAAGATGCGCACCTCGGTTGTGCCCACCATGATGGCATCGTCAATGAAATACATCACCGCCTGCAAAGCCTCCTCACCTCTCATGCCGCGTACATCGATATCGGGTTTAAACGTCAGTTTGCGTCGGCGCAGTCCGTCGTCGGTGGCGGCACCTAATTTCTCGTATTTGCCCGTATCTTTCTTGGGGCGGGACTTGGCTGTTCGCTCCAGCTTGTCAATAGGTATGGTTGACTTCATCTGTCCGAATACCACAGTGGCCTGCTTCCCTTGCACGGCCATCACCGTGCCCACGGCAGTCTGTCCCCCGATGCTTACCGTGTCGCCCGGGGCTATCGGGCGATCAGCCGAGGTTGCTGCCGGCGATCCGGGCGGAGAGGCAGAAGAGGCCTTCCGCTTTTTTTTCGTCGAGGCGGCGGGCAGGTTTGTATCGTCTTTCACTTGAGCTACCTTCTCTTTGAAGTTTTCAAGGGATTTTCTCGCCTCACGGGTGCGTTCTTTCTCCGCGACGGCTTCCCTGATTTCACGTATTGTAGCTTCTATGCGGGCGTTAGCTTCGGCAAGCATGGCTTGTGCCTCTGTCTTGGCTTGGATCAATATTTCTTTGCGCTTGCCGCCTATCTCCGCCAGTTCGGTCTCGTATTGGGCGAGTACCTCCCGGAGGCGTTTCTCCTTTATCCTGATTTGTTGCCGCTTGTTTTCCCAGTAACGTTTGTCGCGGGCGATGTCTTGCAGGTGTTTGTCATAGTCCATCTGTCCTGCTCCCACTTTTTCGGCAGCCTCAGCAATGATGTCTTCGGGCAAACCGATTTTTCGTGCTATCTCCACGGCAAAGGAGCTGCCCGGCCGCCCCACTTCGAGGCGAAAGAGAGGACGTAGCAATTGACGATCGTAAAGCATCGCGCCGTTAACCACACCCGGGGCATCTTCGGCGTAATGTTTGAGGTTGGTGTAGTGTGTGGTGACGATGCCAAATGCGCCGTTGTGGTTAAAGCGTTCGAGCACCGCCTCGGCTATCGCTCCGCCTACCTGCGGCTCGGTGCCCGTGCCAAACTCGTCGATGAGCAACAAGGTGCGGCCATGGCTGTGGCGGATGAAAAACTTCATGTTGAGCAGGTGCGAGCTATAGGTGGAAAGGTCGTTTTCTATCGATTGTTCGTCGCCTATGTCGATAAAGATACGTTCGAACACACCCATCGTGCTGCCGCTTCCCACCGTGACAGGCAAACCACTTTGCAGCATATACTGCAAGAGTGCCACCGTCTTCAGGCAAACCGATTTGCCTCCGGCGTTCGGACCGGAGATTAGCAAGATGCGCTGCCGAACATCAAGCCGGATGTCGAGCGGCACGACTTCCTTCCCCTGCTTGCGAAGCGAAAGAAGGAGCAACGGATGGACAGCCTGCACCCAATCGATCAGACAAGCGGCCTCCATGCGTGGCACGATGGCTCCGATGTCGAGTGCAAACAACGCCTTTGCCCGCAAAAAGTCGATAAAGCCGAGAAAGTCTTGCGAAGCAAATATCGTATCGCTGAAGGGACGAACGTAGTCGGTAAACTCCAACAAGATACGAATGATTTCGCGCCGCTCTTCATTCTCCAACTCGCGCACGCGGTTATTGGCCTCCACCACCTGTTGCGGCTCGACGTAAACGGTTTTTCCCGTGGCCGATTCATCGTGTACAATGCCTCCGATCTTTCGTTTGCCGGCCGGAGAAACGGGGATGAGCAACCGTCCGCCGCGCATGACCGGGGCAGCGTCTTTTTCCACATAGCCGTCGGCCTGCACTTTTTTGAGGATGGCGGCCAGAATACGCGACACGCTGCCTTGTACTTGCATCTTTTGGCGACGAATGGCAGCCAAGGCGGGCGAAGCATTGTCTTTCATCTTTCCAAACTTGTCAAGCATCGCGTCCATGCGACGGACAAGAGGCGGAAAGTCGTCCATGGGAACCAACAAAGCGTGAAGGCGGGGATACAGCAGCGCGTCGTGCCGACCGATGTAAGTCACTACGCTCCGCACCGCTTCGAGGGCACGGCGCAAGTCGAACACTTCGCTCTCGTCGAGATACAGTCCCGGCACTCTGACGCGCCGCAGCGGGTCACGCACGTCACAGAAACCACCCACGGGCATCTCCTCTGCGTCCGAAGCCAGCAAGCGCAACAACTCGTCACACTCTTCCAAGCGGACGTTTATCTCGTCAAAGTCGGCCGAAAAACGGAGCGCATCCACCCGTTCGCGCCCAAGGACGCTGACACATTGCTGCTTCAACAGTTCGCGTATCTTGTCGAAACCGATTTTCTGCTCTATGTGTTCGGGATATAGCATTCCATCCTGTCTGTTGGTATTTGCAAAAGTAGACAAAAAAACGGAGGAAGGCGAAAGTCTCATCGGAGTGCTCCCACTGTCAAAAACTTTTCGCAGCAGAAGGGGGTAAAGTAAGGCATTCGGAAGCGATGTGCAGGCAGTAAATAGAGCGAACGACAGCCTGCAAAACACCTTTGTTTTCTTGTTTTTTGCCCCAACGAATCAAGACCCGAAAAAGAAAAGACGCTTTGCCGAGGATGTCAGAACGAAACAGGCCGGCTGTCAGCCCGCCCGATGACTTGTTTCGATGGTCACCCGACTCACCTTGCCTTCCAACGGCGGGTTCAGTTTCGAGAGCCGCAGCTCGAAGCGGCTTACCTCAGGGAAACGATTCACCAAAGCGTCGAGTGTCCTTTGGGCAACGTGTTCTATCAGATTCGACGGCTTTTCCATTTCTGCCTTCACCGTGTCATAAACCGACTGGTAATCCAACGTGTCGCTCAGGCGGTCGCTTGCGGCAGCCCGCGTCGTGTCGAGCGTCATGCTCACGCTCACAAGAAAGGTGTTGCCCGTTTTGCGCTCATGTTCCAAGCAGCCGTGGTAGGCGTAGAACTCCATGTCGTTCAATGTGATAATTGCCATTTGTTTTCTTCGGTTTGAATGTGGTTGCGTGGATGCACCCCGGCTGCCCGTGCATAATAGGCGACGGAATGAGACGCGCGCAAAGCTACCATTCTTTTTACGTTTCGACAAAAGCCTGATAATTAAACTTAAGTGGGTGGAATGTGTGAGACGAATGACACGACGTGTTAAGTCATTGCCTCCTTTTTGCCAAAGCAAGAGCGGGGATGCGGTATCTTTCGAAATTTCGTATCTTTGCCCTTTGTGAGGAGGCTGCCTTTTCTATACATCTGCGTGTGCATTGCCGTGCTGCCGTCTGCGGCACAAGACACGTCTTCCGGGCGAGTCAGGCGCGACTCGGTGCGCCACATCAAGGCCTGGCACGTGGTGCCTCCTTTGGCAAGAGCCGATTCCGTACAACCCGACACGGCGCATATCAACTTCCAGGACGTAAATAGGATAGACCGCTACAGCATTGCCAATTCCTACAATGGCAACTTGGGTTCGCCCCTGCAGTCGAAACTCTATTTCCAACGCCCTTTCAACTCTTCGTTCATCTTCGCCGATGCCTACTTCCCCTACGTTACACGTCCGGAAAACGTCACCTTCTACAACACGAAAGGTCCCTACAGTCGGTTGGAATATTTGGGGGGGATAGCCGTGAACTATCGCGATGAAGACAACGTGCGATTCCTTTTTACGGCCAATTCTGACAAAAAGTTGAATTTCGGCATTGAATTAGACTACACGCGAGCCATCGGTGAATATGAGAACCAGTCGACCAGACTACTGTCGGGCGACATCTTCCTCAGCTACGACGGACGGCGATACAGTGCAGCGGGTGCCGTCATGTTCAACAAGATGGACAACTACGAGAACGGCGGTTTGGAGAGTCCCGACGACCTGCACAGCACCACCTTGAACGACCCCCAGTCGTTCCCTACCCGCCTGGCCGGACCGGGATACTCGGCTTACAGCTACAACGCCTTCGTCTATAACCACAGTTACAGTTTGGGCTTCGAACGTGAAGTGCAAGTGACAGAAGATTCCGTACGCACAGAATTCATCCCTGTAACCCGCTTCGCCCATACGCTCAAGATAGCCGACGAGCGGAAACGTTACCTCGAACCGCAAGCCGACACGGCTTTTTACGACAACACCTATTACTCGTTCGTCACAACCGGTGACACTGCCGCCCTGCAAACCATCTCAAACACCTTTTCGGTGAGTATAGAAGAAGAATTCAACAGATGGATGCAATTCGGCCTCACGGCCTATATCACCAACGACCTCGAACGCTACATCATGTTGAGCGACTCGGCAACCCTGCAAAAGACCAACCGCAGCCGAACGAAGATAGGAGGCGTGTTGTCGAAACAAAGAGGCACACACATCAAATACGACGTAAACGCCGAACTCGACCTGTTTGGGGCACAGGCCGGCGATTTTCATCTTTCTGCCAACCTCAGCGGCTTTTTCCGCCTGTGGCGCGACAGCGTAGCCATCACAGCGAGGGGAACGATGAGCAACGAAAGCCCTTCCTTCTTCCAGGAACAATACAACTCCAATCACTTCCGCTGGCGTAACGACTTCAACCGCACTTATCGCACACAACTGGGTGGCACACTTGCCATCCCTACCAAGCGCACACAACTCGACGTGACGTTCGAGAACGTGAGCAACTTGATTTACTATGACACCGACGCCTTGCCGAGTCAGGTGAATGGCAGCGTGCAAGTGCTGGCCGTCAACCTGCGTCAAGACTTTCGCGCGGGAAAGTTCTTTTTGGAAAATCACGTGGTCTACCAGCTGTCTTCACGTTCGGAAGTGCTCCCGCTCCCGGCACTGACCCTCTACCACAACCTTTATTACTCAGACCAGTGGTTCAACACGCTGAATGTACAGTTCGGACTTGACTTGCGCTACCACACGGCCTACTATGCCCCCGACTACATGCCGGCCACAGGGCAGTTTTTCGTACAAAACGAGACGCTCATTGGCAACTATCCGGTTATGAACATTTACCTTAACTTCCATCTGAAGCAAGTGCGCTTTTTTGTCAAATATTACCATTTCAATGAGCTGTTCATGGAGGGCGACTACTTCTCCATGCCTCGCTATCCCATCAACCCGTCCACACTCCGCTTCGGCATTTCGTGGAACTTTTACAACTGACATTGCTCATGACCCGCCGCCCCCTTGTTTCGGCACTATTGTCGGGAATAGCTTTTTTTACCCTCCTGTCGGCATTCTTGCTTGCCCTGAAACGATGTAACAGCCCGGCGCGTTCACATCGCCACGTGTTGTGTGCCGTGATGGAGGTCGGCACCCATGGAGCAACGCACAGCGATGACGGACAATGGCACGGTTTTCAATACGAAATACTCAAGCGGTTTACAGACAGCATGGGCATGGAGCTGAACGTTGTGCCCGCCCGCGACCTTCCTCACAGCATCAGGCTGCTCACCACGGGACGCTGCCGGTTGTTGGCCACCGCCATGCCTGCCACTACGCAATGGAACCACGATGTGTATTTCACTCACCACCTGTTCATCTCGCGACAAATGCTCGTGCAACGAGCCTGCCCGCCCGACGAAACGGGCTGCATACGAAAACAACACGAACTGGCCGGGCGCACGGTGAGCATTCCCAAAGGAGCACCCTACTTTATGCACCTTGAACACTTGTCTGACCAACTGCCCGACAAACTGCATATCGAAGAGGTAAGCTACACCACCCTCGAAACGCTGGCACAGCGGGTGGCTCGCAGTGAACGGGAACTCACCACCGCCCACGAGCAACTGGCCCGCAAGCTGCAAAGAGAAAACCCCGAATTGGACACATCACTCCCTTTGACCATAAGACAACCCTATTGCTGGGCGGTAGACAAACAGTCGGTCGACCTGTTGCACGAAATCGACGCCTTCCTTGCCCGTTTTGTCGGCAGTCAAGACTATTGGCGGCTCTACCGAAAATATTATTAGCATGAAACTTTTGCTTCACTGCTGCTGCGCCCCCTGCTCGGCAGCCATCATCGAATGGTTGCTGGCAAACGACATCCGCCCCACCCTGTTCTATTTCAATTCCAACATTTACCCATTGGAAGAATACGAAAAGCGCAAGGCGGAATGTACGCGCCACGCTCACTCGTTAAAACTGACAATCGTAGACGGCGACTACGACCACACCACCTGGTTGACCCGCATCAAAGGTTTGGAGCAGGAACCCGAAAGGGGTGCGCGCTGCCTGCAATGTTTCCACATACGCCTTGAGGCCACGGCACGCTACGCACAAGCCAACGGATTCGACCGCATTGCCACCACGCTGGCCTCCTCACGATGGAAAAACATAGAGCAAATCGCACAAGCCGGACAAAAAGCCGCTGCGCGCTATCCCGGCGTGGAATTCTGGAATAAAAACTGGCGAAAAGGCGGACTAAGCGAACGACGACGTATCTTATTGGCTGAAAATGACTTTTACAATCAGTCATATTGCGGATGTGAGTTCAGCATGAGACAAACGAGCCCACCCGCCGCCACTGAGAAGTAGGCAGACATCCCTGTTCTTCATTGCACCATTGAGGCAATTCCCCTGTCTCTCGCCCGCTTGGGGACATCCCCCGAAAACGCCCTCCCTATCCCTTTTTAGCGTGGCAGTTTACCGCTGAAAACAAACACGTTGACACTCCCTTCTGCTGCGTGCTTTCCCGTCTCGCGCTGCGTA
>CAYPFZ010000032.1:10523-15545 GCA_964410225.1 uncultured Paludibacter sp.
GTTTATTCGGCAAGCGTCGCGAGTGGAACTTTTGCCGCCCGCGGCCGGTCACCACACACGAAAAAAGGAAAACGCAAGATGACGCGGAAGGCGGCAAGCCTTCATGCGAGCGGTTCGGTAAAAAAACGTATCTTTGCCATACGCCGGACAACCATCAAAAGGCGTGGTGTCTGTGCGGGCATATACCTTGTATTATGAGACACACTGGTTTTCTCCTCACCCTGTTGCTTGTGCCGACCTTGTTTGTCTGCTGCCGCAAAGCCCCTGACTCTCAGACCATACGCATCGGCGTGACCGACGGGCCGGCTGCCGTCAGCACCTCGCTGCTCTCCGTGCAGAAGTCCGACCTGTCGGGACATGAAATAGAGCTTGTCGTGAGTGATGACCCGCAGCAACTTCAGGCGCAGCTGACAAAGGGTCTTATCGATTTTGCCGTGATTCCCACCGAGATGGCCGCCCGGCTCTACAACAAAGGGAAGATCTGTCGCATGTTGGCCTGCTCCATCTGGGGGACGTATTATCTTGTGTCGGCCAACCCGGAGATACACACTGCCTCCGACCTGCAAGGGGCGACGATAGCCATTCCGATGAAGGGCTCGCCGGCCGACGTGCTGACCGGAGAATTCATCAGGCGGGAAAATCTCGATTGTCGCCTCGATTACCGTTTTACCTCCGACCGTCAAGTGGCGCAAGCCCTGCAGGAGGGTCTGGTCACTACGGCCGTGCTGTCGGAGCCGCAGGTGAGCCTGCTGACAGCCGACAGCGGAGCCATCCACCCGGTGGGGCGGTTGAGCGCAGAAGGTTACGCCCACCTCGCACACGACGGGTTTGCGCAGTCGGCCTTTGTGGTCAGCCACGATTTCTCTCAGAAACATCCCGACTTGGTGTCGTCTGTATGTGCCGCTTACCGTGCCAGCTGCAACTTCGTGAACGAACACCCCCGTGCCGTGGCCGTCATTATGGTGGAACAGGGGAAAGCATCCGACCAACAGGCGGCCATGCGCTCGATAGAGTTAAGCCACATCGACTACGTGGCTGCCTTTGCCGTCGTGAGGCAGACCCATCGCTTTCTGCAGCTCATGTATGCAGACGACCCGTCGACGGTCGGCGGACGAATCCCCGACTCAGATTTTATTCTCCACACGGGCATGGACAGGTAGAGCGACTGCTGCTTTTGGGGTCGCAAAAGCCCGGCCTTCGCATCCCCCCGACTGAAAAGCTGAAAGATTTTTTTTCTGCAGAGGAGGAAAATTTTTACTTCTCTCAATCCCCTGTCAGAGAGCCTTGTAAGCCCCCTTCTTTGCGCACTAACTCCGCCGGCACTTCGTTAGTACGCGCCGCAAGCTGCCTTGGTATCCGGCAAAAATTTCGTTAGTACGCAGCAGGAGGTAGAGTGCTAAGGTTTCCGAAGGCGATTTTCTTCGCTTTTTTCATTAGCTTTGTCTCTCCAAACAAAAGTATCAATCGGAGGATGTGGACATGGAAGAAGAAAGGATAAAGAATTTGGATGATTTTTTCTCCAACGATCGTTTTGCCAAGAATGCAGGTGTGGAACTGTTGTCTGCCGGGCTTGGTTATGCCAAAGCGCGCATGAAGATAACGCCGGAACATCTCAACGCGGCGGGAGTGTGTCAGGGAGGGGCGTTGTTCACTTTGGCCGATTTTGCTTTTGCCGCGGCCGTCAACTCGGGGGAGCGACTCACTCTGTCTGTCAACGCCACGATAAATTATTTCCGCTCCGAAAGCCGGGGTTATCTGTATGCCGAAGCCCGTGAGGTGTTCGACCACAAAAGGCTTTCGAACTGCGAAGTGCAGGTGCGCAACCAATCGGGTGAGATAGTAGCAACCTACGTAGGGAACGGTTTCCGTAAATCGGCATCGTGCCGTCACCCGGGCGAGAGCACCATCGAAGGCGAAAAGAAATAAAGAGGGAGAACCTTTTTGTCGATTCATCTTTGAAAAATTGCTGGCGTGCCGGTAGCTTGATTATGAAAATGAAGGTATATTTGCATGCTTTTTCGCAGTGTACGACTGCACGGCGAGGGTTCGCCGGATGACATAAAGTAGTAATTCAGTTTAGTAAATAAAGGAACGGTGCTTAAAGAAATTCTCTCCATCGGAGGCAAACAAGGCCTCTTCAAGTTGGTGACCCAAGGCAAGAACAAGCTGATTGTCGAGTCGTTGATAACCGGCAAGCGCATGCCCACCTCCACACGTGACAAGGTAGTCTCTTTGGCTGACATTTCCGTCTTTACCCAGACGGGAGAGGTGTCGTTGGGGCAGGTGCTCGATAACATACTGAAAAAGGAAAACGGGGAGCCGGTTTCCGTTGACACGAAAGCTGACAGCGAGACGCTCCGTGCCTATATGTTTGACATCCTGCCCGACTTCGACCGCGAGCGGGTTTATCCGAGCGACATCCGCAAGATGATTTCGTGGTACAACCTTCTGACAAGTAAGGGCATAACAGATTTTCTTCCCAAGGAGGAAGAAGAAAGCAACGCGTCTCAGGCTGCCGAAGAATAGACCGAAAATGCCGACCGTACAAACCTTTTGTCGATTGATAGAGGAGGTGGCGCCGCTTCCTTTGCAGGAGGGGTATGACAACGCAGGCCTGCAGGTGGGCGATATGCAGATGGAGGTCAGTGGTGTGCTGCTCTGTTTGGACGTGACCGAAGCCGTCGTGGAGGAGGCCATAGAGAAATCCTGCAACCTTATCATCTCTCATCATCCGTTAATATTTGGCGGTTTGAAACGGCTTACCGGCCGGGAAGCCGTTCAACGTTGCGTGATAAAAGCTATCAGGCACGGTGTGGCCGTCTATTCGGCACACACGAACATGGACAATGTGATGCGAGGTGTCAACGGAAAGATAGCGGAAAAGATAGGCCTTGTCCGTCCCCGGATTTTGCAACCCAAGGGCGGCATGCTTCTCAAGTTGGCCGTTTACGTGCCTGTCTCTTTCCGGGAGCGGGTGCGCGATGCCCTGTTCGACGCCGGAGCGGGGTGCATCGGGAATTATACGTCTTGCAGCTACAACGTGGAAGGAGTCGGCACGTTCCGTCCGGGCGATGGCGCGCATCCCTACGTAGGTCAACAAGGCGAACTGCATGCAGAACCCGAAACGCGAGTGGAAGTCATCCTGCCGGAACACCTCAAGGTCGGCGTGCTGGCTGCCCTCTTATCCGTCCACCCTTACGAAGAGCCTGCCTATGACCTCATCCCTTTGGCCAACGTGTGGGAACAAGCCGGATCGGGCATGGTGGGCGAGCTTCCCGCTCCCGAAGCGGAAAAAGACTTCTTGCTGCGCCTGAAAACCATTTTTTCCGTCCCGGTGATACGTCACACCGGGCTGTTGGGTCGCCACATCCGCCGGGTGGCCGTGTGTGGTGGGGCGGGCAGCTCTTTCTTGCGCGATGCGTTAAACGCGGGAGCGGACGTGTTTATCTCCGGCGACTTCAAGTACCATGAATACTTCGCGGCTGCAAACCGCATCCTGATAGCAGACATCGGCCACTACGAGAGCGAGCAATTCACAACGGAAGTCTTCCGTGAGATAATTGCGGAAAAAATGCCTAACTTTGCAGTCTGTGTTTCAGAAATCAATACAAATCCGATAAACTACTTGTAACCAATGACCGCAAAACCGAAAGCAGAAAAAGAAGCTACGGTAGAAGACAAACTCCGCTCGCTTTACGAACTCCAAAAGGTGGTATCCAAAATAGATGAGATAAAGACCCTGCGAGGCGAACTCCCCCTCGAAGTGCAAGATTTGGAAGATGAAATCGTGGGGCTGAATACTCGTTTGGAAAGTATCCAAGCTGAAATAAAAGACATCAACTCAACGATTGCGAACAAGAAAATCGAAATCGAAGAGTCAAGGTCGAAAATCGCCAGGTACAAAGAGCAACAAGAGAACGTCCGCAACAACCGCGAATACGACAACCTTTCAAAGGAAATCGAGTTCCAGGAACTGGAGATCGAGTTGAACGAGAAACGCATCCGTGAGGCCACATTTGCCAAGGAGAGCAAAACGGCCGAGAAAGAGAGCACCGTCTCCCACCTCGAAGAGCGCAAATTAGACCTGCAACAAAAAGAAAGTGAGCTGGAAGAAATCGTTTCCGAGACAAAGCAGGAAGAAGAAAAGCTGCGTGAAAACGCGAAAGAGCTCGAAGCTCGCATCGAGGAACGCCTGCTCACCGCCTTCAAACGCATTCGCAAAAATGCCCGCAACGGCTTGGCTGTGGTCTGCGTCCGGCGCGACGCTTGCGGTGGTTGCTTCAACAAAATCCCGGCACAGCGTCAGTTGGACATCCGTTCGTTCAAGAAGGTTATCGTGTGCGAATACTGCGGGCGCATCTTGGTCGACCAGCAGCTGGTGGATGAACAATAGGATAAACTCACAGGGCGACTCCGGATCCCTCTATCAATCAGGCTCGGCACATTTGTCGGGCCTTTCTTTAAAATAGATTGAAAAGAAACAAGGTTTCATAAAAACGACCGTCAACTTCCCCTTCTGAGACCGTAAATGGTCGACAATTCGCAAGAAACTGATATAGTGTTACTTGTTCGAAGTGGCACTTTAACAAACCCTTGATTTTCAACCCCAAAAAAAAGGTCGAAACGAGACTTTGTGTCTCTCTGACAAAATAATTATTAACATCTTGCCTTACCAAAGCGACACTTCGGGAAAACGGGAACTGTCGGGGTAGTTTTGCAGGGGGCTCGCAGCGGAGGGGGCTTTGCAAAGGGGAAAAAGACGCAACGTGAGACCTCAATAAGGCAGCTCGTCGTCGCCGGGGGCGGCCGACAAGGCTTCCGCCGAGAGCCTGGGTCTATCGTTTATTCTTGAAGTGAAGACCTTGTAGTTGCTCGGGTCATCTTCGAACACGTCATCCGTCTCATCCAAGTTGGTGAAGCGCGCGTAGATGTTTTTAAAGCGCAGGCGGATAGTGTCGGTGGCACCGTTACGGTGTTTGGCCACGATGAATTCGGCAATGCCCAACAGCGAGTTGCCCTCGG
>CAYPFZ010000033.1:0-15446 GCA_964410225.1 uncultured Paludibacter sp.
CTCGCAGAAATGTAACCGACATCAACCCCGAGGAAGAGAGTGTTGTGGTAGAAAAGGAATAAGCCCTCATATCGGTAATCGCATCCGAGAAAGCCGGTTCTGCATCGCATCATGCGACGTAGAATCGGCTTTTTGTCTCATTACCAACGTGTTGTAGCACCAAACCATAGGCGCTGACTGCGGAAGGGGGCTTTGCCAAGGCTCGCGACGCGGCTTGTTTAGAAGGTTTATGCTGCTTATCTTCAGTCTGTTGAACAGTTGAATCATACAACAAAAGAGGAAGGAGGTTGTGCGTGGTTTTGTGTCGGCTGCCGTGCAGCCGGTGGGGCAACTCGCCGACGGTGGGGACTTTCGTTGTGCTCCGGTGCTTGGGGCGGATTGTCTTGCGAAAAAGCGGGCAGGTGGTTGTCTTTCGGGACAAATTGCGACAGGTGGAGCTATTCTCCTTGAAAAATGCGTACATTTGCCCTTTGTTTTGACATCTGCCAAAAAGAAGAGACAACGAGATGAAAGAACGCATCAGGCAATTGCAGGACGAGGTGGAAGGCATGACAGCCTCCTGCGTCGAGGAAGTGGAGGCACTTCGCATCAAATATTTGAGCAAAAAGGGCGAGATACCCGCGTTGTTCAACGACTTTCGCCAAGTGCCCAACGAAGAGAAGCGCGAGGTGGGTCGTTTGCTCAATCTGTTGAAAGACACAGCACAAGAGCGCATCAACGAGCTGAAGAGTCGTTTGAGCAGCGAGCAACGTGCCGAGTCGTCGGTCGACCTTACCCGCACCGCCGAACCGGTGAAGCTGGGCACACGTCATCCGCTTTCGTTGGTAAAAGAGGAAATCATCGACATTTTTTCACGCATCGGTTTCACCGTGGCCGAAGGGCCGGAGATAGAGGATGACTGGCATGTGTTCGGGGCACTTAATTTTGCGCCGGAACATCCTGCCCGCGACATGCAGGACACGTTTTTCATCGAGCGGGGTCGCGACGAGATATTGCTTCGTACGCACACCTCGTCGGTGCAGGTGCGGGTGATGCAGGCTTGCAAGCCGCCCATCCGCATGCTCTTTCCCGGACGTGTCTACCGCAACGAGGCCATTTCCTACCGCAGCCATTGCTTCTTTCATCAGGTCGAAGGCCTGTATGTAGACACCGACGTGTCGTTTGCCGAACTCAAGCAAGCCCTCCTTTATTTCGCCAAGGAGATGTTTGGCGAAGGAACAGAGATGCGTTTGCGTCCGTCATATTTTCCGTTTACCGAGCCCAGTGCCGAGATGGATATTTCCTGTCTCCTTTGTGGAGGCAAGGGCTGTGCCTTTTGCAAACATACGGGCTGGGTGGAGATACTCGGATGCGGCATGGTAGACCCTAACGTGCTGTCTAATTGCGGCATCGACCCCGATGTTTATACCGGTTACGCCTTTGGTATGGGCGTGGAGCGCATCGCCAATCTCAAATACCGGGTCGAAGATTTGCGCATGTTTTCCGAAAACGACGTGCGCTTCCTCGAACAGTTTCGCTCGGCTCACTGACAGAGGGGAATTTTAAAAAAGCACACCACAGCGTACTCCCTTCCGCTGCGCGTTGTTTTTCTTGCCCGATTCGGATAGATGTTTTCGCGTTCTCCGTGGGAGTTTAGCACGAGATTTGCGGGGATGCTTTCGCACAACCGATTTATTGATTAACTTTGCGCCTCCGTCTGTATGAAGAAAATTCCTGTTATCATAGCGTTTGCGGCAATTCTTTGCTCGTGTAGCGAATACCAGAAGTTGCTGAAAAACCCGAATGCCGATTTGAAATATGAAAAGGCGGTGGAGTATTTCAACAAAGGTGACTACATGCGTGCCCTGACTTTGTTTGGCGAGGTGACCATCAATTTTCGCGGTACGGATCGGGCTGAGACGCTGTTGAACTACATAGCCCGCTCGCATTTGGGGTTGAAGGACTATTATTCCGCCACGGAATATTACAAGACCTACGTGCGCACCTACCCCAAAGGGCAATATGCGGAGGAATCCAAGTTTATGGTGGGATATTGCTACTACATGGATTCTCCCGATGCCCGCCTTGACCAGACGTCGACCAACAAGTCCATAGAGGCTCTGCAGGAGTTTGTGGACATCTACCCGGAAAGCGAGCGAGTGCCCGAAGCAAACCAACTCATGGAGGAGTTGAGAGACAAACTGGCTTACAAGGAGCTCATCAATGCCCGCTTGTACTACAATTTGGGGAATTATTTGGGAAACAACTATCTGTCGGCTGTGATTGTGGCTCGTAATGCGCTGGAGAAATATCCGGAGACCGTCCACCGGGAAGAATTGAGTTTTGTCATCCTGCAATCATACTACCAGCAGGCCGTGCAGAGCGTGGCCGAGAAAAGACGGGAGCGCTACGAGGAAACCATCGACGAATATTACAGCTTCATCAACGAATTTGCCGATGGGAAATATCGCCGTCAGGCCGACCGCATCTTTCGGGATGCGAGGAAAGCAGTGCCCGAATAAGGAGAAACGAATATTTACGACTATACAAACAACAAAGCAGCGATGGATTACAAGAAGCTCAACGCTCCACTGACCACTATCACCCGCGACATGTCGTCGTTAAGTTCACAGGTGGGTAATGTGTATGAGACTGTCAAAATCATTTCCAAACGCGCCAACCAGATTGGGGCGGAAATGAAAAGCGATTTAGAGAAGAAGCTTTCGGAGTTTGCCACCCTTAACGACAACATAGAAGAGGTGTTCGAAAACAGGGAACAGATAGAGATTTCGCGGTTTTACGAAAAGCTCCCCAAGCCCACCCTCATAGCCACGCAAGAGTTTATCGAGGGGAAAATATATTATCGCAACCCGCTGAAAGACAATAAAGACAACAAAACCGAATAGAAACACGCAGAGGCAAAACAGTCTGCCCTCGGCCGTGGTGCGACACTCAAGAATGTCTTCCCCTGAAGGCGGAACGATGTTCTTTTTTTATTCACCATCGACGAGCATCAATCATGTTAGACGGGAAGAAGGTTCTACTTGGAGTTACCGGTAGTATCGCCGCTTACAAGGCTGCTTCACTAACCCGCTTGCTGATAAAACAGGGCGCGGAAGTGAAGGTTGTCATGACTTCTTTGGCCAAGGAATTCATCACCCCGCTGACCTTAGCCACGCTCTCCAAAAGCCCTATCATGGTCGACTTTTTCGACCCGACCAATGGTGCGTGGAACAGTCACGTGAGCTTGGGAGTGTGGGCCGACGCTTACCTCATAGCTCCCGCAACGGCCAACACCATAGGTAAGATGGCTCACGGAATAGCCGACAACTTGCTGCTCACCACTTATTTTTCGGCCAGGTGTCCGGTATTCGTGGCACCTGCCATGGACATGGATATGTACGCCCACCCCGCTACCCGACACAATTTAGATATGTTGCGGAGGCGAAACTGCCACATCATCGAACCCGCTTCCGGAGAACTCGCCAGCGGGTTGGAAGGCAAAGGCAGGATGGAAGAACCCGAACAAATCGTGCGTTACCTTGATGACTTCTTCACCGGGCATGCTTCTTTGGCGGGAGAAAAAATCATGATAACGGCCGGCCCTACGTATGAAAAAATCGACCCGGTGCGCTTTATTGGCAACTACTCATCGGGCAAAATGGGATTTGCGTTGGCAGAAGCGTGCGCCCGACGAGGCGCGGAAGTCACCTTGATAGCCGGCCCGGTGTCGCTGCAGTGTACGAACCACCGCATCCGACTTGTTCGCGTGGAATCGGCAGAAGAGATGTATCAGGCGGCGCTGTCCTGCTACCCCCAATCGTCGGGAGCTATTCTGTGTGCCGCCGTGGCCGACTTCACGCCCACGCAACAAGCACCAGCCAAGCTGAAACGTAACGAGGGAGCCATGCAGCTGTCCCTTCAGCCGACACGCGACATTGCCGCCGCCTTGGGGGAGATACGGCAGCCCGGCCAATTTCTCGTGGGTTTCGCGCTGGAGACAGACCATGAGGAACAACATGCAAAAGAAAAGATGGAGCGAAAAAGACTCGATTTCATCGTGCTTAACTCGCTCAACGACCCGGGAGCCGGATTCGCTTCTGACACAAACAAGGTGACAATACTCAGCCGAGAAGGTGCAAAGAAAACCTTCCCCCTAAAGCCTAAAACACAAGTTGCCGAAGACATTGCAGACGAGGTGGAACTGCTCTTAACGACCATCAAACAATCATCGACCCATGAAGCGTAGCCTCTTTGCCCTTTTGCTGTCATGCATGCCGGGCCTGATGCTGTCAGCACAAGAATTGAATTGCACCGTTCAAATCAATTCCGACCAAATCGAAGGAACAAGCAAGTCGGTATTCACCACCCTGCAAAGCGCCATAACCGACTTTATGAACAACCGGCAGTGGACGGAGATGACCTTCACCAACCAGGAACGCATCGAATGCACGCTCAGCTTCATCGTAACCAACTACGAAAACGACGTGATGACAACCGAGCTGACCGTACAGTCACGCCGACCGGTTTATAATTCAGGCTATTATTCCACCCTGTTCAATTTCCGCGACACGGAAGTAGAATTTGAATACCGGGAGTATGACCGGCTCGAATGGGTGGAAAACACCTTCACCTCCAACTTGATTTCCGTGTTGGCCTACTACGCCTATATCATCATCGGACTGGATATGGACTCCTTCTCGCGATTAGGCGGCACCCCCTATTTCCAAAAAGCCGAAAACATCGTCTTCAGCGCACAATCAACCGATTATTCCGGTTGGAAAGCGGAGCTTGCCAACTCGAAAAACCGCTACGCCTTGGTAAGCAACCTGATGGACGAGACATTCAAAAATCTCAGAAACTACTTTTATGAATATCACCGCTTGGGTTTAGACGAGATGAGCACCAATTCCACAAACGGCCGCACCCGCATAGCCGAAGGGCTGCCCTTGGTGCGCACGGCCAACCGCGCCAAACCCAGCTCCGTTATCGTGACTGTGTTCATGGACTCGAAATCAGATGAATTGGTCAATATTTTTTCCGAAGGAACGCAGGAAGAAAAACAAAACGCTGCCGAAATACTTTCCGACATCTCACCCACCCGCTCGTCAGACTGGGAGCGCATCACAAGCAGCAAATAGCGCGTCGCCCGCAAGAAAAATTCCGCAACCCCGACCTCTCCCCGCTTCACTCGTCACGCCACTCGGTTGCGCAGCGCAAGCTGTTCTAACTCAGGCGTGAGGCTTCCATCCGGCAATCCGCTGCCTTACCCAAAAATCCAAACACCGAACCACCCCGCGAAGGCTCTGAAAAGTCCCTTCCGGAGACAAAGTACGCAATTTTCGTTGCGTACTAACGTAGCGCGAACAGAGTTAGTACGCAATTTTTGCTCCCTTGCAACGGGCGGCAACATATTTAGCAAGAAGAAGGAAAGATGTTCTTTCTCAGAGGAAAAGCCCTTATATGCACAATCTCGTGCGTCGGGATGAAGCCAATCGGTTTGTCAGCGGCTTCGTGCGGGGTTTTTCTGAAAATTCGTCTGAAAAGCAGGTCTCCATTTTTGATTTTGCATTATATAACCATCTTTGATTTTTGTTGAACTGATTGATTGTCAGCAATAAACTTTTAAAAAAGATTGTATTCTTCCATTTCTTTCGTTCTTTTCTCGCATAAAGTTTGATTGGTTGTTGTTTTTCTCAGGATATTGTTTACCTTTGCAGCGTACACTTACAACAATTTCAAATTTAAAAACAATTCAAACTTATGGAACCAATCATCAATTCGAGGCTTCCCGAATTCAAAGTAGAAGCATTCCAAAACGGAACTTTTAAGACTGTAACAAACGAGGATGTGGCCGGCAAGTGGGCTATCTTTTTCTTTTATCCTGCCGACTTTACGTTCGTTTGTCCCACCGAGTTGGTAGACATCGCCGAGAAGTATCCCAAGTTCAAGGAATTAGGTGTGGAAGTGTATTCCGTGAGCACCGACTCGCATTTTGTACACAAAGCATGGCATGACGCCTCTGAAAGCATTCGCAAGATTACTTACCCGATGCTTGCTGACCCGACAGGTGCCTTGTGCAGGAATTTCGGCGTGTTGATAGAAGAAGCCGGCATGGCCTATCGCGGTACGTTTTTGGTGAACCCCGAGGGCAAGGTGGTTTTGGCGGAAATACACGATAACAACATCGGTCGGAACGCCGACGAACTTCTGCGCAAAGTGGAAGCCGCCTTGTTTGTGGCCGCCCATCCGGATGAGGTTTGCCCTGCCAAATGGAAAAAAGGCGAGAAGACACTCAAGCCGAGTATTGACCTTGTAGGTAAGATTTAATCATGTTTGATTCTGATTTTAAAGCCCAGGTGCGGGAATATCTCCTGCGCCTGGCTTCTCGCTATACGCTCCGCTGTGTGTATGACTCCCGGCACGAGTCGTGGGAAGAATTCAAGGAATTTCTTGAAGATGTCGCCTCGTGTTCCGACAAGGTGTCGTGCACCTTCGAGGCAGTCGCCGACATGCGGTTGGAATTCTCCATAGAAAAAGATGGTGTCTCCACGGGTGTCATCTTCCGGGGGATTCCCGGCGGACACGAATTTCCGTCGTTGCTGCTTGCTCTGCTCAATGCCGACGGACAAGGCAAGACGCTCCCCGACGAAGCCACGGCAGCCCGTATAGCCGCTCTTCGCGGGCCGCTGAAGCTGCAGACCTACGTGTCGCTCTCATGCACCAACTGCCCCGATGTGGTTCAGGCACTGAACCTTGTCGCGTTGTATAACCCCGAGGTCACCCACGAGACGGTAAACGGTGCCGCTTTCAGCGAAGAGGTGGAAGAGAAAGGCATACAGGCCGTTCCGTCTGTGTATGCCGACGGAGTGCTCATACACGCAGGTCGCGGGTCATTGGGCGTGTTGCTTCAGAAGCTCGAAGAAATATCGGGCAGCCAAGGCGCAACACGCAGAGAACCTATCACCCGGGAGTATGACGTGGTGGTGCTCGGTGGCGGACCGGCGGGCTCGTCGGCTGCCATATACTCTGCCAGGAAGGGACTTAAGGTTGCACTCGTGGCGGAGAGTGTAGGAGGACAGGTAAAAGAAACGGTGGGTATCGAGAACCTCATCTCTGTGCCGTATACGACCGGCGAACAGCTTGCATCCTCACTTCTTACGCACCTCGAGCAGTATCCGGTGGACTTGTTCCGAGACCGAAAAATCGAGTCCGTTCAGTTGGAAGGAGAAAAGAAGACCGTATATGCCAGCGGTGGAGAGACCTTTGTTGCGCCGGCCGTGATAATAGCCACCGGCGCGAGTTGGCGCAGGTTAGACATCGACGGTGAGTCTGACTATATCGGCCGGGGGGTTGCGTTTTGCCCTCATTGCGACGGCCCACTCTACAAAGGAAAGGATGTGGCGGTCATCGGGGGAGGTAACTCTGGCATAGAGGCTGCCATCGACCTTGCGGGGATATGCCGTGAGGTGACAGTGTTCGAATTCTTGGATGGCCTGAAGGCCGACGAGGTGCTTCAGCGGAAGCTCCGTGAGCTGCCCAACGTGAAGGTATTCACCTCTTCTCAAACGGTGAGAGTGGAGGGCAACGGAAAGAAAGTGACGGGCATCGTCGTTCGCGACCGCCTCTCCGGAGAGGAACGCACGCACCCCCTCGACGGTGTCTTTGTACAGATAGGACTGCGGGCAAACAGCCATCTTTTTGAAGGACAGCTCGAACTGACAGCTGCCAAGGAAATCAAGACCGACGGCCAAGGGCGAAGCTCCATACCGGGAGTTTATGCCGCCGGCGACGTGTCTGACGTTCCCTACAAGCAGATTATTATCGCCATGGGAGAAGGTGCAAAAGCTGCTCTTTCCGCCTTTGCGGACAAGATGAGAAAAGCCTGAAACCATCCTGCGTGAAGTGGGACGAGGAGTCACGGTAACGACAAAGCTGGGCGCAACGCCAATCACTCATTCACCACGAAGCCTTCGAAAAACGCCATCAAACAGTGTGGCACAAGTAATTGCGTGAAAGGAATTGTGTCTTCTCTTGCGTACTAACGAAAATTTTGCTGCGTTACTACGCAATTTTTGCTGCGTAAGCACGCAGCAGAGGAGGGGGTAAAGGGAACAAAACGCGTTTTTTGAGCCGTCGAGTCGACATGCGAAAGGGCAAAGACGCTTTGCCGGAAGCTCATTGCGCAAACTAAAACCCGATTTTTGACATAATAAAGAATCGACAAATTCTACATGCAACCGTCTTTCGGGAGCTTTACGGGGAAATTGTTCTTTCAATCACATTCCCGGCAAAACCCGAAAGAGCGGGGAACGAAACCGAATAGAGGGAAACATCCGGGAGGACACGACGAACCGTCCGGAGGAATATATGTCGCCGGAGTCGGGAGGCGGACTTCCCGGCAGAGGAAACTCGGGGACGTTTCCATTATTCAGTAAAAAACAGGAAAATATTATGACAAAAAATAACGACAACAACACGATTCATGTTCACACGGTAGGGATGGATTTTTCGTCTCCGGGGCAAGTGCTTCCCGGATACGATGGCTTTTTCGACAAGTTGATGGAGATAGTCAGGGGGGCTACTCTTGACGAGCGTCTGGCCGAGAAAGTCCGCAGTTTTGTCACCCACTACGTGGAGCACAACACTTTGCCTGATTTTGATTGCTATTGCGAAAACTCGTATACGAGAAACTACATCGGTCGCTCTCCCGACTCGCGTTGGGAAGCGTTGATTATGGGGTGGACAAAAGACAACGCCACCTCCATACACGGTCATCCTGATTTTGCCTTGTATTTCTTTTTCGAAGGTCACTTCAAGTTAGAGTTGTTCGAGGCACTTTCCGAAGATAAAGCCAAGAGAGTCAAGACCCTTTTTGTTGACACTCCTCTGTGTATGGTGGCGGTGGGCGAAGGCGGTCGTTTCGACAATCATCTGCACCGCATCACCTGCCTGACCGAGCGGGGACGCAGCCTGCACATCTATTCCGACGACGCGCTGAAGGGAGCCGTGTATTCCCCGGCAGACAGTCAGTAAACGGGAGCCTTGCTCCGTGTCGCCGGCTTGACGGCAGGTCGGACTTTTGCCGTTTTTGTCATGAAGCATTTATTACCTGACAAGATGAACAGAAACAAAGTAAAACATTTGGGTATCGCATTGTTGGCGGGCATGCTCCCCTTCTCATGGGGCGTGTCGGCACAGCAGACAGCCACGGCGATACCCGCAACAGAAACAACAATTATGAAACACACATTGCCAAAATTGCCTTACGCAAAGAATGCACTCGCTCCGGCCATGAGCGAAGAAACAATTGAATACCACTATGGTAAACATCTCCAGACCTATCTTGACAATCTGAACAGCATGATTGTGGGGACTCCCTTTGAAGATATGGACCTGGAACAGATTGTCATCGAATCTACCGGCAGTTTGTACAACAATGCCGCACAGGCGTGGAATCACACGCTTTTCTTTTTGACCATGACCCCCGAACCGGTTGCCATTCCCGACAATTTAGAGGCTAAGCTGACCGAATCATTTGGGTCGGTGGAGGCTTTCAAAAGCGAATTTCTCAAAGCCGCCTCGACACTTTTCGGTGCCGGCTGGGCGTGGTTGGCAGAAGACAAAGAGGGCAAGTTGCTCATACTGCAGGAGTCAAATGCCGGCAATCCGCTGAGCAAAGGCCTCAAACCTCTGCTCGGGGTCGACGTGTGGGAACATTCCTATTACATCGACTACAGAAACCGCAGGGCAGACTATTTGGAAGCCTGGTGGAAACTTGTTGACTGGTCGAAGGTTGCCGAAAGGCTGTAAAGAAAACGTCGGAACCGGAAGTCGGCCGTCTGCCGCACGGAAGGGTCACTGCCGACGTCGAACGAACGACCGGAAGCCATGCATATATTTTGACAAAATAGATAATCTAACAACCTGTTTAAAAGAGCGGAAGGCGTTCGTTTGTCTGTTGCACCAAGTTAGAATCGTCGCCGGTGTGCGCATCCATTCTGCTTGGTGCATTTTTTTGTCTCTTCACAACCGGCAGATCCGTCTGGGAAACTGCACCCGCCCCTCAGCCGGTTTTACCCTCCCCTTTCGGTCTTCTTCGGGCGGTTTTCTTTCGCCTTTTACTCTTCTGTAACGACGCTTCCGGCGCGTTACTACGCAATTTTTGCCGGGTTAGTACGCAGCAGAAGGGGGCGAACGAAGGCAGAAAAGCGCGGGACAAGTGCCTCGCCCGGAGGGCTTGACGCACGTTGCCCCTGCCAAGCCCGCCGCCGGTGCTACTTCCGGCAAACTCAGCGAGCGTCGAACCAAGTTTTTCCTCCCGGAAACCGCAGGAGACTTGCCTTTTCTCTTAGAATGATTACCTTTGTGTGGTTTTCGAAAATGCGGGATTTTTTCGTGTGATGAAACTTTCGTTTCGCGCGTTGTTGCATGCATTGTTTATTTGCTCGGCGGGTAGCTTGTTTGCCTCACAAAAGCAGGTGGCACAGCTGTACCTCTCCGTTCATGGTGAGGAATACCGGTGCAGCTATTCGTATGATGTGTCGGGGCACGTGCAACAAGAGACCTGTATGAGGCCGGGCAGCGGCGAAGAGTGGGAATATGCCGAGCAAACCGAATGGCTCTACCAAGACGAGCGTTGCGTGTGGCAAATCCGCAGGACGTACGACGAAGGCGCATGGAAGAGTACTGACGAGATAGAATGGAACTACAACAGAGTCGGCGACCTGTTGGATGAATACACCTACCAATATGACGCCCAAGGCGTTCGCAGGTTAGTGAAATACGTAAAGATGAGTTATCCCAACCAAGGGAAAATGCGCCAGGAATATGCTTACCAAGACGATGTCGAGCGTTTGGCTCTGTCGGTGACAGAGGAATATGCCGACGGGCAGGCGGTTCGCTGCCTGATGGAAACCTATGACGACAACGGCGCACTTGCGACTACTTTTACATATATCTACACCTACGACGCATCCGGCAGGCAGACGGCCTGCCGAACGGAGGAGAACAACGTGCCGCTTGACAGCACCACCTGGCATTACGACGAACAAGGGCGCGTGTTGTCGCAGCGCGTGAAAACGTGGAATGCCGACAGCGAAATGTGGGAAAACACGCAATTGGTGGATTATGCCTACACGGACGATGGCAACATTTCCTCGGAAGTGTACATGCTTTGGGGTGGAGAGATATGGGAAAATGTGTGTCGTTACGTCCACACCTACGACGAGGGGAAGCTGAGCAAACGTTCGTTGCAGAGCCAGCTCTACCGTGAGTGGCGTGACCTGATGTCCATTCACTACAGCGACTTTGCGGAAGACCGTGCCGGCACCATCAGCTCGGAATACGAGTTTTGGGGCGGTACGGCCGGCGAGGCGGCAGCCACTCATATCCCCTTCGACTTCAACGGCGAGCCGGAGGTGCGCTATGCGGAGAATATCCGTTTGGAATATGAACAAGAAGAGCAAACCGGCACACGGCTCGTCAATGCGACGGTATTGAAGGCCTATCCCAATCCCTCCGACGGAGTGTTTTACATAGATGTCAACGGGCAGGGCATCAGCTCGTGGGAGGTGTACGACATGAGAGGCAAACGAGTCAAATCGCAAACCTCGTCCTGTTTCACAGGCGTGGTCGACATCACCGGGTTGGAACAAGGCGTTTACCTCCTTCGGGTGGCGACAAACGACGGTTATCTGCAACAGAAGTTAATAAAGAAATGATGCCCGGCTCGGATAAAGGACGACAAACTTTTACACAACAATATGATTATGAATAGAGGTAAATTGACCATGTTTATGGGTGTTATGACAATGACGGCGGCCGCAGCAGCCAATCCGTTTTTCGGTGAATACAATACGCCTCATGGCACCACCCCCTTCAACGAGATAAAGACGGAGCACTACATGCCCGCCTTTGAAAAGGGAATTGAGGAAAACTTGAAAGAGATCGATGCCATAGTGGCCAACCCGGAAGCACCTACTTTCGAGAACACCATCGTGGCGTTGGAACGGTCGGGGCGTTTGTTGACGCGGGTGGCCGGCGCGTTCTACAATCTGCTTGGCGCAGAGACCAACGACGACTTGCAAGCCTTGGCGCAGGAAGTGTCGCCCAAGATGACGGAACTCTCCAACGCTATCAGCCTGAACGAAGCACTCTTCGAGCGGGTGAAAGCCGTGTACGACCAAAAAGACAAACTGAAGCTGACCGCCGAGCAGCAGATGTTGCTCAAAAAAACGTATGACGGCTTCGTGAGAAACGGAGCCAACTTGTCTGAAGCAGACAAAGCCACTTATCGCGAGCTGACCAAGGAAATGAGCCTGCTCTCCTTGCGTTTCTCACAAAACGCCCTGAAAGCCACCAACAGCTACGGCCTGCATATCACCGACAAGGCCTTACTTGCCGGCCTGCCCGACTTTGTGTTGGAGACGCTGGCCGAAAACGCAAAGAAAGACGGTAAAGACGGCTATCTGATCACACTGAAAGCCACCAGCTACAGACCGGTGATGAAATATGCCGACAACCGCGATTTGAGGCGTGAACTCTACATGGCTTACAACACGCTTTGCATCGGCGGTGAGTATGACAACCTCGACATCGTGAAACAACTGACCTCAAAGCGCCTGCAGATGGCTAACCTGTTAGGATACGCCACTTATGCCGATTACATACTGGCCAACCGCATGGCCGAAAATCCGCAAAACGTCTACAACCTGCTGGAGCAACTGCTGGAGGCCTACCGCCCCGCCGCCTTGGATGAACTGGCCGAAATGCAGGCCTATGCCGACAGAAACGGAGCCTATTTCCAACTTCAACCTTGGGATTGGTCCTACTACTCCGAAAAACTGAAAGCCGAAAAGTTTGACCTGGATGACGAAATGCTTAAACCCTATTTCGAGCTGGAGCGCGTGAAGGAAGCCGTCTTCGGTTTGGCCACACGTCTTTATGGTATCACCTTCAAACGGAATACCGACATACAGGTGTATCACTCGGAAGTCGAGGCCTTCGAGGTGTTTGACGAAAAAGGGAACTTCCTTGCCGTGCTTTACACCGACTTCCATCCCCGCGAAGGAAAACGTGCAGGCGCCTGGAAGAACAATGTCAAGGGACAATGGAAGGAAGGCAAAACAGACAGTCGGCCGCACGTGATGATCGTCATGAACTTCACCCGTCCGACGGAGACTCAACCCGCTTTGCTCACCTACGAAGAACTGACCACCTTCCTGCACGAGTTCGGACATGCCCTCCACGAAATGCTGACCGACTGCACCTACGAAAGTTTGTCAGGCACGAGCGTCTATCGCGACTTCGTGGAACTGCCCTCACAGATTATGGAAAACTGGGCATCCCGTGAAGAATTCCTCGACGGCTTTGCCGTGCACTATAAAACAGGCGAGAAAATCCCCGCCGAACTGATAAAAAAGATACGTGATGCCGAAAATTTCAATACAGGCTATCTCTGCCTGCGGCAGCTCTCGTTTGGCTACCTCGACATGGCCTGGCACACACTCACACAAGCCTATGAGGGCTGCGTAATCGATTTCGAAACCCAAGCCATGAAACACACCCAAGTGTTGCCGGATGTGCCGGGTACGGCCATGAGCACCACTTTCAATCACATCTTCTCAGGAGGATACGCCGCTGGTTACTACGGTTATAAATGGGCGGAAGTGCTCGATGCCGATGCCTTCTCTGTGTTCACAAAAAACGGCATATTCGATAAGAAAACCGCCAAGTCTTTCCGCCAAAACATCCTGATGAAGGGAGGCACCGAGCCGCCCATGGTGCTCTACAAACGCTTCCGAGGGCAAGAACCCACCATCGACGCACTGCTGGAGCGCAACGGAATCAAAAGGCACGAGGAAAAGTGATGAAGAAATTCATTCTTGACCTTACGGTGAAGTCCAACGTCTGCCTGTCACCCACCTACACGCTCTTAATACTGACAGCCGACGACAAGCTGCCCCCCATGCGCCCCGGTCAGTTTGTCCAGCTGCGCGTAGACGGGACACCGGCCACCTTCCTGCGACGCCCCTTCTCCATCCACCAAGTGGATGAAGAGACCAATGAGCTTTGGCTGCTGGTGCAACAGGTGGGCAACGGCACGCGACAACTGGCCCGGCTGCAGCCTGCCGACCGCCTCAACGCAATCCTACCCTTAGGACACGGATTTTCCATGCCCCCCCGTGCAGACAGCCGTGTGCTCATGGTGGGAGGCGGGTGCGGCATTGCCCCCTTGCTGTTCCTCGGAGCTACCTTGCGACAAGGCGGTTACGACCGGTGCGACTTCCTGCTGGGAGCAAAAAACAACCAAGGCTTGTTGCAACTGAACGAATTTGCCAAATACGGCACCCTCTACACCGCCACAGAAGACGGCTCGCATGGACACCGCGGACTCGTCACCGAGCACCCCGTACTCAAGCAGATGCCTTACGACCGCATCTATACCTGCGGTCCCACACCCATGATGAAGGCCGTAGCCCTCAGGGCGCAACAAAGCGGGGTATATTGTGAGGTGTCGCTCGAAAACACGATGGCCTGCGGAATCGGTGCATGCCTATGCTGCGTAACAAACACAACCGACGGCCATCTGTGCGTATGCACCGAAGGACCTGTCTTCAACAGCGAATGCTTGAAATGGTAAACTTAAATGGTGAACTTACAAGTAAACATCGGTGAGCTGCGTCTCAACAACCCGGTGATGACCGCCTCGGGCACTTTTGGCTATGGAACAGAATACGCCGATTTCATCGACCTGTCTCAGCTCGGTGCAATCGTTGTCAAAGGGACCACCCTTCGAGAAAGACAGGGCAACCCCTACCCCCGTATGGCGGAAACTCCTTCGGGCATGCTCAACGCAGTGGGCTTACAGAATAAGGGTGTCGACCACTTCATCGAAAACATCTACCCTTCCATCCAGTCCATTGGTACGCACGTGATTGTCAACGTGTCGGGGTCGCAGGTGTCTGACTATGCAGCCACCGCCGAGAAGCTAAACGACCTGCCGAAAGTGCCCGCCATAGAGCTCAACATCTCCTGTCCGAACGTAAAACAGGGCGGTATGGCTTTCGGAACGACATGCCAAGCCGCCGTCCAAGTGGTGACCGCCGTGCGCAAAGTTTATAGCAAGACGCTCATTGTCAAACTATCGCCCAACGTGACCGACATTGCCGACATTGCCAGGTCGGTAGAAGCCTCGGGAGCGGATGCCGTGTCGCTGATCAACACCCTGATGGGCATGGCCATCAACATCCGTACACGCCGGCCGGTGCTTTCCACCGTAACGGGCGGACTGTCGGGACCGGCCGTCAAACCAATTGCCCTGCGTATGGTCTGGCAGGTGGCACAAGCCATCAAACTGCCGGTGGTGGGCATGGGAGGCATTGCCACGGCAGCAGACGCCATCGAGTTCCTGCTGGCCGGGGCAACGGCTGTGCAGGTTGGGACAGCCAACTTCGTAGACCCAA
>CAYPFZ010000034.1:0-14417 GCA_964410225.1 uncultured Paludibacter sp.
ATGCAGTCAGGAATGGCCTGAATAATAATTTCTTAACGGGTATATCAATAGGCATGACAGATAGTGAACTAATACCGTCCTATCACCCGAAATGTCCACCCCGCCGGAAATTGCAATAAAAAAGAGGGGGTGTCTTGAGAACACCCCCTCTTTTTTATTCGAGACATCGTTATCTGATACGCTTTATCGCTTTTGTACCGGAGGATCGTCGTCGCCGATCATACTCATGGCACACCTGAAGCCGATGTCGTTGGCCGATTGGTCTTGATCTAAGTAGCGGCGCGTGGAGGGATTCAGCCAATAAGCGCGGTCTTTCCACGAGCCTCCCTTATATACTCTAGTCTTGTCGCTGATACGTGGGGCAAGCACGTCGGTGATATCTATCTTCTTGCCTTCCGTCCGCAACAGATTCTCAATCCCTTCGTCGATAATCCCTTCGTTGATGTAGTTGCTCAGGGCGTAATCAGTTTGGAACGACGAAGGAGCATCGCCGTCTTTTGTGTTCCTCACGTCTCCGTCAATGGCTACTTCCGTACGGATGCGGCCAAGCGAGTCAATCTCATAAATCGGGTTACCCACTTCGTCGTAGTCTGACACAACGGGCTTGAGGTAGACGTTACCACGGAACGAGTTGTACTCGGCCACGTCTTCGAACGAAGTAGGACGATACACGTCGAGCACCCATTCGTTGACATTCCCGGCCATATTGTAGAGACCGAAGTCATTCGGATAATAGGCATCAACCGGTGCGGTGATGGTGGCTTTGTCATTCAGAGCACCGGCGGTACCCATCATGTCACCTCGCCCGCGGATGAAGTTGGCTTGCATCCGACCCATCTCTTTCCTCGAGGAATTACGCATCTGTCCGCCTCCACCGCTCCATGGGTACGAGCGACCCTGCTGCACGAAACCGTCATCTTCCGCCAAGATGGAATAAGCGGCAAACTCCCACTCGGCTTCGGTCGGTAAGCGGAAATCGGGCATAAGGATACCGTCACTCATGTCCACCTTACGCGGATTGCCATACAAATCATACTTGGGGTTCCTGCCCTCGGCAGGCTGATAAGTATTTTGCAACAAATATTTCTGCGTGTTGAACACAAACTCGGTGGCTATGTATTCATAGTCCGTTTCCCCTTCCAACGAGCGGAAATCGGGCGGGAGTATGGCACCTGATCGGATGAGTGCCAACTCGTTCACGCGGTCGGTACGCCACGAACAATAGTCCATAGCCTGCTCCCACGTGATACCTACCACAGGATATTGGTCGTAGGCCGGATGGGTGAAATAAAATTCAAGATACGGCTCGTTGTACGCAAGCTCTTCGCGCCAGGTCTCCTTATTGGGCTGCGCTTTTTCCACAAGTGCGGGTGCTGTCTCGCCAAACACGATGTTAAGCCAGTGGGTGTATTCACGCCAATCGAGGTTGCGGGTCTCGTATTGATCCATGTAGAAGGAGCTGACCGTGACGCGACGACGCTGGTTGTTACGCGGAGCGGTGACAAACTCCAATTTCTCACCGATGGTGAACGAACCACCTTCAATGCGCACCATGCCGGTCGGTGTCTGCAACCTAAAATTCTCTTTCACTTCGAACCCTGTGGTCTCGGGGTCGTTGTAGTTCCAGCCGGTAGTCCTCGACGTGTTCTTTTTACCGCACGCCGCGAGAAGCAATACCGAAGCAAATACCACAACCAATCCTTTACATTTTTTTCTGTTCATAAGTATTTGTAAGATAAGACTGTTACGCAAATCAAACTCCGCAAAGATACAATTTTTTCAAATAATTATGCTCCTTTGCGCAATATAATAACTGAAATATGAGGAAAAAAGTATGTGCGATGCCTCTCCTTCGTAGAAAAAAATCATATCAAGCTGTCGTTTAAACATTTCATCGGGAGAAATATTTCCGCCGTTTCCCGTCGCAGATGCAAAACAGAAATCCTGCAAAACTCTTCGTCTGTCGATTTGCAAAGAGCCGTCGGTCGGGCGGTGTGCGTCAGTCCGTGCATCCCCGGCGGCCGAACAGCTCACGAAACTGCGAGTGCATGCGGTCTTTCACTTCAGACATATCGACCTCCCGACCCAATTCGCACTGCATGGAAGTGACTTTTTTATCGACAAAGCCACAAGGATGGATGTACCCGAAATATTCCATGGAGGTATTGACGTTAAGCGCAAAGCCGTGCATGGTAACAAAGTGAGAACTACGCACTCCTATGGCACATATTTTTCGCGACGAATTAGTATTTGCATCCAACCACACACCCGTAGCACCTTCTAATCTCCCGGCATTGATGCCATATTGCCCAAGCAGGCGAATGACGGCTTCCTCTATCGTGTATATGTAGCGTTTCAGTCCCAAACCATAGTTTTCCAAATCGAAGATAGGATACCCCACAAGCTGACCGGGGCCGTGATAGGTGATGTCGCCTCCTCTGTTGGTATGCACAAAATCGGCTTTTTTTTCCTGCAGCTGAACGGCACTGAGCAACATGTTTGTTTCTTTCCCGCTTTTCCCCAGGGTGTAGACATGCGGATGTTCGCAAAAAACAAGATGCCCCACCACCGACAAACCTGACATCTTGCGACGAACCGTTTCCTCAAAAATCTGTTCTTGCCTCTGCCAGGCCTCACGGTAGTCCACCACACCCCAATCTTCGTAAAGGAAATTTTCGTTCATAGTCATCAACGGGGTAAAAGTTTGAAACGTACGCGCCACCGCCCGTCTTGATAGTCGTGGCTGACAATTCGGAAAACGCCTATTTCCGACGTATTGGCCACATGCGCCCCGATGCAGGCACAGGCGTCGTAATCGCCTACGCGAACGATGCGAAGGGTTTCGTCTGCTCCCGGGGGAAGTTTGGACAGGTCGACAAAAGCGGCAGCACGGCTTCGGCTCATCAGTTCCGAGCTGACGGGCAGATTGCTGCTTATCACCTCGTTGACCTGTTCTTGCAGACGCGCTACCTGCTCCTCCGTCGGACACTGAGCCAACAGATAGTCGCATTTCGACTTCTTGCGCTCGATATGGGCATTGTGCGAACGGGCACAACCAAACATGCGCACCATCGTCTGATTCAAAATGTGTTCGCAGGTGTGCATCGGCGGATACTCCTGCTTGTTATGTTCGCTGTGTCGAACGCTATCTTCCATGGGACAATGGATATTCCTTCGAAAAACGAGGGCGAAGATACTACAAAAAATATTTTCGCAATGCCCGAACAAGGCATGCGTTTTGTCGAAAAACGTCATTTGGTTCGAAAACAACCGGAAAAAAAAGTTTTATCGCTCTTTATCAATGTGTTTATAGTGTCATCTGCTTGCAGTTGGGTAGTTACGGAAAACGCATGGGCAACTTGCTTCTGCTGCGTACTAACGCAATTTTTGCTGCGTACTAACCCGGCAAAATTTTCCTAAGCACGCAGCAGAAGGGGGTCATCAAAGGTTTGGGAAGTGGCTTTGCAGCTTCTTTTTTCGCCCTTCCGAGGAGTGACGACATCGTATGTACGAGAAGTGAACATTCAGAGTCTGTATCAAGAAAATACGGACATTATGCCTGCCGTTTCCATCCGAAAGCCCCGGCCGGAAAGTCGGTGTCCGAGAGTTTTTTTCTACCTTTGTGAGGCGGGCAAACATCTTGACCCTCCCCTACCCCGCAGCGACGAACCATCAGAAAAAGTGGATGGTATACGTATTTTTCTTCACTTGTCATGAAAAAGTTATTGCTTATCGACGCTTATTCCGTCATTTACAGGGCTTACTATGCTTTTATCAAATTTCCCCGCATCAATTCCAAGGGGATGAACACTTCTGCCATCTTTGGTTTTGTCAATACCTTGTTGGATGTGCTCAAGCGCGAAGCTCCCACCCACGTGGCTGTGGCCTTCGACCCGCCGGGCAAGACGTTCCGCCATCAGGCCTACGAACAATATAAAGCGCAACGCGAAGCCACGCCGGAAGACATACGTACGTCGGTGCCGGTGATAAAGGAGATTGTGTCGGCCTGTGGCATCCCCGTTGTCGAAGTGTCCGGCTACGAGGCCGATGACGTGATAGGCACGTTGGCCCGGCGAGCCGAACAAGCGGGCTTCGAAGTGCTCATGCTCACCTCCGACAAGGACTACGGGCAGTTAGTGTCAGAGCGCGTGTTCATTTACCGCCCGAGACACAGCGGGGGCTACGAACGCATGGGGGCAGAGGAGGTAAAAGCAAAATTCGCACTCGACAGCCAGGAGCAGGTGATTGATTTGCTGGGACTGATGGGCGACGCGACGGACAACATACCGGGCTGTCCGGGTGTGGGCGAAAAAACCGCCGTCAAGCTGCTGAAAGAGTTTGGCAGCATCGACGGATTGCTCTCTCATACCGAGCTTTTGAAAGGAGCGTTGAAGAAAAAAGTGGAAGATAACAAGGAGCAAATCGTCTTCTCACGCTTTCTTGCAACCATAAAGACCGATGTGCCGCTGTCTTTCGACGAAGAGCAATTGCGTTTGGGAGCCGGTGACGAAGCAGAACTGCACCGTTTGTTCGAAGAGTTGGAATTCCGTTCGTTACTGGATAAGGTGTCAGGTCGGCGGGGCAGCTCAGACAACGAGAGTAAGGACAGCAGCGGTCGGCCAACGGGAACAGACGGACAAATGGCTTTGTTCGATTTTGTCGATACCCCGGCCGTCACTACTTACGACGATGAGCGATCGGGCGAAACGACTCTGCAGTCTTTGGCAGACACGCCACACACCTACCACTTGGTCGACACACCGGAGAAAAGGGAAGCCCTCCTGGCACAGCTCGCGGGGCAACATGCCGTGTGTTTCGACACGGAGACTACCGGGGTGGATGTGTTCAATGCAGACATGGTCGGCATTTCGTTTTGCTGGAAAGCCGGTGAAGCGCACTATGTGCCACTTCCGACTCGTCGCGAAGAAGCCGTTGCCGTATTGGCCGGGTTCGCCCCCTTTTTTGCAGACAGCCGCGTGGAGAAAATCGGACAAAACATGAAGTTCGACCTGCTTATGCTGGGAAACTACGGCATACACGTAGAAGGGAAATTGTTCGACACGATGATAGCCCACTACCTGCTGCAACCGGAGTTGAGGCACGGCATGGACTACTTAGCCGAAGTCTATTTGAAATACCGCACCATTCATTACGAAGACCTGGTAGGACCAAAAGGGAAAAAGCAACAAGACATACGCACCGTCTCTCCGGCTGCTCTTTGCGACTATGCTGCCGAGGATGCCGACGTTACGTTCCGCCTGAAAGCTGTCTTGGAACAAGAATTGGCATCCAACGGGTTGGAGCGGTTATTCTATGAGGTGGAGATGCCCCTTATGAGGGTTTTGGCCGTCATGGAGCGAAACGGCGTGCGTATTGATAAAGAGGCACTGAGGCAGAGTTCCGACGCGCTTACTGCCGTGATACTGCAACTCGAGCGCGAAATTCGCGAAATGGCAGGTGTCGATTTCAACCTTAGCTCCGCCCGGCAAGTTGGCGATGTACTTTTCAACCATCTGAAAATAGACGAAAAGGCCAAGAAAACCAAAACAGGCCAGTATGCCACCACCGAAGAAGTGTTGGAAAAACTACGGCAGCGTCACCCCATCGTGGGCAAGATATTAGAGTATAGAGGACTGAAAAAGTTGTTGGGTACCTACATCGATGCTCTTCCGCAGTTGGTGAACCCGCATACCGGTAAAATACATACATCTTACAATCAAACCGTGACAGCTACCGGGCGACTCAGTTCGAGCAATCCGAATCTGCAGAATATCCCCATACGCGACTCGCAGGGGAAAGAAATCCGCAGAGCTTTCATTCCCGACGAAGGCGAGGTGTTTTTGAGTGCAGACTACTCACAGATAGAACTCCGCATCATGGCTCATCTCAGTGGCGACCCTCATTTGCTCGAAGCTTTCAACAGCGGCCACGACATCCATTCGGCCACGGCAGCCAAAATATATAATGTACCTATCGACGAGGTGACCCCCGAGATGCGCCGAAAAGCCAAGACAGCCAATTTCGGCATTATCTACGGTATCTCAACTTTTGGTTTGGCCGACCGTTTGAGCATCCCTAGGGCTGAAGCAAAAAAATTGATTGACGGCTATTTTTCCACTTATCCCGGCGTAAAGGCCTACATGGACAGAGCCATCTCCGAGGCCAAAGAAAAAGGCTATGTGGAGACCCTGCTCGGAAGAAAGCGCTACCTTCCCGACATTAACTCACGCAACAGTGTGGTGCGCGGTTATGCCGAGCGCAATGCCATCAATGCTCCCATACAAGGCACGGCGGCCGATATCATCAAAATAGCCATGGTGCGCATACAAGACCGTTTCGAGCGCGAAGGCGTGCGGGCAAAAATGATTATGCAGGTGCACGACGAGCTGAACTTCACCGTACCGCAAGCCGAAGCCACACAAGTGCGCTCCATTGTGGTCGAAGAGATGGAACGTGCTTTTCAGCTGCGTGTGCCTTTAGTCACAGACTGCGGAATGGGAGCAAACTGGCTGGAGGCACATTAAACATGCTGTCTCGTTCGTGAGAAAATGGCAGGAAAGAGCCTTAGTAGACCATCTTCTCCTGCGTGCTTAAGGAATTTTTGCTGCGTAGTTACGCAATTTTCGCTGCGTTACTACGTAACGCAGACTGCGTAAGCATCCGCCGGAGGAGGGGGCTGATGGAGTCAGGGAGGTCTTTTTCGTGCCTTTTCCCGCCCGACTTCGTGTTTTTCCGTAGGAAAAACAATAATTTTGTATTCCCGAACATGACTGCCCGACAAGGATTGTACAATATCTCCATGAAATCGTAGATATATGGCGAAAACAATACCCGTTGACCCGCAACCCATAGAAGAAATTTTTCCCGGCTGGGACACACTGACCCCCGACGAGCGGAGGTATGTCAAGAACAACACGACCACACAGCACTACAAGAAGAATGAAACCATTCACTGTGAGGGCGATGTGGCCACTCACATGATGGTGCTGGCTTTGGGCAAGGCAAAAGTTTACAAAGGAGGTGTGGGCAACCAGGTGCAGATTATTCGCATGCTGAAAGTGGGCGATCCGTTTAGCTACAGAAGCATCATTGCCAACGATACCTACAACACGACCGTGGCCGCACTCGAGCCCTCGGCCGTCTATCAGGTGAAAGGAGATGTGTTTATCTCCATCCTGAGGCACAACAACAGGTTCTGTTTCCGCTTTTTGGAGGAACTGGCTTGCGACTTGGCCGACTCGGACACCCGTTCCATCAACCTGTCGCAAAAGCACATCAGGGGGAGGTTGGCGGAAACGTTGCTCTTTTTGAAGAAAAATTACGGCGTGGAGGAAGACGGGGCTACCATCAGTGTTTACCTCTCACGCGAAGATCTCGCCAAGTTGTCGAACATGACCACCTCCAATGCCATACGCACGCTCTCCTGTTTTGTCAGCGAGCATGTTTTGTCTATGGACGGACGCAAATTGAAAATCATCGACGAGGAGAAGCTGAGAAAAATAAGCAAGTTGGGATGACCATACCGCGTCAAGAAAGAAAGGCTTTCCGCTTACACGGACTGCTTCGGGCGCGGTGGAGCTGCCTGTGAAACTTGGACGGCTTGTGTAAAAAAACGGCAGTTATGGATACAAAACAAATTCAATCGACATACCAAACCATCGTCCGGCTGTTGTTGCTCGGTCGGCTGAAACAGGCGTTCGACAATATTGACAAACTCATCGCCAATCTGCCCGGCTGGGAGTTGGGCGAACAGTTTTCCGCTTTGAAACAAAATTACCGCTATCTGTTGAAGTACTACATTGACGGGGCGGAAGATCCCGAACGCCTGACCGTGTACAACAAGATTGTGGCCAAGTTGCTCTCTTTATCGGCAGTAGTCAGAGAGGGCTTGTTTGTGCAGCATTCAACGAATTTTGTATACACCCAAAAACGTTACTTCTACGACAACCGCAAGTTTCCTGATGCCGGCTCGTTGAGACAAAGTCTGCAGGATTGCCGTGCTCGCATGGAATTCTTACACAACGATAAAGCGGAACACCGGGAAGAGATAGAACATATCGAGGCCGACTACGAAGCTCTCCTTCCCGAACTGTTCGGGCTTTTCTGGCTCACAACTCACTTGAGGCAGGATGACAAGACCCTGTTTGCTCATTTGATTCGCGGGAACTGCGGCGGCCTGCCCGAAAAATCGTTGATTGTCTCCGCGCTCACGCTTAATCTGTGGCGCATGTTCGACGAAGAAAAGCTCCTGATGCTGTTCGACTGTTGCGAGGCGGACGATCCGAGCGTCAAGCAGCGCGCTTTGGTAGGGCTGTGTTTCGTGCTGTCCAAATACGACCGTTTTCAGAACTACTTTCCCAAGGTGAGAAACCGATTGGTGTTGCTGGCTGACAACGAGCACACGTTGGCGAATTTCCGCAACATCATCCGGCAAATCATCAGCACGGCCGAAACTGAGAAAATCTCCAAACGGCTACGCGAGGAAATACTCCCCGAAATTACAAGACTGAGCTCCGGACAGATCGGTAAGACCGACGTGGAAAGCATGCTCGACTTCGACGAGTGGGGAGAAGGAAACCCCCATTGGGAGAAACTTATCGAAGAAAGTGGCGTGTCTGATAAGATAAGGGAGTTGAGTGAGCTGCAAATGGAAGGTGCAGACGTGTACATGAGTGCTTTCTCCACGTTGAAATCATTCTCTTTTTTCAACCAGGTATCAAACTGGTTCTTGCCTTTTATCCCGCAGCACAGTGCCGTGAAGAAACTCTTTGCTGATGGTAGCCGCAGTTTGCTCGGCACGTTCGTCAACAGCAGAATCATGTGCAACTCCGACCTTTATTCATTTTGCATCAGCATGTTGAGAATGCCTCCTTCGCAACACGACATGTTGAATCAATCTTTCAAAGCCGAGCTGGAACAGATGGAGGAGATGCAAAAAGACGAAGCCATGCTCTCTCCCGAAACCGAATCGAAAAACATTTCCAGGCAATATATACAAGACTTATTCCGCTTTTTCAGGGTTCATCCATACAGAAGCGAATTTGACGACATGTTCCATTGGGCACTCGAACTGCACGGAACGCACCTGTTCGGCATCCTCTCGACAGAAGGCCGCTTCAAGGTCGACATTGCCGAGTACTACTTTTCCAAACAACTTTATCCGCAGGCCTTGGAGGTGTTCGACCAACTGGTCAAGGAGCAGAAACCCTCCGCCGGACTATACCAGAAAATAGGCTTTGCCAACCAGAAAATATCGCTGATAGATAAAGCATTGGATGCCTATCTCAAAGCTGACATCATTTGCCCCGACGACCTTTGGACGGTCAAAAAAATCGCACTGTGTTACCGTCTGCTCGGAAAATCAAAAAAATCCCTGGAATACTACCTTCGTGCCGACTTCCTCAATCCGGGCGAACCGCTCACCCGTATGCACATCGCCGCTCTGCATTTGCAGGAAGGGAACATAAAAGAGGCATTAGGCCTTTACTTCAAACTTGATGCGGAACATGACGAAGACATCAGGATACAGCGTGCCGTGCTTTGGGCACTGTTCGTGTCGGGCAACCTTGAGCAAGCCGCTGTGTATGTGAAGAAAATTCTTGCTTCTCAGAACCCCTCCTTTCGCGATTATGTGAATGCCGGACACGTGTCATGGGCGATGAAAGACCGGAAAACGGCTCTTTCGCATTACAAAAAGAGTTTGAGAATGCAGTCCGGTAAGTGGAACGCCCTCCAAGACACCTTACAGCAAGACTTTCGCCACCTGCAAAACAACGGCATCAACCCCGATGAGCTCCCTCTCATGCTCGACGAAATCTTGTTCGATTAAGCCATCCCTTTTTGTGTCCGTTCCCACACAGGTACGGATTTCCCCGTTTCCTTCCACGCAGGCTGCTGCTTGTCGAAAAGCGGCAAGCCGGTGAAAATCTTTTCGCCTTTTTTTTGAGTGTTCCGGGGCAAAAACAAAAAACGCAAAGACGGTTTACGGTTCTTGCACCAATCGGTCTGCCTCCGAAACTGCTTTGCGAAAAAAAACAGCAGGACGCGTCACCGCGTCCTGCTACCACTAACCTTTAACGATGTTGGCCGTATACTATGTATAAATGTATCATTCAAAAGAATGGTGCGCAGGATGAGACTCGAACTCACACGGCCTTGCGGCCACTACCCCCTCAAAGTAGCGTGTATACCAATTTCACCACCTGCGCGCAAAAGCCACGCGTCGTACCCAAGACAGGACTCGAACCTGCACAGCCTTGCGGCCACTAGTCCCTGAAACTAGCGTGTCTACCAATTCCACCACTTGGGCTCGTCGCCGGCGGCCGTCTGCCGCTCCTTATGTGAAAAGTGCGAAACTCGCCCGTTCCGCCCTGTCAGATGAGCGGAAAACGGGACTCGAACCCGCGACCCCGACCTTGGCAAGGTCGTGCTCTACCAACTGAGCTATTTCCGCTTCGATTTGCTACCGGGAAAACCCTCCCGAATTGCGCCGCAAATGTAGCTATATTTTTATTCCCCGCAAAATGTTTTCCGAAAAACAGAAAAAAATGTCGGAACTCAAGCTGCAGCCTCTCCAATAAGCCGGAAAAGATGTGCGGAAAGTGCTTTTTCACCTTGCTCAAACCGCTTTTTCTTGCGTTACTACGCAATTTTTGCTGCGTTAGTACGCAATTTTCGCTGCGTAAGTACGCAATTTTTGCTGCGTAAGTACGCAGCTCCGACCATCTACGTATGTTTTTTTCGTTTCCTTTCCGTACCTTTACAACGGGTTTGCGGACTGTTTGTCGGGCGATGTTTCGGCTTATACCGAAGAGTTGAATTTCGCGTGAAAGGTGAAATTTATCAATTGAGGAAAAATATACATATATTTTTTGGGATGTTATGCCGATAGTACTACTTTTGCGCGCGCCGAGGCAAGGTAAAATCTTCTTTCCCTGCCGACGATAACGCAATTCACTTCAATATAAACTAAAACTAAAAAACTGAATTTCTTATGTGGCTAATTGATTCTTCAGTAGGGAGAAAGTTTGTCATGGGCATCACGGGAGGCTTCCTTGTGCTGTTCCTTTTGTTTCACAGCATCATGAACGTGGTGGTTGTGTTTTCGCCGGAGTCTTACAATGCCATTTGTGGATTTTTGGGGGCGAATTGGTATGCCATTGTCGGCACGATGGTATTGGCAGCAGGTGTTATCATTCACTTCTTGTATGCCGCTTTGCTCACCATTCAAAATTTGCGGGCTCGCGGGAAAGACCATTATGCCGTCACCACCCGGCAGCAGGGCGTGTCTTGGGCATCTAAGAACATGTTTGTGTTGGGCATCATCATCATCGGCTTTCTCGTGTTACACCTTGTCCAGTTTTGGAGCAAGATGCAGTTTGTCGAGTTGACCGGCTACGGCAATCATGAGCTGGCCGCCGACGGTGCTTACTGGATTCAGCACTACTTCAGCCAACCGATGTATGCCATTCTCTACATCGTGTTGATGGGTGCTTTGTGGTTTCACCTCACACACGGCGTGTGGAGTTGTCTGCACTCGTTGGGCTTGGACAACAAAACGTGGCTGCTACGCCTCAAGGCAATAGCCAATGTGGTGGCTACCATCGTGGTGCTGCTGTTTATCTCGGTTCCCGCGTATTTTTTGATAGTGAATGCCTTCGGAGCATAATGCCTTACGAATCGGGTCAAACGAGGATTATACGGCAAACGAACGGTTGAATGAACAAAGGAGAAGTGGAGTTTTTGTACCTGCTTTTTCCGTCTTGTTCTCCATGAAAAATGTCGCTGAACCACAAGATGCGGCAACTGCATTTTTGGCTGTACGAAGAAATATGATTAACTCAGGATATTATGACTAAGAAAGAACAAACTAAATCTGCCGGCGTGATTGATGCAAAGATACCGGAAGGTCCGCTGGCCGAAAAATGGACGAACTACAAGGCTCACCAGAAATTGGTCAACCCGGCGAACAAGCGTCGCCTTGACATCATCGTGGTGGGCACCGGCTTAGCCGGCGCATCGGCTGCTGCTTCGCTGGCAGAAATGGGATTCAACGTACTGAATTTCTGCATACAGGATTCTCCGCGCCGGGCTCACTCCATCGCTGCACAGGGAGGTATCAACGCCGCCAAGAACTATCCTAACGACGGCGACTCTGTCTATCGCCTGTTTTATGACACCATCAAAGGGGGTGACTACCGCGCCCGCGAAGCCAACGTCTACCGTTTGGCCGAAGTGTCGAACGACATCATTGACCAGTGCGTGGCACAAGGTGTGCCCTTCGCCCGTGATTACGGCGGCCTGCTCGACAACCGCTCTTTCGGCGGCGCGCAGGTATCACGTACATTTTATGCCCGTGGGCAAACCGGGCAGCAGTTGCTCCTTGGTGCCTACTCCGCACTCAGTCGCCAGATTGGGCGAGGACAGGTAAAAATGTATGCCCGTCACGAAATGCTTGACGTGGTGATTGTCGATGGACGGGCACGGGGTATCATTGCCCGCAACTTGGTGACCGGTCGCATCGAACGTTTCTTCGCCCACGCCGTGGTGGTCGGTACGGGCGGATATGGCAACACGTTCTTCCTGTCGACAAACGCCATGGCGTCCAACGGCTCGGCTGCCATACAGATGTACCGCAAAGGTGCATATTTCGCCAATCCGTGCTACGCACAGATTCATCCCACGTGTATACCCGTCCACGGTGACTATCAGTCGAAACTGACACTCATGTCCGAATCGCTCCGCAACGACGGACGTATCTGGGTGCCCAAGAAAAAGGAAGACGCCGAGGCCATTCGTGCAGGCAAGCTCAAACCGACCGACATCAAGGAGGAAGACCGCGACTACTATCTGGAGCGCCGCTATCCGGCTTTTGGCAACCTTGTTCCGCGTGACGTGGCCTCACGTGCCGCCAAAGAGCGGTGTGACGAAGGTTACGGCGTGGGAAGCACCGGATTGGCTGTCTACCTCGATTTCGCAGAAGCCATCAACCGCTTGGGCGAAGACGTGGTGAGAGCCCGCTACGGCAACCTGTTCCAAATGTATGAAAAGATTGTTGACGACAATCCCTACAAAACTCCGATGATGATTTACCCGGCCATTCACTATACCATGGGTGGCATTTGGGTGGACTACGAATTGCAAACCTCTGTAAAAGGGCTCTTCTGCATCGGCGAGGCCAACTTCTCCGACCATGGTGCCAATCGCCTCGGAGCCTCTGCCCTGATGCAGGGATTGGCCGACGGCTATTTCGTGTTGCCCTACACCATCCAAAACTATTTGGCAGATCAAATCCAAGTGCCCCGCATGAGCGTGGATCTGCCTGAGTTTGTCGAAGCCGAAAAGGGCGTGACGGACAAAATCAAGAAAATAATGTCCATCCGGGGGAAACGGTCGGTAGACTCCATCCACCGCGAACTCGGCCTGATGATGTGGGAACTTGTCGGAATGGCCCGTAACAAAGCCGGATTGGAAAAAGCAATAGAAAAAATCAAAGCCATCCGCGAGGAATTTTGGACAAACGTCTATGTGCCGGGGTCGGAAACGGAACTCAATGTGGAGTTGGAAAAGGCCATCCGCCTGTCAGATTTCATCGTCATTGCCGAATTGATGGCACGCGACGCCTTGTTGCGTGAAGAATCTTGCGGCGGGCATTTCCGTGAGGAACACCAGACGGAAGATGGTGAAGCCCTGCGTCACGACGACAAATTCGCTTACGTGTCGTGCTGGAAATACACCGGCGAAGGCAATGAACCGGAACTGCTCAAAGAGCCGTTAGACTATGAATTCGTGAAACGTCAACAAAGAAACTACAAAGCGTAACCCATGGACAAGACAATAAACGTGACGCTGAAAGTGTGGCGTCAGGCAGGCCCGAAAGCCAAAGGACATTTCGAAACCTACCAACTTGACAAAATATCCACAGATGCCTCCTTTTTGGAGATGATGGACATATTGAACGAAAAATTGATTGGCGAGCGCAAAGAACCTGTCGCTTTCGACCACGATTGCAGGGAAGGCATCTGCGGCATGTGCAGCCTGTACATCAACGGGCATCCACACGGCCCCGATTCGGAAATCACCACCTGTCAGCTTCACATGCGCAAGTTCAAAGATGGAGAAACCATCACCATCGAGCCATGGCGCTCGGCGGGTTTCCCCGTTATCAAAGATTTGATGGTCGACCGTTCGGCCTACGACAAAATCATGCAAGCCGGCGGCTTTGTGTCTGTCACCACGGGCGGCGTACCCGACGGCAACGCCATCCCCATCCCCAAGGAAAAGGCCGACGAGGCGATGGATGCCGCCGCCTGCATCGGTTGCGGTGCATGTGCCGCTGCTTGTAAAAACGGCTCGGCCATGTTGTTTGTCTCGGCTAAAGTGAGCCAACTGGCACTCCTCCCTCAAGGCAGGGTAGA
>CAYPFZ010000035.1:0-7790 GCA_964410225.1 uncultured Paludibacter sp.
TGCTTGATGCGCAGCGTCAACTGTTCAACGCCGAGATACAAGTTAACGACGCCAAACTCAATCAGTTGCTCGCAGCTGTCTCGCTCTACAAAGCCTTGGGAGGCGGGCTCGAACGCTAAGCCCTCTTTCGAGGGCTGCAGGGCAGCAGCGAAGCGTGGCGCGTCTGTTGTGATTCCCTCTTTGTTTACCCCCTTTTGCTGCGTGCTTTCCCGCTCTGCGCTGCGTACTTACGCAGCAAAAATTCCCAAAGCATCCGCCGAAAAGGGGGTAAAACATGGACAAGGAAAGGCTGTCAACGAGGGAAAAACACGAAAGGAAAAGCCGCGTCTCACGCCTCCTTCGTGCCTGACTTTCAAAGCGCCGCGCCGTTCCCGCCTTCTTAATCAGGACTCGTGAAGCTCTTGCAAGAAACGGGCTATCCCCTGCAGCTCTTTCTTCACCCGGCGCAAACGTTCCGATATTTCCTGCTGTTTGGCCACCTGGTCTTTTCGTTCACTCAACCGTTTGCGTGCCCCCTCCAACTTCAGTCCCTGCTCGTCGACCAAAAAAAAGATTTGTTTGAGCAGGGCGATGTCGTCTTTTGAGTAGAAACGAGTGCCTTTGGCGTTGCGTCTGGGATTCAGCTGGGGAAAATTTTTCTCAAGAAAACGCAAATGCGACTGATTTACGTTGAAAATATCCGCCACCTCAGATATTGAATAATACGTCTTTTCCATGCTGAAAGAGCTAAGGAAACGGGTGTCACAAGTATATTTTCAAATTTTGCCCGGCGTAGATACGCGAGCCCGAAATGTTGTTCCATTGGCGGAGCTTGGCGGTGCTTGTGCCATACCGCAACGCTATATGCCCCAGTGTCTCACCACTCTTTACCCTGTGGTATACCAAATTGCCGGAAGCTCCCGGAGGTGCGGAGCGATATATCTCGATTTCCTTCTGCCGGTTGTTTATCAACTCGTCGGCTTTGTAGGAGCAGACAAGGTCGCTCTTCTCCACATAGGCGGTGGCATATTGCAAAGGCAAACGCAAGGCATAGGGACGAATGTCGCCGGGGATGATTTCACGCCTGTATTGCGGGTTCAGCATCTGAATTTTTTCTTTGGGGATACCCAGGACGGCAGACAGCTGTTCGAAATGGATGCGGTCGGTCACCATAACCGTGTCTATCCACTCGGGGCTGTCGCCGACAGCCGGGCAAATACCGTGTGCCTCGGCGTAGTTCATGGCATAATTCGCCGCAATGAAAATGGGCACATACCCTCGCGTCTCGCGGGGCAGATGGTGATAAATGGCCCAAAAGTCGCGCTTGCCACCCGAGCGGCGGATGGCCTTATTCACATTGCCCGAACCACAATTGTATGCCGCTATCGCCAGATGCCAGTCGCCATACATCTTGTAAAGGTCTGCCAAAAAACGAACGGCCGCCTCCGTCGACTTTGCAGGGTCCATACGTTCGTCGACCAGACTGTTTATCTCAAGGCCATACAGGCGACCGGTGGCAACCATGAACTGCCACAAACCGGCCGCACCCATGCGCGAGACTGCCGTGGCGTTCAGTGCCGACTCTATCACGGGAAGGTATTTCAACTCCAAGGGCATCCCGCGAGCATCCAAAGCCTGTTCGAACAAAGGGAAATAGTGTTCGCTCAAGCTCAACATGCGGGATAACAGTTCGCGGTTCTTGCCCATATACATCTCTATCATCGAGCGGACACGGCTGTTGTAGGGCATCGCGATCAGGTGAGGAAGCCTCGACAGACGCTCTCTGTAAAGCGAGTCGGTGGGAGGAGTGATAAGCGAGTCGGCTTGACAGTCAGGTTGTTCCATACGCGCGGCAAACCACACGTTGACCATTTGGTCAAACAAATGGCTGAAATCATCGTGCTGCATGCCGACGGTGTCGAAATACACGCTCTCGTGGTGAGTTGCTGCGTCGAGACGGGGCAATGTCTCGCTTTTTACCAAGCAATAGACTTTGCCGTGCAGCACGATGGTGTCGCCCGGCAACGAATCGGGGAGCGACGCGAGAGGCTCTTCTTTCTGTGTGTCGACCTTCTGCCACCGGCCGGCGCGCTTCTTCGACGCATCGACCGACAGGGCAAAAGCACATTCCGCCGAAAAGAAACACGGCAGAAAAACGACCATTATCTTCAAAAAAACAGCCTTGTAAGGCCTCTTCTGCAGCGTGCTTACCCGGCTTGCGGCTGCGTAGGCACGCAGCGGAAATTGCGTAAGCACGCAGCGTAAATTGCGTAAGCACGCAGCGTAAATTGCGTAAGTATGCAGCAAAAATTCCCTAAGCACGCGCCGGAAGGGGGCAAACGCAGTATGACGGGCGGCGACAGAGGACGCCGGAAGTTTTAAAATACACTTGTTCTTCTTCATTGTTAAAGGACAAAAAAAGCGGATATTCCCAACCGGTCTTTTGTTACTTTAAGCGGAAACGGCACTGTATGCCGACCGCATTACTTTGTTCAAAGGCTTGGCTTTGGCCGAAAGCATTTTGATAGTCGGCCTTGTTCGCATACATCATGTCGCCGTTGATGATGGCGGGTTGGATGTTCAAAGAGAGATCGGGGCTGATGTCGTAGTCATACAGTTGGGCATCCACGTAGGCCCAGAGGATGCTCAGTCCGTAGACCAACACCGAGGCGATGATGCTGTAGTCGCGATAGCGGCGGTAGTTGTCTTGGAAGGTTTTCAGGCGGTCGCGGTAGGACGTCTCTCCACCCATTTGTGCAAGCGTGACGCCCCGGCTTTCCAAGTATTCCAAGTGGCTGTTGGTGGTCGGGTCGGAGTCGATAATGTCGCGATAGGCCGTTTTGTAGAATTGGTATTCGCTGGAAAACCATGTCACGGCAAAGGCACATCCCATGTATGCACCGTAGACGATGGGCAGCTGCCAGTATTTCTTGTTGATTATCTGCCCGTAGCCCGGGATGATGGCACCCAACCACACCGCTTTCTCGGGGTCGGGTTGGAAAGCGGCCGTGTCTGAAGCTGCCGTCTCTTGCGCCACGCTGTCTTCTACGGCGAGCGTTCCGCCCTCATCGATGAGTCGTGCCACAACGACGCTGTCTCCCGAGGGCGCCTCAGAGGGTGGAGTCACGTAGACTTCATCGGCGGCAGACTGCCCCCACAGCCCAACCGGACAGAAGCACACCAACAGGGACAATATGAACGCTGCGTGCCTCAAAACGAGCTTTTTCAAATTTTGTCGAATAGTTTCATGATGCGTTCCAGCTCCTTGTCGTCGGAAAAGGGGATGCTTATCTTTCCCTTCCCCGTGGGGCTGCAGGTGAGTTGCACCTTCACGCCCAGCCGCCGGGCCAGCTGCTCTTTGAGGGCTGTCAGTTCCTTCTGCTCGGCTGCGTTTGCCTTCTTGGGCGGCGACTTGGGGCTTTCTTCGGCAAATGTGCCGGTTTCCACGTAACGGCGCACCATATCCTCCACTTTCCGCACACTGTAATTTTGCTGCAGGATGTCCTCATAGAGGCGCAGCTGGGCTGCCGGGTCGTCTAATCCGAGGAGGGCACGCGCGTGACCCATGTCGATTTTCCGGTCTTTGATGCCTACCTGTATTTCCGCCGGGAGGCGCAACAGGCGCAGGTAATTGGCTATGGTGGCGCGCTTTTTTCCTACCCGCTCGCTCATGCGCTCTTGCGTGAGCTTATACTCTTCCATCAGGCGTTGAAAAGTGAGGGCTATCTCTATCGCGTTGAGGTCTTCGCGCTGGATGTTTTCTATCAACGCCATTTCCACCACCTGCTCGTCGGCGGCAGTCCGCACATAGGCGGGTATTGTGGTCAACCCTGCCTTCAAGGAGGCGCGGTAGCGTCGCTCACCGGCGATAATCAGGTAGGTATCGTCGTCGTTTTTGCGCAAGGTGACGGGCGAGATGACCCCCAATTCGCGTATCGAGGCGGCCAGCTCGTCCAAGGCTTCCTCGTCGAAGGTCGTGCGGGGCTGGTTGGGGTTGGGACGTATGAGACGCAGCTCCACTTCGCTGATGGATGAAGAGCCGCCGGTGATGATGCTGTCAGTGTCTATCAACGCCCCGAGTCCTCTGCCTAAGCGCGATTCTGTATGTTTTGCCATTGAGAAAAATGTGTGTACATACTGTCCGGCAACTTGTCGCCTTCCGGGAAAAGCGGCCGAAGAGGTTTAACTGTCTTTCCTGATTATTTCCTTGGCCAAATCCATGTAGTTGACAGCTCCTTTCGATTCGGAGTCATACAGCAGTACCGGCTTGCCGTAGCTCGGTGCTTCGCTCAAACGTACGTTGCGGGTGATGGCCGTGTCGAACACCATACCCTCGAAGTGTTTCCTCACCTCGTCGTAAACCTGATTAGCCAAGCGCAGACGGTTGTCATACATGGTGAGCAAAAAGCCCTTGATGTCGAGTTGCGGGTTGAGCTTGCCCTTGATGATTTTTATCGTGTTGAGCAACTTGCTGATGCCTTCTAAGGCGAAATACTCGCACTGCACCGGGATGATGACCGAGTCGGAAGCCGTGAGCGCGTTGATGGTGATGAGTCCCAACGAAGGGGAGCAGTCGATGAATATATAGTCGTAGTCGTCTCTCAAAGGCTGAAGCAACTTCTGCAGGCAACGCTCGCGGTTGTCCTTGTTCAGCATCTCGATTTCCGCGCCCACCAAATCGATGTGCGAAGGGATGACGTAAAGACCCTCCACTTCGGTCGACAGAATGGCCTTGCGCGGCTCAATCCCGTCGATCAGACATTCATAGATGGTAGACTCCAACGAGCGGATGTTGATACCCAAACCTGAAGAGGCATTGGCCTGCGGGTCGGCATCTACCAACAGCACCTTTTTCCCCAACCAAGCCAGCGAAGCAGCCAAATTAATCGCCGTGGTTGTCTTGCCCACCCCGCCTTTTTGGTTTGCCAAAGAAATTATTTTACCCATAACGAAAAGAATGTGCAAAACGGCACGGACGACATCTGTTTACCGATTTGCTTCAGAGTACAAAGGTAGAAATTTTTCTCCCACCTGCAAAACGGGGGCAGCAATAAGGTTTTATAAAACGCTATAAGTAACGTCTCAAGGCCTCGAAACAAGGTTTTGCGGCAAAGTCAGGGGCTGTTGCGGCGCGTAAGTACGCGGCAAAAATTCCCAAAGCACGCAGCGAAAAGGGGCATGACACGAAAAAAAACCGGAGCTCAAAGCTGCGCGCATGCCTTGTTCAAGTCTTCGGAAAAGTTGTTTAAATCGCTGTTGTTTTGGCTGATGGCTGCGGCCGAAATGTAAAATATACGAGAGGTATTTGAACGTGAGCGGCTTTTTTTGTTATTTTGCCCCGGAAAACGAGTTGTCATTATATATATGTTGAAGAATCTTGTCATTGTCGAATCCCCGGCCAAAGCCAAAACCATCGAGAAAATCCTTGGGAGCGACTACCGCGTCGTGTCCAGTTTCGGGCACGTGCGCGATTTGCCCAACAAAGGTATCAACATCGATTTTGAGCACGATTACCGGCCGAGGTACGAAGTTCCGTCAGACAAGAAGGAGTTGGTGAACAGTCTGAAGAAAGAGGCCAAGAAGGCCGAGGTGGTGTGGTTGGCTTCTGATGAAGACCGCGAAGGGGAAGCCATTGCGTGGCATCTGTATGAGGTGCTGGGCTTGAAGCCGGAAAACACGCGCCGCATTGTGTTCCACGAAATCACCCCGTCAGCCATACTGGATTCGATAGAGCATCCGCGCGACATCGACCCCAATCTGGTGAATGCCCAGCAGGCTCGCCGTGTGCTCGACCGCATTGTGGGTTTCGAACTCTCGCCCGTACTCTGGCGCAAGGTGAAGCCGTCGCTTTCGGCCGGCCGGGTGCAGTCGGTGGCCGTGCGCCTCATTGTGGAGCGCGAACGCGAAATACAACATTTCACCTCCGAAGCGACCTACCGTGTGACGGCCGCCTTCAGCTCGCTCGACGAGCAGGGTCGACCCGTTGAGCTGCGTGCCGAGTTAGACACACGCTTTGCCACCCGAGAAGAAGCGGTCGCCTTTCTGCAAACCTGCGGCAATGCACACTTCACCGTGGAAGACATGGTGACCCGCCCGACGCAAAAGTCGCCCGTCCCTCCTTTCACCACCTCGACCCTGCAACAGGAAGCCGCCCGCAAGTTGGGCTTTTCCGTGTCGCAGACCATGATGGTGGCGCAAAGATTGTATGAGGCAGGGAAGATTACCTACATGCGTACCGACTCGGTCAACCTGTCGGAGCTGGCTCTCCGGGCGGCAAAAAAGGAGATAACGAGCATGGCCGGCGAACATTACGTGCAGACGCGCCGCTTCACCACCCGCTCGAAAGGGGCACAAGAGGCTCACGAAGCCATCCGCCCCACCTACATGGACGCACGCACTGTCAGCGGAACGGACAACGAAAAACGCCTCTACGAGCTGGTATGGAAGCGGACCATCGCCTCGCAAATGGCCGACGCAAAGCTGGAAAAGACCACCCTCACCATTGGTGTGGAAGGGTCGAAACACCGCTTTGTCGCCACAGGTGAGGTGATCGTGTTCGACGGCTTCTTGAGAGTGTACCAAGAGTCGACCGACGAGGCGAAAGAAGGTGAAAACTCCTCCATGCTGCCGGCCATGGAGAAAGGTCAATCACTCGAAGCCGAAGAAATAATCGCCCGGCAGCACTTCACCCGTCACCCGCCACGCTACACCGAAGCCGGCTTGGTGCGCAAAATGGAAGAACTGGGCATCGGACGTCCCTCGACCTACGCGCCGACCATCTCCACCATACAAAACCGGAAATACGTAGTAAAAGACAATCTCCCGGAAAAAAAACGCGAGTGCAACCAGCTCACGCTGCATCGGGGCAAACTGACCGAGAAAAACGTGACGGAAAACTACGGAGGAGAGAGAAATAAACTCTTTCCCACCGACATAGGTATAGTGGTAAACGATTTTCTCACGGAACATTTCCCCGACATCCTGAGTTATAACTTCACCGCCGAGTTGGAAAAAGAGTTTGACGGCATAGCCGAGGGTAAGGAAGAATGGGTCAACTCGATAGACAGGTTCTACAAGAACTTCCATCCCCAGGTGGAAAGCACCCTGCAGAACTCTGAGCAGAAAGTGGGTGAACGCATCTTGGGCATTGACCCGAAGACCGGCCGCCGTCTGTCTGTCAAAATAGGCCGCTACGGTCCGTGTGCCCAAATAGGCACCGCCGACGAGCCGGAAAAACCGCTCTTTGCCTCGCTGCAAAAAAATCAATCCATTGAAAGCATCACGCTGGAAGAAGCGCTCAAGCTCTTTGAGTTGCCCCGCTCGTTGGGCAGTTTCGAGGACGCGGAAATGACGGTGGGTGTGGGGCGTTTCGGCCCTTACGTGCGTCATGCCAACAAATACTACTCGCTGGCCAAAACCGACGACCCTTCAACGGTGACTCCCGAACGGGCGAAGGAAATCATATTGGCCAAACGGGAAGAAGACAAAAAACGGCTCATCCGCTCTTTCGGCTCTGATGGAGAGATAGCGGTGCTGAACGGACGTTTCGGCCCCTATATCGCCTGCAAAGGAAAGAACTACAAAATACCGAAAGACACAGACCCGGCCTTGCTGACCGAAGACGACGTGCGCCGGCTGATGGAAAACGCCTCCGAAAGCGGAGCGAAAAAGAAGAGAACGACACGGAAAAAGTCTCGCCAATGAGCCGGATACCCTGCCCGGCTGCGGCGGGTGCAAAGTGCTCATTTTGTGCATGGAATTGCGCCTTCTGCTGCGTACTTACCCGGCCGGCGGCGCGTACTAACGCAGCG
>CAYPFZ010000035.1:7890-13573 GCA_964410225.1 uncultured Paludibacter sp.
CTGCTTATGGAACATGGGGCGCGTTTTTTCGGTCGTTGGATTGAAACAAAGGAGCACCGAATGCTTTTCGCAGAGATTTCAACATGACAAACCAACCTTCAAAACACCATTGACAATGAAAAAGACGATGCTTACAGTCTGCTGCCTCCTCGGGCTTTGTTGCCTTGGCGTGGCGCAAGAACGATTCGAGTTGCTGCTCAACGAGCCTTTTGTTGTCTACTCACTGCCGAAGACTGCCTTGCAGATAGAGGTAGACGTAGAGAAAATCACTCAAACTCCCGGCGAGTTCTATCAGTATTCCGGTCGCTATCTGGCGGAGAAAGACGTGATAACCGAGGCGCGCACCGCCTATCAGCTCAAGGGGGTAAGGGTGAAAGCCCAAGCGCAATGTGACCTGACCCGCACATTTGCCCTGACCGCCAAAAAGAAAATCCCGCTGCCCAACATAGCGGTCGACGAGCGGGGCTTGCTGCGCGGCATCAACATTCCGCTGGTGACGACCCGCCCGCCGCTCTCGTTACGTCCCGAAAAGCCGAGCCCGAAGGCCGCCCCCTCTGACAAGCCGCTGCCCCTGACCGAGGAATACATGCTGGCCTCCTCGACAGCGAAAATGGCTGAAGGAGCGGCAAAACAAATTTACCGCATCCGCGAAAGCCGCATCGCACTGCTCACCGCCGACGTAGATCAATTGCCCGCCGACGGAGAATCGCTGAAAACCATGTTGGCCCGTATGGACAAAATGGAGCGCGAACTGACCGAACTGTTCACCGGCTCCACCGTAAGGGAGACGGTCACCCACACCATCGACTTCGTCCCCACGGAAGCGGTAGACGGCCAAGTGTTGTTCCGCCTCTCTTCGCTCAAAGGGATAGTTGACGCCAATGACTTGAGCGGTTCGCCTTATTACATCAGCATCGCGCCTGACACCATCGGCACGTATAAAAAGAAGAGATACAAAAAGAAAGACTTAGCCAACCGCCCGGCACTCTATTCGGTGCTGCCCGTATCGACCCAAGTGAGCATCGACGACGGCAAAAACACGCTCTTTTCGCAGACCTACACAATGCCTCAGTTTGGCGAACTCATACCCATTCCCACCGAGTTGTTGCAAGGCAATCTGCAGATATGGATTGACGAAAACAGCGGTAGGTTGCTGCACACCTCACAGCCTGCTGACAACCAATCAGACAGGAGAAGGGCGGCCACACGCAGATAAAAGCGGTGTCACGCCCCGCAAACCAGACGAATATATTATGTTGTTCGGACAAATCATTTTCGGCCCTGTTCGCAGTCGTCGTTTGGGCACGTCGTTGGGGGTTAACCTGCTTCCTGCCGACGCGAAGATATGCTCATACGATTGTGTCTACTGCGAATGTGGTTTCAACACACGCATGCGCAAAGCTCCCATCCCCACGCGGGATGAGGTAAGGGAAGCGTTGGAAGCCTGCCTGCAGCAGATGGCCCGCGACGGCGAGCGACCGGACACCATCACCTTTGCCGGCAATGGCGAGCCGACTTTACACAACAGCTTCGCCGGCATCGTGGACGACACCATCATGCTGCGTGACCGATATTTTCCGGAGGCAAAGATTAGCGTTTTGTCGAATGCCACTCGCATCGATCGTCCCGACGTGTTTGAAGCCCTGATGAAAGTCGACAACAACATTCTCAAGCTCGATTCGGCCGTCGACCGCACCTTCCGCGCGCTCAACCGCCCGACGGGGGGAAGCGAAACAATTGACGTGGCGTGGCTCAAAACGCATCTCAAGCGCTTTGGCGGGAAGCTCATCATCCAAACCCTGTTTCTGCGGGGCGAGTTTCAAGGCGAGACTTTCGACAACACCACGTCGGAAGAAGTCACGGCGTGGCTCGAAGCTCTCCGCGAAATACGCCCCGGGCACGTGATGATCTACAGCCTCGACCGCGCCACCCCGGTGAAAAGTCTGGAGCGCATCGGGAGAGAGATTTTGGAACAAATTGCCGAGCAAGCCCGAAAGCAAGGCTTCGATGTCTCGGTGGCAGGGTGAACCGACCCCTTCGCTCTTGCGTACTTTGGGAATTTTTACTACGTTAGTACGCAGTGCGCGGCGCGTTAGTACGCAGCAAAAATTCCCAAAGCACGCAGCAGAAGACTCGAATACTTTGCAATTAATACCGTATAGCCCGTCGGGAGACGGCATGGGCTTCATGCCTTTGGCGCGACGAGCCCCGACGACTTCTGAGAAAGCCATGAAACTAATCGACATTGCACGACGCATCGGTGCGGCGACAGACAGGCTCCCCGACCGAGATATTGAACGATTGTTGACCGACAGCCGCTCGCTGGCATTTCCTGCGGGAACGCTCTTTTTCGCTTTGACTTCCGACCGAAATGACGGTCATCGCTACATTGCCGAGCTTTACGAACAGAACGTGCGCAATTTTGTGGTCGGCAAGATGCTTCCGGAGTATATCCGCATGCCCGAAGCCGCTTTCCTCTTGGTTGACGACCCTTTGCAGGCTCTGCAGCAGCTGGCGGCCTCACACCGCTCTGACTTTCACATCCCGGTGGTCGGTATCACGGGCAGCAACGGGAAGACCATTGTCAAAGAATGGATTTACCAGCTTTTACGTGACGACCTTGTCATCACGCGCTCGCCGCGCAGCTACAACTCGCAGACGGGTGTGCCGCTTTCGGTCTGGGCGATGGACGAGAATACGCAACTGGGTGTATTCGAAGCGGGCATTTCGAAACCGGGAGAGATGGCTCGTCTGGAACCCATCATTCGCCCCACAATAGGCATCATCACCCACATTGGCGGTGCGCACCAGGAAAATTTCGAAAACATCGGGCGTAAAATCGAGGAGAAACTCAGCCTGTTCACTCATTCGGATGTACTTATTTACAACGACGACTATTCTCAGCTGAGGCGAAGCCTCGACGGGCTGTCACTTGGCGCACGACTTTTTTCTTGGAGCCATAAGAAAGAGGCTACCTTGCGCGTGATTTCTGTCAACAAACGCACGGACAACAGTGTTTTGAGTCTGTGTTACGAGGGTCGCAATTTTCGTCTCACGCTCCCGTTTACCGACGACGCATCGGTGGAAAACGCCATTCATTGCATCGCCTTCATGCTCTGTTTCGGTTATGACACCGACACCATAGCGGCTCGCATTGCGCGTCTGGAGCCCGTCGCCATGAGGCTGGAGGTCAAAGAGGGCATCCGGGGATGTGTCATTATCAATGACAGCTACAACTCTGACATCAATTCGCTCGACATAGCTCTTGACTTCATGAATCGTCAAGCCGCTTCGAAGCGCCTGACTCGCACGCTCATTCTCTCAGACATTGCCCAGGGTTATCTTTCTCCGGGCGTGTTTCACGCCAAAGTGGCCTCCATGGTGCGCAATCGGCAGGTGACCCGCTTCATTGGGGTCGGCAGCGAGCTGGCCGGTTATGCCTCGCTCTTCGGCGATATGGAGACCCATTTCTTCCCCACCACGGCCGACCTTCTCCGCTCGCCGCTCATGCACTCGTTTCATAACGAACTCGTGTTGCTCAAAGGTTCGAGAGACTTTCGCCTCGAAGATGTGTCGGCACGCTTGGAAAGCATCGCCCACGAGACGGTGCTGGAGGTCAACCTCAGCGCGTTGGTTGACAATCTGAACCATTTTCGCTCCAAGATTCACCCGGATACCAAGATTGTGGGCATGGTCAAGGCATTCGCCTACGGCAGCGGAGCGGTGGAAGTGGCACGCACTTTACAAGACAATCGCTGCGACTACTTGGCTGTGGCCTTGGCCGATGAAGGTGTGGAACTTCGGCGTGGGGGCATTCGCCTGCCTATCATGGTCATGAACCCCCAACGAAGCAGTTTCGACCTTATCTTGGATTACCGGCTCGAACCTGAAATCTACAGTTTTCACCTGCTCGAGGCATTTGTCGAGGCGGTTCGCAAACAAGGTTTGGAGCATTACCCCATCCATTTGAAGATTGACACCGGGATGCACCGCCTCGGCTTCAGCCCCGGAGAGATTGGCAGGCTTCTGACATACCTCAAAAGTCAGCGTTGCGTCAAAATCCGCTCTGTGTTCTCTCATCTTGCTGCTGCCGACGAGGCCTTGCATGATGACTTTACCCGTCAGCAAGTCAACACGTTCACCGCCTGTTACCGACGGATAACCCGTGCCTTCGGCCACAAAATACTACGTCACGTTCTCGCCACTCCGGGCATTGAACGTTTCCCCCAATACTGTTTCGACATGGTTCGTCTGGGCATTGGTCACTACGGCATAAGTGCCCTTCCCGACACGCCTTTGCGTCAAGTGTGCACCTTGCGCACCGTCATTCTCCAGATTCGTACCCTGCCGGCCGGTGAGACGGTGGGTTACGGCCGCAGAGGCGTGCTCAGCCGCCCGAGCCGTATTGCCGTTTTGCCCATCGGATATGCCGACGGCTACGACCGCCGCCTTGGCAACGGACAGGGACAAGTGAGCATCAACGGCCGACGAGCCACCGTGGTGGGTAACGTCTGCATGGATCTCTGCATGGTCGACGTGACCGACATCGACGCGCATGAAGGCGACCCGGTCGAAATCTTCGGTCCGAACATTCCGTTGCAGGAAATTGCCGGACGTACCGGCACGATACCCTACGAAATCCTTACCCGTGTCTCTCGCCGCGTCAAGCGCGTGTACTACAAAGAGTGAACCACTTCTGTTGCACACGGATGCCTAAGCACGACACCAACCCCACGCCGCACGCTCCATGATACTACTTTACGTTCCACAGCCGGCCGCCGACTTTCAGTCTCATTTGCAGGCTGCCGCCACCCTTGCCAGCCGTTTCCAGAAGTCCCTCGCCCTGCTTCTCCCCCCGGGGGCTCCCTCTCCTTTGGACACCGACCCGGTCGGCTCCCGGCTTGACACATACTATCTTGACGGCGGGATAGCCCGGCTCGCCGAGACATGCGAAACGCTCGAGGCCTCCTTTCTCCTTGTCAGACAGCCCGAAACACGCACTCCTAATCTCCAACACATTCTCACGGCCTGCCGCCCATTGCGTATTCCCTACCTTATCTGCAGCCCTCGCCTGCTGCCGCTCGACCCGCGTGAGGTTGTCGTGCCCGTCACCTTTCTCGAAGAGGAATACGAGAAAGCACAGTTTGCCGCCGCTTTCGGGCGCTTTTTCGGTTCGCACATCCACCTACTCCAAGCACGCGACTACGGCACACGAGCCGGCCGCACTGCCACCAAGATTGCTGCCCTGCTTGACAAGTTTAATATTGATTATCAAATAGAAGTAGCCCGTGGCGACAGCTACAAGGTGGAAAAGGAAGCCATCCGTTACGCCGGCACGCGGCAGGCCGCACTCGTGTTGCTCACCGCCTCCCGCGATTACGGCCTCGACGACCTTATTTTCGGGCCGAAAGAACGCCATTTTCTAAAACGCTCCTCCGTACCCATCCTTCTTATCAATCCGCGCGGAGACCTCTATTCCCTCTGTGACTGAGGGCAAGAGACCTGTGGCGACGCCGCCGAACCGGATACCCTTTTTTCGTGACGCGACAGCCTGCCTGCGGTGATCCGTCTGTTTTTCCTGCAAGCATTTACATCCCCCCCCTTCCGGCGGATGCTTTGGGAATTTTTGCCGCGTTAGTACGTAGCAAAAATTGCGTACTAACGCGCCGCGAGCTGCGTAAGT
>CAYPFZ010000036.1:0-5435 GCA_964410225.1 uncultured Paludibacter sp.
GAAGATTGTGTGCGACTTTGAAGCAAAATACGGTTGCGGCAGAATGCCAGAATCTTAAAAACGGATGCCTGAGAGGAGTGCAAATAGAAATTGAATCTCGAAAAAAACATCCTTCCCGCCATGTGTTTCCATGACACTTGGCAGAAAGGATGTTTTCGGGATGGATTCTTTGAGAGCCCGCGGTGTGCCTGCTTATTCTTCCAGCAGGAGCTCCATGGTGGTTGATGCTGATTTGGCTACGCTTGTGCCGGGACCGAAGATGGCCGCCACGCCCTCTTTGTAGAGGAAATCGTAGTCTTGTGCCGGAATCACGCCACCTGCCACAACCGTGATGTCTTCACGACCTAATTTTTTCAATTCGGCTATCACTTGGGGGATGAGCGTTTTGTGTCCTGCTGCCAATGAAGAGACACCCAGCACGTTCACGTCGTTTTCGACGGCTTGTTTGGCAGCCTCGGCCGGAGTTTGGAACAAAGGCCCCATGTCTACGTCGAAACCACAATCGGCATAGCCCGTGGCTACCACTTTGGCACCCCGGTCATGTCCGTCTTGCCCCATTTTGGCAATCATAATGCGGGGTCGGCGACCTTCTCTTTGTGCGAATTTTTCCGTGAGTTGTGTGGCTCGTTGGAATTCATTGTCATTTTTTGTTTCTGATGAGTACACGCCTGAGATGGTTCTAATGGTTGCTTTATAACGTCCTGTCACCGCTTCGCAAGCGTCGGAGATTTCTCCTAACGAAGCGCGCAGGCGGGCGGCTTCCACGGCGAGTTCCAGCAGGTTGCCTTCACCTGTGCGTGCGCACTCTGTGATGGCGGCCAAGGCCTGTTGTACGTCGTTTTCGTTGCGGTTGGCGCGCAGTTGTTTCAAACGCTCTATCTGTTGCTCGCGTACGGCGGTGTTGTCTATTTCAAGAATGTCGATGGGAGCTTCCTTTTCAAGGCGGTATTCGTTCACACCTACGATTTTCTGCTTCCCGGAGTCGATGCGGGCTTGTGCTCTGGCGGCGGCTTCCTCAATGCGCATTTTGGGTATGCCCGTTTCGATGGCTGCTGCCATGCCGCCGAGTTTTTCTACTTCTTCAATGTGTGCCCAGGCTCTTTCGGCAATCTCGTTCGTGAGTGTTTCCACATAATAAGAGCCTGCCCACGGGTCGATTTCCTTGGTGATATACGTTTCTTCTTGTATGTATATCTGTGTGTTGCGGGCGATGCGTGCGGAGAAGTCGGTCGGAAGTGCGATAGCCTCGTCAAGTGCGTTGGTGTGTAGCGACTGGGTGTGCCCCAAAGCAGCCCCCAAGGCTTCGATGCATGTGCGGCCTACGTTGTTAAACGGGTCTTGCTCGGTGAGTGACCATCCTGATGTCTGGCAGTGTGTGCGCAAAGCCAGCGATTTGGGGTTTTTCGGATTGAAACGTTTGACAATTTTTGCCCACAGCAGACGGGCTGCACGCATCTTGGCAATCTCCATGAAGTGATTCATACCGATGGCCCAGAAGAATGACAGACGTGGAGCAAAGACGTCGATGTCAAGACCTGCGTTCACCCCGGCACGGAGATACTCCAAGCCGTCGGCTAAGGTGTAGGCCAATTCGATGTCTGCCGTCGCCCCGGCTTCTTGCATGTGGTAGCCCGAAATGGATATGGAGTTGAATTTCGGCATGTGTTTCGCCGTGTATTCAAAGATGTCGGCGATGATCTTCATGGAGAACTTCGGCGGGTAGATGTATGTGTTGCGCACCATGAATTCTTTCAAGATGTCGTTCTGGATGGTTCCCGTCAACTCTTCAAGTCGGGCACCTTGTTCCAAGCCGGCATTGATGTAGAACGCCATGATGGGGAGCACCGCGCCGTTCATGGTCATCGAGACGGACATTTTATTCAATGGGATGCCGTCGAAAAGCACCTTCATGTCTTCCACCGAGCAGATGGATACGCCGGCTTTGCCCACATCCCCCACGACGCGTTCATGGTCGGCGTCATAGCCTCGGTGTGTGGCAAGGTCGAAAGCGACCGACAGCCCTTTTTGTCCCGAAGCCAAGTTGCGACGATAGAAAGCGTTCGACTCTTCTGCGGTGGAGAATCCGGCATATTGGCGAATCGTCCATGGGCGCATGGCGTACATGCCGCTGTAGGGACCGCGCAAAAATGGGGGAATGCCTGCCGCATAATTCAAATGTTCGAGGCCTTCGATGTCTTTGGCCGTGTAAACCGGATTTACCGGGATTTGTTCCGGTGTGAGCCAAGTGCCGCGTTGTTGTTCGGGAGCTTCCCCGGCGACAAAATCTTCGATGTTTATATCTTTGAAATTCGGTTTCATTGTGTGAGGTCTTAAATGATGCCTAATACTTTGTTGAATTGCTGTAGTGTTTCCAAGACATTGGCTTTGACATGGATGAAATGTTCGATGCCTTGTGCCTTGAGTTCATCCATGCAGGCGGGTGCACCGGCCACCACGACGATGAACCGGTCTTTGGCCAACCGATAGGCTTCGGGAGCGAACGAGGCGTATTCTTCATCGCTTGAGCAGATCACCAGCACGTCGGCACCGGCTTTTTCTGCTGCCAGCACGCCTTCTTCTACGCTACTGAAGCCGAGGTTGTCGATGATTTCGTAGCCCGCGCAGGCAAAAAAGTTGGAGGAGAATTGCGCTCTTGCCAGTCGCATGGCCAAGTTGCCTATCGTGAGCATGAATGCCTTGGGGTGTTTCCCCGACCGTTCGGTGGCGAAGCGCAGTGTTTCAAACTCTTCGGCTCCGCGCATCTTTGGCAAGGTGGCCAATTGTCCGTGTTCTTCACTGCAGTCACATTTGTGTGCGTGTGCGTCGAGCTGTACCTTGCTCGATGCCGTTTCGGTGAAGTTCGGATATTGGTTGGTTCCCAACAGTATTTCTTTTCGGCTTGAGATGGCTTTCAAGCGTGCTTCGGCCGTTTTGCTGATGGCTTGTTGCACTAATCCCTGTTTGACGGCGGCGAAGAATCCTCCTTTATCTTCTGTGTCGAGGAAGAGTGTCCAGGCCTGTTTCGCTATTTTTCCCGTGAGTGTTTCAACGTAATACGATCCGGCGGCCGGGTCAACGACTTTGTCGAGGTGCGACTCTTCTTTCAGGAGCAGTTGTTGGTTGCGTGCGATTCGTTCGGAGAAGTCGTCCGGCTGTTTATACGTGCAGTCGTAGGGCAGCACGGTGAGCGAATCGACTCCGGCTATTGCGGCACTCATGGCCTCGGTTTGGGAGCGAAGCATGTTCACGTTTGCGTCGAAGATGGTCATGTTGAATGTGGTCGTCTCGGCATGGAGGTGCATTTTGGCGGCCTTGTGGCGGTCGCCTTCCGGCTCCTCACCGAGGTATTTGTTGACAATCATGGCCCACAACATGCGTGCTGCCCGGAATTTTGCTATCTCCATGAAGTAGTTGCCCGTCACTCCCAAATTGAATTTTATTCGTTTGGCTGCCTCCGCCGGGCTCATACCTCCCTGTTCGAGCAGTGACAGGTACTGCACGCCCCACGAAAGTGCGTAGCCCAACTCTTGGGTGATGTACGCTCCGGCGTTTGTCAGCGACACTGCGTTCACACCGATTATTTGGTAGGCGGGCAGGGCTTTGGCTGCTTCCACCAAGGGGGTGATATGTTCGACGATGAATGTTTCGTCAAGATCTTTCCCTTTGAGCAGCATCCGGTTGATGGGGTCAAAGTCTATCGAACCTTGCAGTTTGTCAAGGTCGTATCCCTGTGCTTTAAAATAGGAGGCCAGCAGTTCGACCAACTCGGCGGCTCGCCCCACGCAGATGTGGAAATTCAGCTCCACGCGGTCGGCGGGGATTCCGTTGAGCAGGGTGGCGAGGTAGTCGGCATCCAAATCGTTCTTGGGGATTTTGAATCCGAGTGAGTTCACTCCTTTGGAGAGCAGCTCGAGTGCCTTTTTGTTGGTCTCTTCTGCTGTGGCGGTCGGCAGGTTTTGCCGGATGAGCCAATCGTTGGTTGTTTTGGTTCCGCGCACATAGGGGAATTCTCCCGGGAGGAGGTTTGTGGTCTTCATGCCTTCAAGGTCGTCGGCACGGTAGAACGGGCGCAGGTCAAATCCTTCGTTTGTTTTCCACACGAGCTTTCTTTCGAAGTCTGCTCCTTTCAGGTCGGCGGTGATTTTCGCCATCCATTCTTCTGTGGTGACGGAAGGAAAGTCTGCCAACAAGTTCAACTTATTTTCTTTCATAAACAACTTATTAGGAGATTTTTTTAGGTCTGCTGTCAATGTGGCTGCCTCTTTGTTGGCGGCCGGGTTTTATGACGGCAAAAGTAGTGTTTTTGTTTATTTAGTTCTATTTTTCCGTAATAAAAATCTGCTCTGATTTTCAGTGTGCGTGCACTCCTTTTGTTGCGAAGCAAGACATGGCGATTATTCCGGCTAAGAGACACAGCAGGCAGGTCCACGTGTTGCGGCGGCTTTTGTGTTTCATTATTTCCGGCAGTAGTGCGGTGGCGGCCAGATAGAGGAATCCCCCGGCAGCAAACGGCAGCGCGTAAGCACTCCACTGCCCTAAGCGTTCGCCCAACCAAAGCGTCAGTGCCGCTCCCAATACCGAGGTGCATGATGCATAAAAATTGAAAAGCAGTGATTTACGCCACGTAAATCCGGCTTTTAGCAGTATGCCCAGGTCGCTGACTTCTTGCGGTAACTCGTGTAGCACGACGGCCGTTGTGGTGGCCATGCCCGCTTCCGGTCCTGCCATCCATGCCGAGGCAATCAAGATGCCGTCGGTGAAGTTGTGGATGGAGTCTGCATACAAGCTCAGGTAGGCATAGTGTTTCACCGGGCGCGTGTGCCCCCCGGCGTGTGTGTGCAACAGTTGTTCCAACAGAAAAAAGGCGAGGAAGCCCCCCATACACATCCATGCGGTTTCCGATGCCCTCAGGTGGGCATAGGCTTCGGGGAGCAGATGAAAAAACGAATTGCCCAGCATGGCTCCCGCGGCGAATGCGACCAAATAGATCAGCAGGCGCGTCAGCCATTGCTCTTTAAGGGAGAGTAACACCGCGCCCGACAGGGAGACTAAGCCGGCCGCAAAGGCGCATAACAAGGCACACGACCAGGTGGTCAACATGTTATCCTTCTTTTTTCGAACGCCTGCAAAAGTACGACAATTGCAGCAACTCGCCAATGCCCAAAAGATTCTTTCGGCCGCGGTCTCTTTTTGTTTTCCCGTGTGAACGATTTTTATCGGCAAACTGCCTTCTCGACATGTTTATTCTTCGTTTTGTTTGTCATTCGAAGTGAAAAAACGGAACGAATACGTACTTTTGCGCGGGCTGTCGAAGGTGGCGGTATGAGCGCGTGTGAGGAGACTTTCGGACACAGAGAAATGCGCGTGCAAATCGGCAGCATGGACGAAGGAAATATTTTTCAAACAACGTTTTGTCGACAGGGAAAAATAGTTAC
>CAYPFZ010000036.1:5535-11904 GCA_964410225.1 uncultured Paludibacter sp.
TTTATTGTAGCTTCAATAGATTACAGTCGACAGGCGGCCTGTTTGTGCTGTCTGCCGCAGGCGAAAAGAGAAGAAATATTACCAACATTATTAATTGATATGGCGAACCTAATCAAGATCAAGCGCGGTTTGGATATTGAAATCAGCGGAGAAGCTCGTGCGACCATAAGCTATTTGGTGCCTTTGGAGGTGGTGAGCGTCGTCCCTGATCACTATCATGGCATTGTTCCTCGCCTTTTGGTGAAAGCCGGCGACAGGGTGAAGGCCGGTACGCCCGTGTTTTGCGACAAGACGGTCGAGCGCGTGAACTTTGTCTCTCCGGTGAGCGGCACAGTGACGGCCGTGAACCGTGGGGAGAGGCGTAAGGTGCTTAGTATCACCATAGCCTGCGACAAGAAGACGGAATACGAGCAGTTTGACTTGAACCCTCTTCCCGAACTCACGGGCGAAGAAATCAAGTCTGCCCTGCTACGAGCCGGCTTGTGGGTGTACATCAAGCAGCGTCCGTATGACGTGATAGCTCACCCGGACAAGAGACCGAAAGCCGTTTTTATTTCCGCTTTCGACTCAGCTCCTCTTGCTCCTGACAACGATTTTGTGATGCAGGGGCAGTTTGACGACTTTCAGGCGGGCATCGATGCGTTGCGCAAGCTGACCGACGGCAAAGTGCATATCGGGCTGAAGGCCGGCAAGTCGAGCGATTTTCATAAGGTGCGCGGGGTGGAGCTGACCGAATACGAAGGTCCTCACCCGGCGGGCAATGTGGGTGTACATATTAATCATGTAGATCCGGTGAACAAAGGTGAGACGGTGTGGACGGTGGGTGTGCAGGACGTGCTTTTCATCGGGCGTTTGTTTAACAAAGGTGTCGTAGACCTCACGCGCCTTGTGGCTCTGACCGGGCCGGAGGTAATCCAAAGGCAATATCATCGCATGTTGCCCGGGGCGAGCATCGCTCCGTTGGTGAAGGGTAACGTGAGCACGGGCATTCCCCTGCGCTACATCAGTGGTAATGTGTTGAGTGGTATGCAGATTCCGTCTGATGGTGCCATTGACCCGTATGCCACTCAAATCACCGTGATAGATGAAGGGAGTCAGACGCACGAACTGCTCGGTTGGGCCATGCCGCGCTTCAGACGTTTCAGCAATACGAACATGTATTTTACCAAACTGCTAAGGAGTCCGCTTTGGGAGAAGATGTTCGGAAAGGTGCATTTCAAGTGGGACGCCCGCCTGATGGGAGGGCCGCGGGGGATTATTATGACGAATGAATATGACAGGGTGCTGCCCATGGACATCCTGCCCGAATTCCTCATCAAGGCCATGCTTGCCAAAAACATCGATAAAATGGAGAATCTTGGTGCTTATGAAGTTGCGCCGGAAGATTTTGCCTTATGTGAATTTGCCGACACTTCCAAGCTGCCTCTCCAAGCCATCGTGCGCGAAGCATTGGATTATCTAAAATCAGAAGTAGAATAGTTATGAGCGCATTAAGAAACTATATAGACAAAATTAAGCCGCATTTCGAACAGGGCGGAAAATTCGAGAAGCTCCATTCGGTGTTCGAAGGGTTCGAGTCTTTTCTTTACGTCCCCAACACGACTTCGACCAAAGGGGTACACATTCACGACGCCGTCGACTCGAAGCGCACGATGATCATTGTGGTGCTGGCGCTTGTGCCCGCCATGCTGTTTGGCATGTACAACGTGGGCTATCAACACTTCTTGGCCATCGGCCAGACGATGAATTTTTGGGGCACGTTTTTTTACGGTTTCCTTGCGGTGTTGCCGCTCATTCTCGTGTCATACGTTGTGGGGTTGGGTGTCGAGTTCATCTCTGCCCAGATAAAGGGACATGAGATTCAGGAGGGCTTTCTTGTCACGGGTTTTCTCATTCCGCTTATCGTGCCGGTTGACACCCCATTGTGGATGGTGGCCGTGGCAACCGCGTTTGCCGTGATTTTCGCCAAAGAGGTGTTTGGCGGCACAGGCATGAACGTGTTCAACGTGGCCTTAGTCACCCGTGCTTTCCTTTTCTTTGCCTATCCCACCGCCATGTCGGGCGACAGGGTGTGGGTTCGTACCGGGGATGTCTTCGGTTTCGGGGGCGGCCGGGCTGTTGATGCTTTCTCGGGTGCCACTCCACTGGGGCAGATAGGTACGGCTTACGGTTCGTCGGTCGACGTAACGAATATTGTCGGGCAACCACTCGACTTTTGGGACGGTGTGGTTGGGTTGATACCCGGCTCGGTGGGCGAAACGTCGATTATTGCCATTGCCATAGGTGCTTTGCTGCTGCTGCTCACCAAGGTGGCGAGTTGGAAGACCATGCTGTCTGTCTTTGTCGGTGGCGGCCTGACGGCATTCCTTTTCAATCATGTCGGTCCTGATACGGCCGTGGCCAACTTTCCATGGTACGAACACTTGGTGTACGGCGGTTTTGCCTTCGGTGCCGTGTTTATGGCCACAGACCCTGTAACCTCCGCCCACACCGAAACGGGCAAATGGATATACGGTTTCCTCATCGGCGTGCTGGCTATCATCATCCGGATGTTCAATCCGGGTTACGCCGAGGGCATGATGCTCGCTATCCTGTTGATGAATGTATTTGCCGGGCTGATCGACTACTACGTGATACAGGCAAATATCAAGAGACGACTGAAACGTGTAACGACAAAATAAAGACTATGGCGACGACAAAATATAAGTGTAAAGCATGCGGGCATGTGCACGAAGGTGACATTGTCCCGAGAGAATGCCCCGTGTGTCAGGCTCCCGCGTCGAAGTTCGAACCGACGGAAGGAGATAGCGGAGAAACTCGAAAAAGGATTGATAAAAATGGCAATGCCTATATAATGGTCTACACGGTGGCCATCGTCGTTGTTGTGTCGTTGTTGCTCTCCGTGACTTCGGGTGTATTGCGTGATCGTCAGAACGCGAATGTGGAACTCGACAAAAAGAAACAAATCCTTTCGTCACTGCCTGCTGTGGTGCTCGAAGGTTCTGATGCGGCCCAACTTTTTGCAGAAGACATCCGCCACATATATATGATCGACGCACAAGGCGAAGTGGTCAAAGAGCTTGATCCGGTGAAAGACTTCAACTATGCCCCTACAGAAGGCGAGTTGCCCATATATGTAGCAGAAGTGGAAGGCGAAAGAAAGTGGATCATCCCCATGAACGGCAAAGGGCTGTGGGGTGCCATCTGGGGATATATAGCCTTGGATGACGACCGCAACACAATAAACGGAGTGTATTTCTCCCATGCGAGCGAGACACCCGGTTTGGGCTCGAACATCGTGGAGCCGGTGTTTCGCAACCAGTTCAAGGGTAAACAACTGATGAGAGACGGCAAGTTTACCTCCATCGCTGTGATGAAGGTGGGTCAGACCGCACAAGGGCAAGATCAAGTGGATGCGCTTTCAGGCGGCACCATCACCAGCAAGGGGGTGGAAAGCATGCTTTACAACAGCATTGCCCCCTATGAGGCTTTTCTCAAGAAGGCAGCAGGCACAAATGAATAATTCAAAAACGAGGGATACAAATAAATTATGAAAAGCGATAGATTCAAAGAAACCTTGCTCGGCCCGTTGAACAAAAACAACCCGGTGGTGGTGCAAGTGTTGGGCATTTGTTCCGCTTTGGCTGTGACGGTGCAACTCAAGCCGGCTTTGGTTATGGGCATATCTGTTACCGTCATCGTGGCTTTAGCCAATGTCATCATTTCATTGATACGCAACAGCATTCCCAACAGCGTGCGCATCATCGTGCAACTGGTGGTGGTGGCGGCCGTAGTGACGGTGGTAAGCGAGATACTGAAAGCCTTTGCTTATGATGTGAGCGTGCAGCTGTCGGTCTATATCGGCCTTATCATCACCAACTGCATTCTCATGGGGAGGCTCGAAGCCTATGCCATGAGCAACAAAGCCTGGGACTCGTTTCTCGACGGCCTTGGCAACGGCTTGGGCTATACGTGGATATTGGTGGCGGTGGCCTTTGTGCGCGAATTGTTCGGAAGCGGAGAACTGTTCGGACTACAGGTAGTACCTGAATGCTTCTACGAAGCAGGCTACACAGACAACGGCTTGATGATGATGCCCTCAATGGCGTTGATTCTCGTGGCGTGTATCATCTGGATACACCGGGCTGTCAACAAAGATTTACAAGAAAAATAAGACGGTAGGATATGGAACACGCATTCACGTTATTCGTCCGCTCAATATTTGTGGACAACATGGTTTTCGCATTCTTCCTCGGCATGTGCTCCTATTTGGCAGTGTCGAAGAACGTGAAAACCTCCGTAGGATTGGGTATTGCAGTCACATTCGTGTTGCTGATTACTCTCCCGGTAAATTATTTGCTGGAAACCAAAGTGCTGGGGAAAGGCGCACTGTCATGGCTGAGCGAAAGTTTTGCAGAACTCGACCTGAGCTATCTGAGCTTCATATTGTTTATTGCCGTCATCGCGGCCATTACGCAGTTGGTGGAAATGGTGGTCGAGAAATTCTCGCCTTCACTCTATGCCTCTTTGGGCATTTTTCTCCCTTTGATAGCGGTCAACTGCGCCATCATGGGGGGAGCGTTGTTTATGCAACAGCGTGTGGGGCTTGAGCCTACCGACCCGACATCGTTGAACAGCATGCTCGACGTGCTGGCTTATGCACTCGGCTCCGGCTTGGGGTGGATGCTCGCCATCGTGGGATTGGCGGCCATACGCGAACGCATGGAATACAGCGACGTGCCCGCACCACTGCGCGGATTGGGTATCACCTTCATCACCGTGGGACTGATGGCCATGGCCTTCCTCTGTTTCTCGGGATTGGAGATTTGAAACAAGCAACGAATAAACGAAAACAGAAATTACAGATATGATGTTATTGGAAATCAACCCGACCGATATCCTGTCAAGTTTGGTGGTCTTTTTGGTGGTCATCGTCTTACTGGTAGTGATGTTGCTTGTGGCAAAAAAATACCTTGTGGCCTCCGGCAAAGTGAAAATAATGATGAATGGTGAAAGAGAGTTGAGCGTAGATTCCGGTGGGGCGTTGCTCGCTGCGATGGCCAACGCGGGCGTGTTTCTCCCGTCGGCTTGCGGAGGAAAAGGGTCGTGCGCGCAATGCAAATGCCAAGTGCTTGAAGGAGGAGGAGAAACCCTGCCCACCGAAGCGGTGCACTTCAGCCGCAAACAGATAAAAGACCACTGGCGCCTCGGCTGCCAAGTCAAGGTAAAAGGCGACATGTCCATCAAAGTGCCGGAATCTGTGCTCGGAGTGAAAGAATGGGAATGCGAAGTCATCAGCAACAAAAACGTGGCTACCTTCATCAAAGAATTCATCGTGGCTCTCCCGCCGGGTGAACACATGGACTTCATCCCGGGCTCATACGCCCAAATCAAAATCCCCAAGTTCAGCATGGATTATGATAAAGACATAGACAAAAGCCTCATTGGAGACGAATACCTGCCCTCATGGCAACAATACGGCCTTTTCGGGCTCAAATGCCGGAACACGGAAGAAACAGTCCGCGCCTATTCCATGGCTAACTATCCTGCCGAAGGCGACCGCTTCATGCTCACCGTGCGCATAGCCACCCCACCCTTCAAACCCAAAGACCAAGGCGGAGGATTTATGGAAGTGCCCCCGGGCATCGCATCTTCCTACATCTTCACCCTCAAACCGGGAGACAAAGTAAAAATGAGCGGACCTTACGGCGACTTCCACCCGATCATCGACTCGAAAAAAGAAATGATGTGGATAGGAGGAGGAGCCGGCATGGCACCCCTGCGCGCGCAAATCATGCACATAACAAAAACACTGCACATCACCGACCGGAAAATGTCGTATTTCTACGGAGCACGAGCCTTGAACGAAGTGTTCTATCTGCAAGACTTTTTGGAATTGGAAAAAGAATTCACCAACTTCTCATTCCATTTGGCTCTCGACCGACCCGACCCGGCAGCCGACGCCGCCGGAGTGAAATACACCCCCGGATTTGTGCACAAGGTCATCTACGAAACCTATCTGAAAGACCACGAATCGCCCGAAGACATAGAATACTACATGTGCGGCCCCGGCCCGATGAGTAAAGCCGTAGTGGAAATGCTCGACAGCTTGGGAGTGGACAAATCGTCCATACTCTACGACGACTTCGGAGCATAACCCCTCGCCGGAGCTTACCGTAACGACAGAAGCGCAACACCCTCGGGATGTTGCGCTTCTGTCGTTGCAAATAGACACATACGAAGTCTCTGATAAACAGACATTATTACCTTCCCTCTTCTCTTGTTCTCCCCTTCCGGCGGATGCTTTGGTAAGTTTTGCTGCGTTTACCTCCTGTTTGTTCCGGAACGCTGAATGAAAACAGATGCCAA
>CAYPFZ010000037.1:0-4556 GCA_964410225.1 uncultured Paludibacter sp.
ACGGAGGCGGCTTTGTGTTCGACTGTCGCGCCCTGCATAACCCCGGGAGATACGAACGCTACGCCCGGCTCACCGGCATGGACAGCTCCGTGTGCCACTTCCTTGAAAACCACGAAGAAGTAGATGCGTTCCTCCGACATGCCTGCGCGTTGGTCGATGCCTCGGTGAAACGCTACCGGGAACGGGGATTCAGCCACTTGTCAGTGTGCTTCGGATGTACCGGGGGGCAACATCGGTCGGTCTACGCAGCGCAAAAGATGGCCGAACACATTCACCGCGAACACGGCGTGGAGGTGCGCCTCATCCATCGCGAGCAGGGAAAGGAAACCCATTTGGCCGCTACCCGATAACAGACCGGAAGAAAAGACACGACAATGAAAGCCATTATTTTTGCCGCCGGCTTGGGCACACGTCTCAGACCCCTCACCGACCGTCTGCCCAAAGCCCTCGTGACGGTGGGAGGGAAAACTCTTTTGGAACATATCGTCCTCAAACTGAAAGCGGCAGGTTTCAAAGATATTGTGATCAACGTACACCATTACCCTGACATGATTCTCCACTTTCTCGAGAGCAAACGTTTTTTTGGGGTACGCATCACGCTGTCCGACGAACGCGACAAGCTGCTCGACACCGGTGGCGGCATCCTCCGCGCCATGCCCCTACTGGACGACGGCGAACCCTTTCTTGCCCACAACGTCGACATTTTATCCGACCTTGACCTGAACGCCCTTTACACATTTCATTGCCGACACGCCCCGCTTGCCACCCTGGCAGTGAGTCACCGCAACACCTCCCGCCAGCTGTTGTTTGACCCCTCCCGCCGACTGCGTGGCTGGATGAACGAACAAACGGGCGAGACGAAACCGGCAGGCCTGCAAGCCGGTTCGCAACTGCACAAATGGGCATTCTCGGGCGTTCACGTGCTCTCGCCGCGTGTGTTCGGGCTCATGCAGGACTGCGGCGACACCTTCTCCATCACAGACTTCTATCTCCGGCAAGCAGCCACGCACCCCATCATGGCTTACCTTCCCGACAGACTCCGCCTGTTGGACGTAGGGAAACCCGACACGCTGCAGATGGCCGAACGCTTCTTGCTCCATGCGGATTCAGACACCTAAACTTTGCCTGCCGCAACTCCGAAAGTAATCCGACTCATTCTGTTAACTTAATTTAAACAGAGAAGAGTTCCTCTTTTTTGCGATTTTCATACCTTTGGGCGCAGAAGGCGAACCTTGCAACGCTCTCTCGGGGCGACATCATGCCCTCTGCGGTAAAATGTGCGACTTTGGGGCATGAAACGAGCGAGCGCATCACCGGCTGAGCTTCGGCACTTTACAGCCGCCGCACCGCCCAGTGGCATCCGGTTTTTCCGGTCTGTTTTTCACCCTTCCGGCGGATGCTTAGGGAATTTTTGCTGCGTGCTTACGCAATTTTCGCTACGTTAGTATGCAATTTTTGCTGCGTTAGTACGCAGCCGGAGCGGGGTTAGTACGCAGGAGAAGGGGCTTTACAAAGGCATCAACAAGTGAATGCATTATATGAACCCATAAAATTAAAACAGAATGAAAACGAAAAAGTTAAGTCTTCTTGTTGTCGGCTTGTGCATCTCGTTGGCCGCCATGTCTCAAGAGAATGTCTTGAAGTTTGAGGAAAGCGTTCACGACTTTGGAACCATCTACGAGAAAGATGGTGACGCGTTTCACGACTTTGTTTTCACCAACGAGAGCGATTCGGCCATCACCATCGTCAACGTCCGCGCCAGTTGCGGTTGCACCACCCCGTCGTGGACAAAAACCCCTGTTGAACCCGGTCAGACGGGCACCATCAGCGTGAAATACAGCACACGCAACCGTCCCGGCAAGTTCACCAAGACCATCACGGTGACAACCAACAAGGCCGATGCGCCCACCACGCGCTTGACCATCAAAGGTGAAGTGATACCGAAAGGATAAACCGGAAAATGAAAACAATGAAACGGTTGCTTTTCATGGCGGGTATTGCCCTGCTGCCCGCCATGGCTGCCTCGCAGGCGGTCATCGCTTTTGAGACCAAGACGCATGACTTCGGCACGATAAATGAAGCCGACGGGCGCGTGTCTTATGATTTTGTTTTCGAGAATCAGGGCAATGCTCCGCTTGTCATATCGAGAGTGCAAGCCAGTTGCGGTTGCACCACGCCCTCGTGGACGAAAAGCCCGGTGGAGCCCGGCCAAAAGGGGACGATCACTGTTTCGTTCAACCCCGCCGGACGCCCCGGCAATTTCAACAAGGGCATCTCCGTGCAGAGCAACGCCTCTGAAACGCGTGAACGGCTCGTCATCAAAGGCACCGTCGTCCCCAGAGAGCGCGGGGAAGCACGCGCAGTCTACCGCGTGGCCATGGACAACATCCGTCTTACCGGTAAGGACATCGCTTTCGGCACCACGAACAAAGGAATCGTCGGAGAGGCCACTTTGAAGATAAAGAACGTTTCGAGCGACCCGGTGAGATTTTCCTTTGCCGGGATGCCATCCTACGTCTCAACCGACGCTCCTGAGAGCACATTGGCCGCCAACGAGGAAAAGGAAGTGACATTCACGTTCAACTCTGAGCAGTGCCCCACGTGGGGACCTGTGGAGGACTATATATATGTAGTCGTCAACGGCCGGGAGACACGTTCTGACACATATAAGCTCACCCTTAGAGCCAAGGTAGAGGAAGACTTCAGCAATCTGACTTTGGAGGAAAAGCGCTCGGCACCCATTTTGGAAATGCCACAACGCGCCGCCCACCTCGGCCGGGTGACTGCAGGCAAACACCAGGTGACATTAGACATAAAGAACGCAGGTCAAAACCCGTTGGAGATACGCCGAATCATCAGCAACGACAAAGAAATCGTGCTGAAGCAGGAGCGGATGACCATCAAAGGCGGGCGCTCGGATCAACTGAAATTCACCGTTGAGTTGACCGACTTGACAGCCGGAAATTACAACCGCACCATCACACTCCAGACCAACGACCCTGAAAACGCATACGTAGCCGTGAGCGTTTCGTGGGAAGTGAAATAACCCTCCGCGCCACATCCGTCTGCGGAAGTACCACGCGCTGCTCCCGCACGCATTGTCGGGCAGTGGGTCAGGACGCGCAAAACGAGCAACACGCCGGGCAAAAGTCGATGACTTTGCGATTGCCATTCTTGACCCACTGCCCGCTTCTTCCCCTGAAAACATACGGGTTGAAAGCTCTGCAACACGTCTCTCGTGCGTACTGACGAAAATCTTGCTACGTAAGTACGCGTACAGACGTATGCTCACCCGGTAGAATTTTCCTAAGTACCCGCCGAAAGGTGTGTCGCAAAAGGGGAAGAACGCGGTTTTAGAGTCATTGAATCGACAGACATAAAGGCAAGGATTTTTTTGCATAAATCTCGGGCTATGCATTACAGACACGACGAGCTACATCCTGAAAACGACCCTCAATACAAAGGGTTGAACGTAAACGAAGGGGTGGAGGACGCCCCTATCGTCAATCCATACCACCGTGAGAAGAAAAGGAGGCCTCAACACACTGTCAGGCAATACACGGAAGGCATTCTCTCGGGCGACATTTCTTTGTTGGGTCAGGCTGTCACCTTGGTCGAGAGTTCCCTCCCCGAGCACCAGGAGGTTGCCCAGAAAGTGATTGAGCAATGCCTCCCACATGCAGGCGGTGCCGTCCGGTTGGGCATAACCGGCGTGCCGGGCGCGGGAAAGAGCACATTCATCGAAGCGATGGGTATGCACCTGGTGCGCAATGGGCACAAGCTGGCCGTCTTGGCCATCGATCCGAGCAGCGAACGCTCAAAAGGCAGCATTTTGGGTGACAAGACCCGCATGGGGGAGCTTTCCGTTGCCAAGAACGCTTTTATCCGCCCCTCTCCTTCGGCGGGATCGCTCGGCGGGGTGGCTCGCAAGACGCGTGAGAGCATCATCTTGTGCGAAGCTGCCGGCTTCGATACCATTTTTGTGGAGACGGTCGGGGTGGGACAGTCGGAGACTTCGGTGCATTCCATGGTCGACTTTTTTCTCCTGCTCCAAATATCCGGTGCGGGCGACGAGCTGCAGGGCATCAAACGCGGCATTATGGAAATGGCCGACGGCATTGCCATCAACAAGGCCGACGGTAGCAATGTGGAGAAAGCTCAAGTAGCTCGTTCTCAATTTCAAAACGCCCTCCACCTGTTTCCGCCACACGAGTCGGGATGGACGCCCGAAGTCTTGCTGTGTTCTTCCATAGAGGGTAGCGGCATCGTCGAGATATGGGACATGGTGGCGCGCTACGTCGAGTTTACCAAAAACAACGGCTATTTCGTCCGAAAGCGCAACCGGCAATCGAAATATTGGATGTACGAAACCATTGACGAGCAATTGAAGGCTCATTTCTACCAAAACGGTGAAATAAAACGCCTGCTTGCACACGAGGAGCAGCGCGTCATTTCCAGCGAGGCAAGTTCGTTTGCTGCCGCCAAGCACCTGCTTGATTTCTATTTTGGGGAAGTTGAGACGCCACCGTCCGGGGTGTGAGCCGACATTCGGCGCG
>CAYPFZ010000037.1:4656-11626 GCA_964410225.1 uncultured Paludibacter sp.
TATTTTGGGGAAGTTGAGACGCCACCGTCCGGGGTGTGAGCCGACATTCGGCGCGTACTAACGCGCCGCGAACGGAGTAAGCACGTAGCAGAAGCTGTCTTACAGGAGGTTTCGACCGCAGTGCCGGAGTTTATTTTCCACTCTTTATAGGGTCGAATCCTTCGCCCCATACGCCCCTGACGGTACTTTGAGAGATGAATGCCTTTTCGTCGATGGAGCGCACCAGACGGAAGATAACCGATGCTTCGGAGCGTCGCGCCAGCAGCACGATAATCTTCGTGTGATCTTTCGAATACCAGCCGATGCCGTCTATTACCGTGCAGCCTCGGTTCAACTCGTTATTGATGGCGTTGGCTATCACGTCGTACTTCTTCGAAAAGATGAGAAACTGCACCGACTGTCGGAAACCGTTTATTACCAAGTCGATGGTGTAGGTCATCACGCCCATGACAATCAATCCCTGTACGATTTTGATGTAATCGAGGAAGATGAAATACGAGCAACTGATGATGACGAAGTCGCACAGCATCATGCCGCGACCGAAAGCGATGTTCTTGTATTTGTTAATAATGGCCACGACAATATCGGTTCCGCCCGTGCTACCATTGGCATTAAAGACAAAGCCGATACCGGCTCCACACATCATGCCGCCGATGATGGCCGACATGATCGGCTCGTCCGGCACGAGGGGTTCAGTGATGAAATGCCTTGCCACCGTGAGCATGAGGGTAAGAACCAACACTCCGTAGATGGTCTTTATGAGAAATTTGTAGCCCAATATGGTCAAGGCTGTCAGCAGTAAGGCCGCATTGACCAGAAAAAAAGTGTATTGCAGGGGCATCCCCCCTTTTGTGGCATATTCCACGAGCAAGGCAACACCGGCCAAGCCCCCTGTAACCACTTCCACCGGCTTAATGAATCCGATAAGCCCGACGGTATAGAGTGCCAGACCAAGCGTGATGTTCAGGTAGTCCTTCCAATAAAATTTTTTTCCGTATTGAATGGGTTTCATGACGTGGAGATTGAGGAGGTCTTGTTTACAGCACGATGTTGACAATCTTGTCAGGCACGACGATGACCTTTTTCACGGCTCGTCCGCCGATGTGTTTTACCGTCTGCTCGTCGGCTAAAGCAGCCTTTTCCACTTCCTCTTTAGTCCAGTATGCGGGGAAGTCGAGCGTAAAGCGCACCTTGCCGTTGAAAGAAATGGGATATTTTTTCGTGCTTTCCTCCAAGAGTGTTTCATCGTATGTGGGGAAGGTGGCATCAAGCACAGAGTCTGTCTTGCCCAGCAGATGATACAGCTCTTCGGCAATGTGCGGGGCAAACGGTGCCAATAGGATAACGAAGGGCTCAAGCACGGCTCTCTTGCTGCATTTACACGCCGACAGTTCGTTGATGCAAATCATAAATGCGGCCACAGAGGTGTTGAAAGAGAAATGCTCAATGTCATAACCCACTTTCTTGACAGTCTTGTGCAGCGTCTTCAGTTCTTCGGGTGTGGGGGGAGCATCGTTTATCAACAACTGCCCGTTACGGTCGTAAAACAACCTCCATAGGCGTTTGAGGAAGCGATGTACCCCGTCGATGCCATGAGTGTCCCACGGTTTCGACTGTTCGAGCGGCCCGAGGAACATCTCATACAGGCGCAGGGTGTCAGCCCCGTATCGCTCCACAATGTCATCGGGATTGACCACGTTGAACATAGATTTCGACATTTTCTCCACCGCCCATCCGCAAACGTATTTTCCGTCTTCCAAAATGAAGTCGGCATCGGCATACTCCGGCCTCCAGGTTTTAAATCTCTCTATGTCGAGCACGTCGTCACACACCATGTTCACATCAACATGCAGGGGGGTGGTCGCATACCGGTCTTTTAAATTATACGACACGAACGTGTTTGTACCATTGACGCGGTAGACAAAATTGCTCCTTCCCTGTATCATGCCTTGGTTGATCAACTTCTTGAAAGGCTCATCCTCACACACAATGCCGAGGTCGAAAAGGAACTTGTTCCAGAACCGGCTGTAGATTAAATGCCCGGTAGCATGTTCCACCCCGCCGACATACAGATCCACATCACGCCAATAGTCGTTGGCTTGTTGACTTGCCAATGCCTCGTTGTTTTGCGGATCCATATAGCGGATATAGTAGGCCGACGAGCCGGCAAAACCGGGCATGGTGTTGAGTTCTAAGGGGAAAACGTTCTTCTGATCGATGTCATCCGTGTTGACAATCTTTTGCTCCTGTTCGTTCCATGCCCAGCGTGCGGCGTGCCCCAGCGGAGGTTCGCCGGTGGTCGTAGGTTGAAATTTGTCCACCTCAGGCAGCTCGAGCGGGAGGCAGTTTTCAGGTATCACGTAGGGCATGCCGTTTTTGTAGTAGACGGGAAAGGGCTCGCCCCAATAACGTTGGCGGCTGAAGATGGCATCACGCAAACGGTAGTTCACCTTCACCCTGCCAAGGCCGGTTGCTTGTATGTGCTCCTTCGCCCGTCGGATGGCTTCAGGCACAGTGAGACCGTCAAGGAAGTCGGAGTTGATCATGATGCCTTCTTTGGCGTCGAAACTTTCCCGGCTCACGTCGCAACCTTCAATCAGAGGGATGACGGGAAGCCCGAAATGACGGGCAAAGGCATAGTCGCGGCTGTCATGAGCCGGAACGGCCATGATGGCTCCCGTACCGTAACCGGCCAGCACATAGTCGCTTATCCAAACGGGTATTTCCTTGCCGCTCAACGGATGGATGGCATACGACCCACTGAACACGCCGGTCACCTTTTTGTCTGATAGCCGCTCGCGCTCGGTACGCTTCTTGGCGGCTTCGAGGTAGGCATCGACAGCAACTCTTTGTCCCGGAGTAGTGAGCGCGTCAACGTAGTCACTCTCAGGGGAGAGAACCATGAACGTCACGCCGAATATCGTGTCTGCCCGCGTGGTAAAGACATTAATCTCCAAATCCGAACCATCGATTTTGAATCTGATCTCCGCCCCTTCGCTACGTCCTATCCAGTTGCGTTGCGTCTCCTTAAGTGAATCCGTCCAGTCTATCTTTTCCAAACCGTCGAGGAGACGTTGCGCATAGGCCGACACCCGCAGACACCACTGACGCATCTTGCGCTGTTCCACCGGATAACCTCCTCGCTCGGAAAGACCGTTCACCACTTCGTCATTGGCAAGCACCGTACCCAATTGAGGACACCAATTTACCATCGTGTCAGACAGATAGGCAATGCGATAATTCATCAAAACAGCCTGCCGATCGCCCTCCTCCATGCCGTTCCACTCTTCGGCACTGAACGTCAACTCCTCGGTGCAGGCGGCATGAAAACCGGCCGTCCCCTGTGTGTCGAAGCGGGATGTCAACTCGGCAATGGGGCGGGCTTGCTGACGGTCGTTGCAGTAATACGAATTGAACATCTGAATGAAAGCCCACTGCGTCCACCGATAATATGCCGGGTCGCAGGTGCGCACCTCGCGCTCCCAGTCAAACGAGAAACCTATCTTGTCGAGCTGCTCGCGGTAGCGACGGATGTTTCTCTCGGTGGTGATGGCAGGATGCTGACCCGTCTGGATGGCATACTGCTCGGCAGGAAGACCATAGGCATCAAACCCCATGGGATGCAACACGTTGAAACCCTGCAAACGCTTGTAACGACTGTAAATGTCAGAAGCTATGTAGCCCAGAGGATGACCCACGTGCAGCCCCGCCCCCGACGGATAAGGAAACATGTCCAACACATAAAACTTCTTCCGCCCGGGGCGTATCGTCGTCTTGTAGGAATTGTGTTCACGCCAATAGCGTTGCCATTTCTGCTCAATATCTTTGAAGTTATATTCCATATCAGTCCGGATTTCGGATTCAACGGTCAGAATGCCCCTCCCTCTGACTCAGAGGAAGGAAAACCGCACAAAGGTAAACAATTTGCCCCAAACGCTACCGCAGACAAAGCGAAAGGGCCGTGTGCCCGCACGATGAACTGTTCACACGACCGTCGTATCCTCCACTCTCGGGCGTCAGTACGCGCGTGAAGGGGCAAAAACATCACCGCGGAGGCATGATGTGAGGGCAGCCGGGTAGCGTAAGTGCAGCGCGGCGCGTCACGAGAGGGGAGCTACGGCTTTGTGGGGTAAGATGCTCCCTTGTCTTCGTGTGGACCGAAAAAGGCAGAAAGCGAAACCCGGAGCAAAAAAAACGCCGACACCCGGCAAGCAGTCTGCCGGGCGTCGGTGGTTAAAGATGTGTCAATCAGTTCTATTTGGCGTAGCTGACGGCGCGCGTCTCGCGTATCACCGTTATTTTTACCTGCCCCGGATAGGTCATCTCGTCTTGTATCTTCTTGGCAATGTCAAACGAGAGCATCTCCGTCTCCTTGTCGTTGATTTTGTCGGCACCCACGATCACGCGCAGTTCGCGCCCCGCCTGGATGGCGTAGGTCTTAAGCACGCCCGGGTAAGAGAGTGCCAGATTTTCCAAATCGTTCAACCGCTTGATGTAGGCTTCCACGATTTCGCGGCGTGCTCCCGGACGCGCTCCGGAAATGGCATCGCACACCTGGACAATGGGGGCTATCAGGGTTTCCATCTCCACTTCGTCGTGGTGGGCACCGATGGCGTTGCAGATGTCAGGCTTTTCCTTATATCGTTCGGCCAGGCGCATCCCCAGAACGGCGTGGGGCAGTTCCGGCTCGTCATCGGGCACCTTGCCGATGTCGTGCAGCAGTCCTGCACGTTTTGCCTTTTTCGCGTTCAGACCGAGTTCCGAAGCCATGACGGCGCACAAATTGGCCGTCTCGCGGGCATGCTGCAACAGGTTCTGACCATAAGACGAACGGTATTTCATCTTGCCCACCAATCGAACCAGCTCCGGGTGCAGCCCGTGAATGCCCAAATCGATGGTGGTGCGTTTGCCCACTTCGACAATCTCTTCTTCCACCTGCTTGCGCACCTTGTTGACAACTTCCTCGATGCGGGCAGGGTGGATGCGTCCGTCGGTGACAAGTTGGTGGAGTGACAGGCGGGCTATCTCGCGGCGCACGGGGTCGAAGGCTGACAGTACGATGGCCTCGGGCGTGTCGTCAACGATAATTTCCACGCCGGTAGCCGCTTCGAGTGCACGTATGTTGCGCCCCTCGCGACCGATGATGCGCCCTTTCATCTCGTCTGAATCGATGTGGAACACGGTCACGGAGTTCTCAATGGCCGTCTCGGTGGCCACGCGCTGTATGCTTTTTATCACGATTTTCTTTGCCTCCTTGTTGGCCGTCATTTTCGCCTCCTCCATGATGTCGTTGATGTATGACATGGCCGAGGTCTTCGCTTCGTCTTTCAGAGATTCGACCAACTGCTCCTTGGCTTGCTCGGCAGACAATCCGGAGATGGCCTCCAATTGTTCCTTCACTTGCCGGTGGGCTTGAACCAGCTCGCGCTCTTTCCCCTCTAACAGGGTGAGCTGCCTTTCCAAGTTCTCGCGGATGGCCTCGTTCTCGTTGGAGCGACGTTGCAGCTCGCTCTGGCGCTGGTTCAAATGCAGCTCGCGTTGCTGCAGCTTGGCTTCTGCCGCTTGCAGCTTTTGGTTCTTTTGGTACACCATCTGCTCGTGTTCCGACTTGAGGGCAATGAACTTCTCCTTAGCCTCTATCATCTTCTTCTTCTTGAGCAAGTCCAACTCTCTTTGTCGCTCTTCCAACGTTTTCTTCTCGTTAGTCTTCAGCACGGCGAAACACCCTCCGGCTCCCGCCAGAAGGGCTATCACCCCTATAATGATGGTTAAAGTCATAGGTTGTTTTTTAGTAGATTATATCAATTAAGTTATCAAAAAGTGCTTTGGCATACAAAAAACCGCACTGCCGCTGCCCAGACGGCCGTAGTGCCGCCACGGGCAGTGGAAATGCGGGAAATGAGAAACGGCAGCCGATCGCCGGGCGTCAGTCTGACAGAAGGCGGTCAATCGCTCCGCTCATCTGCTCCAATCTGTTGATGAGCGAAGTCGTGTCTGACGCAAATTCGGCTTTGTGTCTGGCAAGAGCCAACTGATAAGACACAAGCGAAAGAATCTCCTCTGACGAACGTCGGACGTACATCTTCTGGTATTTTCCCAGCAAGGCGTTCACCTCCTTTTCGGCTCTGCGGTACAGCTCCTCGTCTTCACGGGCAATGTGCAAAGGTATTCGAAAACCGCCCACGCTGACATGTATCGTGAATTTGCCGTCTTTCATAAGCTCTCTCTTGTCATTCGTTCAAAAGAGACAAACATTTGTCAATTTCCCGCACCAGTTTGTCCATGTACTGCTTGGATATTTTCCGCTCCTCCGGAGAGAGGCTCAAATATCTTGCCATGCGCAAATGGTCGTAATTGTCTTGAAGGTCGAGCAAAGCCTTGTGTGACCGCATCAGTTCCCTTGTCTTTCTTTCAAGCTCTTCCTGCAGCCGGTTGTTTTGCTCCTCCAACGCTTTATACGCAGAAAAAAGCTTCTGCAACTTTTCTTCAAAGGCATCTAATGTTTCTTCGTACAGGTTGGTCATTCCTTCAAAAGCTCCACAAAGGTACGTTTTAATGTGCAATAAGAAAAAAGCAGGATGATTTTTTTGTCGAAAACATCAATTGCTAACGACTCGCAAGTTGCGTACTTCCACACCTTTCTGCTGCGTACTAACGCGCAGCGGGAAAGCACGCAACAAAAAGGGGAAAAACGTACTTTGCCGGGAAAGGTGTTGGGCGGCGGGGATACTTTTTTGTTTTTTAATCACGTTTTTTATGTATATTTTTCCCATCTTTGCAGGGCGGAGGCTTCGCGCCCGGCCTTTTTGCGCTCTGTCGGAGCGGGGGGTGACGTGGTGAAGATGCCGTCACGTTCGGAGGTTTTGGTGAGGTAACATGCTAACTTGTAATTTATAACATCATGAACAAAAAAACTTTATTCTTTTCTTTTCTGTTTCTTTTTGCCACGGGTGTGGTCGCTCAAGAGGCG
>CAYPFZ010000038.1:0-3991 GCA_964410225.1 uncultured Paludibacter sp.
CTCTATGGTGGCCACCCCGATGAGCTGGTCGTATCGTCCTCCCCAGAGGCGGTGATACACGTAGATGGTGTATTCGTTTTGTGTTTCCCAAAAGCTGCCTTCCACTCGTTCTACATTGGCCTTTTCCTCACCCTTGGGGAGAAACCAATATTGGTAGTTATATCCGCCCTGCTTGAGCAACAGGGTTTTGAAGTAGCGACCCGAATTGAAGTCATACTGCATCCTCGAGGCTTCATCCAGTAGATTGTGATTCCAGTCGCCTCCTATGTAGATCTGCCCGTCGAAAAAAGGTTCGCTACGCGGGATGGAAAAGTGCACGTTCACGTAGTCGGCATCCGTATTGATGTCGAAGTACGAGCCTTGCAGGTTGATGACGTAGCGCCCGTTCACGTCGGGCTCGTTCGTGTAGGTGCGGTTGGGTTGGATCATGTCTTCGAACAGGTAGGCGTGATAATGCTGTCCGTTGTAGTCGGTCCGTTCCACCCGGTTGCTGCCGGCATACACCGAAGAGATGTCGAAACGGTGATATTCGTTTCCGCCCTCGAAGATGAGGGCGCGGTTGTTGACGTAGCTGAGCGTGTTGCGCTTTATGTAGGTGGGTTGCAGGTTGGTCACTTCGTTGTCCGTGCGGTTGTTCTGTCTGACCGTCACGTTTAATTCCTGTTGTGGGTTGTCTACTTTGTAACCGCCCAACCCTATTTCGAAATCAAGTTGTTGCAGGCGGCCTCCCAATTCGATGTCGGTATTTCCCCGTATTGCTCCCGTGATGCTCACTTTCGGATCGACCACGTAGAAACAGATTTGTGCCAGGGGACTGTCGTCTGCGCCTTCCTCGTAGATTTGCAGCACGTAGTTGCCCGACTTGGTGAATGACATGTCGCTGTTGGGCAGGGTAAACCGATAGTGCGTGTAGATGTAGGTGGTGGTGAGCGACTGGGAGTAGTCAGAAATCATGCCGGTGGGGAAGCCCGACAGATATTCGCCCGTAGCCAAGGACGAGGGCGTCCAGTCGGCGTTGCAGTGGATAACCCGATAACCGTAGGAATGAATGTCGTGCGACATTTCGTCGAACTGCACCGTCAGTTCGTCTTTGCCGTTGAGTGTCAGCAGCGGCAGGTCAAAGTCGGCTTCGTTGAGCTTTATCTGCAGGGTCTTGATGTTCGGCGCAAAGGTGCGTGTGCGGTAGGGCGGCTCCGCCCCTTGAAGGCTGCACAAAAAAAGGCAACCCACGGCAATCAGAAGTCGTTTCATCGTTCTATCGTTTTTTATGTTTGGCCGGGATGGGGATATGTCTTAATGAAAAAGGTGCAGAAACTTGCGCGGAACGGGCGTCTCGAAGTGCATGGTTTCACCCGTGACAGGGTGGATGAACTCCAATATGCGGGCGTGCAAGGCCAAACGGCCGATGGGGTTGGTCGTCGCCCCGTAGCGCTTGTCGCCCGCAACGGGATGACGGAGGGATTGCATGTGGACGCGGATTTGGTTCTTGCGACCGGTGCCCAACTCGATTTCCAACAGAGAATAATTGTCGTTCGATTTGATGAGGCGATAATGCGTGACGGCCTGACGCCCCCCGTCGTCTGTTGGACTGGAGCGTACTTTGAGCGATTTCTCGTTCTCCGTCAACCAGCTTGTCACCGTGCCTTCCGCCTCTTTCATCCGTCCCTCAACCACAGCTACATACAAGCGTCGTTTGACATCGGAGTGCCAACTCTCCTGCAGCGACAGCTGTATTTGGCGGTTCTTGGCAAAGACGAGCACGCCGGAGGTCTCCCTGTCGAGGCGGTGCACCGTGTAAATGCGGTTATGCTCCGAAGCGCGTTGCACGTGTTTTTTCAAGATTGAAAATGCGGTCGGTTCACGGCCGTTATCCGTGCGCACGGTGAGCAGGTTTTCCTTCTTCTCTATGGCGATGAGGTGAGAGTCTTCGTAGATAATGCGCACCTTGGGGTGGGTCAATTCGACCGTTCCCCGTTCACGGCTCACGGTCACCACTTGGCCGGGCTGCAGGACGTGGTCGTGGCGGGTGGTTATTTTATCGTCGACAGACACTTGGCGGTGTCGGAGCAACGATTTGACCGCATTTCGTTTCATGCCGCCCATTTTGCTCAGGAGGAAATCCAACAATTCTGACGGGGCAGTCACTTTCATCGAGGTCTGCCCGGGGCAGGGTGTTTTCTTCTCCGTATTCATTTGCTTTGTTTGCTTGGTCGACAGGTGAGGCTTTGGCGAAGCCCGACGCTTTGATTTTTCCGATGGTAGGCGGATGTCGGCGATATATCATTTTCCGGAAAGGTATAAGGCTGCCATGCGCGCGACGTATTGTCCGTCGAGTGCCGAGGAGGTGATTCCTCCGGCGTAGCCTGCCCCTTCTCCTGCCGGGAAGAGTCCGGGCAAGGCCGGGTGCTGCCCGGTGGAGGGGTCGCGGGGGATGCGCACCGCCGACGAGGAGCGCGTCTCTACCCCCACGGCAACGGCATGGTTGGTGAGGAAGCCTCGCATTTTGCGGTCGAAAAGGCGGATGCCCTGACGCAGGCGCTTGGCGATGGGGGCAGGCAGCCAAAAGTGCAAGGGCGAGGAGATCAGCCCGGGCAGGTAGGAGCAGGCGGGCAGGTCGGCCGAGAGACGTCCCTGCACCAAGTCGCCCAAACGCTGTGCCGGAGCCGCCAGCCCCTTACCGCCATTGTTGAGCCAAGCAAGACGCTCCACGTGTTGCTGGTATTTCAGCCCGGCCAAGCTGCCATGGTGACGAAATTCGTCAGGGATGTCTTCCGGACGTATCTCGACCACGATGCCGGCGTTGGCATAGAGCGAGTTGCGCCGTCGGGCTGACATGCCGTTGACCACAATTTGTTCTTCGCCGCTTCCGGCCGGGACGATGTGTCCGCCGGGACACATGCAGAAGGAATAAACACCCCGTCCGTCGACCTGACCGGCGAGGCTGTAGGTGGCCGGAGGAAGATACGGACCGCGCTCTTTGCGGTGATACTGTATGCTGTCGATGAGCCGCTGGGGATGCTCCACGCGTACCCCCATGGCGAAGCCTTTAGCTTCGAGCTCAATGCCTTGGGCATGGAGCATGTCATACACATCGTGTGCCGAATGCCCGGTGGCCATTATCACGGCTCGGGCTTGAAACGTGCAGCCGTCGGTTGTGGTGCAGCCGCAAGCACGCCCTTTTTCCACCAGCAGGCGGTCGGCCTTTTTCTCGAAATGCACTTCGCCTGCGCAACTTCGTATAGTATCTACCATGCGGGCGATCACCCCGGGGAGTTTGTCTGAGCCGATGTGTGGGTGTGTCTCGTAGCGTATCTCTTCGGGCGCGCCGTGGTAGAGAAAGAGTTCAAGCACGCGCCGCACGTCGCCTCGCTTGTGTGAGCGGGTGTAGAGCTTCCCGTCGGAGAACGTGCCTGCTCCCCCCTGGCCGAAGCAGTAGTTCGACTCCGGGTTGAGGCCGTCGTTGCGGTTGGCTCGGGCGATGTCGATTTTACGTTGGCGAATCTCCATGCCGCGCTCGATGACCACGGGTCGTATCCCTTGTTCGATCAACTCTAAGGCGGCAAACAGCCCGGCAGGTCCCGACCCGACAACCAACACGGTCGGCTTGCCTTCGACGGGACGAAAGCGGAATGGCGGCGGCGTGTGAGCGGGTGGATGTTCATCCCAATACACCTCTAGGACAAGGTGTACTTTAGGAAGTCCTGAGCGGGCATCAATCGATTTTTTCAGCGTGTGCAACCGGGTAATACGCTCTTCGGCAATGTGCAGCTTTCGGGCGGCCTGTGCCTTGAGCAGGTGTGGCACGGCGGCTTGTTTGGGAGAAAGCGTGAGTCGTATTTGTTCGTGCATGGGGCTGTTGCAAGATGCCGTGTACAAAAGTAGCATTTATTTTTTACTCGGTATCCCTTCCGCCTTTTTCTTCTCTTTTTGAGGAGCTTGGCGGTGTTTTGTTCGCTTTCCGGCCTTTGTTCGTGTCGTGCTTCTGCTGCGT
>CAYPFZ010000038.1:4091-11565 GCA_964410225.1 uncultured Paludibacter sp.
TTGGCGGTGTTTTGTTCGCTTTCCGGCCTTTGTTCGTGTCGTGCTTCTGCTGCGTGCTTTCCCCGCTCGCGCTGCGTGCTTACGCAATTTTTGCTGCGTACTTACGCGCCGCAAGCGGCGTTAGTACGCAAGAGAAGGGGGATACAATGGTTCGGAACGCGGCTTTTGTTTTGCCTGTTTTTTATTTGTAAATGAGAAAGATGCAGGGTCGTTTGTTCAAGTTGGGGAGTGCTTGTTGCTTCCACTCTTTGATGGTGTGGGTGCGGATGTATTCGGTGCGGAGCGTCAGGTCAGCGGCGATGCAGAGTCGCGTGTCGGCTCGGCACACGCGAAGGATGTCGTCGAGCATTTTCATGTTGCGGTAAGGGGCTTCGATGAACAGTTGGGTCTGGTTTTCTGCGTACGCTCTTGATTCTAACCGTCTCAGGGCTTTCTGCCGATCGGCGGGTGCGACGGGCAGGTAGCCGGTGAAGGCGAAATGCTGTCCGTTGAAACCTGACCCCATGAGAGCCAGCAAGATGGCAGAGGGACCGACGAGTGGTGTCACGATGTGCCCGTGGCGTTGTGCCAACGCGACCACTTCGGCTCCGGGGTCGGCCACTGCCGGGCAGCCGGCTTCGGAGAGCAGTCCCACATCGTGTCCTTCGGTCAGGGGGCGAACGAGGGCATCCAATTCACTGAGGGGGGTGTGTTCGTCGAGCACGTGAAACGCCGTTTGGTCGATGTCGATGTCCGGGACAATCTTTTTCAGAAAGCGACGTGCCGACCGTATGTTTTCCACGATGAAGTGTCGCAGAGTTGCTATCACCTCGGCGTTATGGATGGGGAACAGGCGCGGGTCGGTGTCTTCGCCCAGTGATGTGGGTATCAAGTAGAGTCGTGCCATGTGGTGGTGTGATGTGATGGCGGTGTGTCGCCCGGTTGGGTGCGGTGATTATTTGAGCTGTGCGGTCAGCCGTTCGACTTCTTCGGAGAGGAGCTCCCATTCGTACATCTTTTGCTCCAACTCGTGCCGTTTCTTTTCATACAGAGTGAGGAACTCTTTGTCGGCGGCCTTGTCGGGTTGCTCCATGAGGCGGTTCATGTCGGCTATTTCGTTTTCCAAAACGGCCACGGCGGTCTCGGTAGTTTCCAAGTCTTTTTCCGCTTTACGTATTTTCCGGTTCAGCTCTTTTCGTGCTTCGTAGCCGAGCTTATTGACCGATGCCTCTTTTTCCCCGGATGGGGTGGTGGGCTTCCTCGTAGCGGAGATTTCGAGCGCTTGCAAGCTGTCAATCTTTTTGGTGCGTAAAAAGTCGTAGATGCCTCCGAGATGTTCACGCACTTGACGGTTGCCGAATTCATAGACTTTGTTTACCAGCCCGTCGAGAAATTCCCTGTCGTGTGAGACGATAATGGCGGTGCCGTTGAAATCGGTCAATGCCTCTTTCAGCACCTCTTTCGAGCGCATGTCAAGGTGGTTGGTAGGCTCGTCGAGCAGCAGCAGGTTGACGGGTTCGAGCAACAGGCGTATCATGGCCAAACGACTCCTTTCGCCTCCGGAAAGGACTTTTACTTTTTTGTCGATGGCTTCGCCTCCAAACATGAATGCGCCTAATATGTCGCGTATTTTGGTTCGTATGTCGCCCGTGGCCACATGGTCGACGGTTTCGAACACGGTGCGTTCTTCGTCAAGCAGCGATGCTTGGTTTTGGGCGAAATAACCGATCTTTACGTTGTGTCCCAATTTGAGTTTCCCGTCGTAAGCCACTTCGCCCATGATACATTTTACGAGTGTGCTTTTCCCTTCGCCGTTTTTTCCCACGAAAGCCACTTTCTCGCCTCGGTTGATCACCATATTTATCTTGTCAAGCACCAAATGTTCGCCATAGGCCTTCGAGAGTTGTTCCATCTCCACCGGGATGCTGCCCGAGCGGGGTGCAGACGGGAATTTGAGGTTCAGCTTCGAAGTGTCTTCCTGGTCGATTTCTATCAGGTCGATTTTTTCCAACTGTTTGATGCGGCTTTGCACCTGCACGGCTTTGGTGGCCTTATAGCGGAAACGTTCGATGAACTCCTTGGTGTCTTGTATCATCTTTTGCTGGTTTTCGTAGGCGCGTATCTGTTGCTCGCGGCGCGCCTTACGGAGTTCCACGTACTTGGAGTAATTCACCGGGTAGTCATATATCTTCCCCAAGGAGATTTCGATGGTCCGGTTGCTTACCGCGTCAATAAAGGCCTTGTCGTGTGATACCAGCACGATGGTGTTGTCTGAACTAAGAAGGAAATTTTCCAACCATTGTATGGACTCGATGTCAAGATGGTTGGTCGGTTCGTCGAGCAGCAGCACGTCGGTGCGCATGAGGAGAATTTTCGCCAGCTCGATACGCATGCGCCATCCTCCGCTGAACTCGGAGCACGACCTGTGGAAGTCGTCGCGACAGAAGCCCAATCCCGTCAATGTTTTTTCAATATCTGCGTGGAAATTTCCCGCATGGATGATTTGCAGGTGTTCGTTGGCTCGGGCGAGCCGGTCGATGAGCGTCTGGTATGTTGTGCTGTCGTAGTCGGTGCGCCGCGCCAACTCCTCGTTCATGCGTTCGATGTCTTCCGTCAAGCGTGTGATGTGGGCGAAAGCCTTTTCTGCTTCTTCGAAGACGGAGAGATGGCTGTCGTGTTTTACGTGTTGCGGCAGGTAGCCGATGGTGACATTTTTGGGGATGGAGACAGTGCCTTTGGTGGGTGGCTGCTCGCCGGAGATGACGCGCAACAAGGTGGTTTTGCCTGCGCCGTTTTTACCTGTGAGTGCAATGCGGTCGCGAGCACGAATCAAAAAGCCGATGTCGTTAAAAATCGGTTTTCCTCCGAACTCGACCGTGAGGTGTTCTATCGAAATCATTCCTATTGCACGTTGCGTGCGTATTTCCCCCGTTGGATTACGGGCAGTGCCGGCCGTTTTTATTCATTGAGTCTTTTCTTGTCGGCCGGCGTTGTTTTTATTTGCGATACGCTTCAGCACGTATGTAAAGGCCGTCATAATCACTATTCCCGTGGCCACGAGCAAGCCGATGGGCCAATTGCGCCCCATCACGCCTATGGCGACAAACAGGGCGTTCACCCCGAGCAATACGAACGTGACCCGGCGGTGCTCCAACCCGATGTCCAACAGCAGATGATGTATATGACAGCGGTCGGGATAAAATGGAGAGCGTTTCTCCTTGATGCGGTCGAACATCACCCGCACGGTGTCAAACAGAGGTACTATCAGCACGCAGATGGCCACTGCCGGGGCTGCCGACATGGCATAAGCGGAGGCTACTTCGCCTGTGGCGTTCATCTGACAGAACCGGCAGACAAACAGGTAGAGCATGAATCCGAGGAAAAGCGACCCGCAATCGCCCATGAAAATTTTGTTGCTCCGTCCGAACACGTTGTAGATGAAAAACACGGCCAATGCTCCTATCAGGGAGAATGCACACAGGGCGAAAACGGCATCTCCGGTCAGTGCAAAGTAAACTCCGAAGAAAAGACAGTAGAGCATGCCCAAGCCCGAAGCCAATCCGTCGACCCCGTCAATCAGGTTCAGCGCGTTGTTCAGCGCGATGAACACAAAGAACGAGAGCGCGTAACTCACCCACCACGGCAACTCATAGATACCGAGGAAGCCCTGAAAGCTCGTCAGACGAAAGCCGACCATCACAATGGGGAAGAAGCTGCTGAACAATTGCCCTGCCAGCTTCCACGAAACGCGAATGTCAATCAAATCGTCGACAAATCCCACCAACAGGATGATGAACATTCCCACAAAAACAAGGTGCAGCCGCTCGGTCACATGGTGAAAGCAGAAGGAAGTGGCAAGGAAAAAGGCGATGAACACGTTGATTCCGCCGATGTTGGGCACCGCTCCTTTGTGTGAGCTGCGCTTGTTGGACTTCACGACGAAACCGCGACGCTTGGCCACGCGCACCACCGTGGGCATGCAGACCGCCCCGATGGCAAACGACACGAAGGTGGCAAGATATGGAAAATCTAAGAAGAAACGGCTTAGCATGTTTCGCTTGCGGACAGTTTGTCGCTCTATTGTCCAACTTGCCGCAAAGGTACAAAAAAAAGAAATCCGGACGCTTTAAACTTGCTTCAAGGTCTCACGTCCTGACACAACAGGGTAAGCCGACGTGACGGAGCACGCATTAAAGCCGTGTGTCGTTGTCGGGCAGAAAGCGTGTCGGCCGGGCGGCAGGCAGGGGTCTTACGGATTTTAATACATGCAAATGCTTATTATTCAGCATGTAGGCGTTTTTTCTCGTTTTTCCTTCTTCATTTTTTTCTTTTTCCCTGAATAAATCATACTTTTACGGAACGAAAAAAGGAACCATTCTTTCCACCGTTCGCACTGTCCGTAAGGGAGAGCAGTTCGGGTGGGAAGAATGCCGGATGTATATAATAACTAATTAATAAACAGACGAAGATGGCGAAAATTAAAGGAGCAGTAGTAGTTGACACGGAACGCTGCAAGGGGTGTGACCTGTGCGTTATTGCATGTCCTCCGAAAGTCTTGGCCTTGGCGAACGATTTCAATTCGAAAGGTTATAACTATTCCTACATGGCCAATCCCGACGACTGCGTGGGGTGTGTGTCTTGCGCGTATGTATGTCCCGATGCCTGCATCACGGTGTACAGGGTAAAGGCTTGATGTGGGCAGATTTTTTGAACAAACGATTTTTGACGAACGATTTTATCATTAGTAAACAGTATGGAAGAAGTGTTGCTTATGAAGGGGAACGAAGCCATCGCTCATGCTGCGGTGCGCTACGGTTGCGATGGTTATTTTGGCTATCCCATAACTCCCCAGTCAGAGATAATGGAAACGTTCATGGCGCTCAGGCCTTGGGAGACGACCGGCATGGTGGTGCTTCAGGCTGAGAGCGAGGTGGCGGCCATCAACATGGTGTATGGTGCGGCCGGGTGTGGAAAAATGGCGATGACCAGCTCGTCAAGCCCCGGTGTCAGTTTGAAACAGGAAGGCATTTCCTACATTGCTTCGGGCGAACTGCCCTGCGTGATTGTCAACGTGATGCGTGGCGGTCCGGGTTTAGGTACGATACAGCCGAGCCAGTCTGACTACTACCAGGCGGTGAAAGGCGGCGGCCACGGCGACTACAAGCTCATTGTGCTTGCTCCCGCCTCCGTGCAGGAGATGGCCGACTTCACGGGGAAGGCGTTTGACTTGGCGTTCAAATACCGCAATCCGGTCATGATATTGGCCGATGGCGTCATCGGGCAGATGATGGAGAAGGTGGTGCTTCCGCCATATCGTCCCCGTCGCACGGAAGATGAAATCAGGAAAGAATGTCCCTGGGCCACTTTGGGTAAGGTGGGCGGAAGAGAGCGTAACATCATCACCACGCTCTGCCTCGAGTCGGAACAAATGGAGAGGATTAATCTTCGTTTGCAAGAGAAATACAGGGAGATAGAACGCAACGAGGTGCTGTATGAAGAGTTTGACTGTGCAGATGCGGAATACCTGATTGTGGCCTTCGGGACGAGTGCCCGCGTGTGTCAGAAAGCCGTGGAGATGGCTCGCGAAGAAGGGATAAAGGTCGGCCTGCTGCGCCCGATCACCCTGTTCCCCTTCCCCACAGAAGCCATCGAGAGGCATGCCGCCCGCGTGAAAGGCATGCTCACTGTGGAGATGAACGCCGGGCAAATGATAGACGACGTACGCCTTGCGGTGAATGGTCGCGTCCCGGTAGAGTATTTTGGACGTCTGGGCGGCATCGTGCCCGCACCCGATGAAGTGCTGAACGCATTGAAAAGTAAAATTGTAAAGTAAGAAAAACCATGACGACAAACGAAATCATAAATCCCGCCAACCTGATACACCGTAAGACTTCGGTATTGACCGACGCTGTGATGCACTACTGCCCCGGCTGCAGCCACGGTGTGGTGCACAAACTCCTGGCAGAGGTGATAGAAGAGATGGGCATCCAGGAAAAGGCGATAGGGATAGCACCGGTAGGGTGTGCCGTATTTGCATACAACTATATAGACATCGACTGGCAGCAAGCGCCCCACGGACGTGCTCCGGCCGTGGCCTCGGCCATCAGGCGGCTGCTTCCCGACAGATATGTCTTCACCTACCAAGGCGACGGCGACTTGGCTGCCATAGGGACGGCAGAAACAATCCATGCATGCAATCGTGGGGACAACATCATGATTGTTTTCATCAACAACGGAATTTACGGCATGACCGGCGGACAGATGGCACCCACCACCTTGGAGGGAATGAAGACATCCACCACGCCCCAAGGTCGCCAGCTCGCCATAAACGGCTATCCTCTCAATATCACCAAATTGTTAGCCGAGTTAGACGGCACGTGCTACGTCACAAGACAAAGCGTACACAACGTGGCAGCGGTACGAAAAGCCAAAAAAGCATTCCAGAAAGGGTTTGAAAACTCGGCTGCCCAAAAAGGCACTTCTGTCATAGAAGTCGTCTCCACGTGCAGCTCCGGCTGGAAACTCTCTCCCGGAGCATCCAATAACTGGATGGTGGAACACATGTTCAAGGCTTATCCTTTAGGCGATTTGAAAAATGAATAATTAAGAAGAAAAAGTCATTATGAAAGAGGAAATTATCATATCGGGTTTTGGAGGACAAGGCGTGTTGTCTATGGGAAAGATTTTGGCTTATTCAGGATTGCTTCAAGGTCAGGAAGTGAGCTGGATGCCTTCCTACGGTCCCGAGCAGCGTGGCGGCACTTCCAACGTCACGGTGATCCTGAGCGACGAGCGTATCAGCTCGCCGGTGCTGAACTCCTATGACACCGTCGTAGTGTTGAATCAGCCCTCGTTGGAACGCTTTGAATCCAAGGTAAAACCGGGCGGGACGCTCATCCTCGATGGAAGTACCGTTCGCACCCTGCCCACACGCAAAGACATCAACGTCTATCGTATCAACGCCACGGAATATGCCACGGCACACAACGCGTCGAAAACCTTGAACATGATCGTTTTAGGAGGACTGCTGAAGGTGCGCCCGGTCTCCACGATCGACAACGTGTTGTTGGGACTGAAGAAATCTCTTCCCGAACGCCACCACCACTTACTTCCACAAAACGAAGAAGCGTTGAAAAAAGGCATGGAATTGATTGAAAAAGTCAGCTGATATTTTTTGTGTATATAAAAAAAAGGAGTACCTTCGCAGACGTGAAAGCGGGATGTAGCTCAGCCCGGTAGAGTACGCGTCTGGGGGGCGTGTGGCCGCAGGTTCAAATCCTGTCATCCCGACAAAACGTGAAAAGGTTCCGACAGCCGGATTCAAATGTCCGACTGTCGGTTTTTTATGCTCCGTCTGGAAATGTTATAGATAGTAATACAGACAGTTAGCCAAGGAAGATGGCTCGTATCCCACGGCGGGGTGGACATTTCGGGTGATGAAATGTCCACCCCGCCTATAAATATGGGGCTGCTCGTTTACATAGTCCCTCCTTAC
>CAYPFZ010000039.1:0-11432 GCA_964410225.1 uncultured Paludibacter sp.
GCTTAGGAAAATTTCATTGCGTACTAACGCCGTTCGAGCTGCGTTATTACGCCGTCCAGGCTGCGTTATTACGCCGTTTGAGTTGCGTACTAACGCAAGAAAAGAGGTCTTACAGGGTTTCGATTTGAGTGTGGTTGTCATGCAAAGAGGCGGACAACAAAGTCTAAAAAAGCCGTAAAGCAGAACGCTCTACGGCTTCCATTCAATATTAAAGTCTACCGGTTTGTATTCACCAACAGCGGCTTAGTCGGTATTGGCTCGTTGAACGGCAGCATAGTTGATACGTAACGCGTACGCACGGCGCAGAGCTTGCTTCACATCGGTGACAATCCCCATCCTGGTATCTTTGTCGGCCTTGATGGACACCGTCATCATGTTTTGGTCTTCTTCTTTCATGGAACTGCGTTCGGTGACGATGAAGTCTTCAAGCTGCGATACATCGGCAAAAGCGTCGCCCAACTGGATGCGGGTTTCCGACCCGAAGGTCTTCTGCCATTCCCTGGTAGGCTTCCCGATGTAGACATAGCGCACGAGTGACTTGTTTTCCAACTTGGTCAACTCCGTGGCATGTGGTTGCTGGATGACAACTTTGTACGTCACTTCTTTCATCGTCGTGACCATCATGAAGAAGAACAGGAACATAAAGATAATGTCAGGCAACGAAGAGGTACTCATTTCGGGAGTTTCTCTTGCCTCGTTTTTCCTAATCTTTGCCATGTTTAGCTTCCTCCGTAATTTTTAGGTTCAGCTTCCGATATGTTTTGGGGATAAACCTTCTGAACTGACTTTTGCAGTTCTACGGGCAAGTCCTCATATTTCCTTCCGAAGCGACTTCGCGCAAATTCGTTGCGCAATTCGTTATAAGCCGCTATCAGCTCGTTTTGCACTTCGATGTATGTCTGGTATTGCGTGTCAACATCGTTTTGCAGCGAGATTACGTGGGCTTTGGTTGTTTCCACCTCGCCAAGGTATTCTATATACTGGATGGATTTCTCCGGAAGGTTCGGATCGTTGTTCTCGTTCTTGATGAATTCCTTTGCTTTTTCCTTCAGCTGGCTGACATCATACATAATCTCTCCCTGTACCAGCAGCTGGTTCATGCTGTTCACCTTCACAACGAAGATATTCCGCTTTTTGATGTCAATATCTTCGGGTGCTTGGTCGGGCGGGAGTGGCTGGGGCAAACGCCTTTGCAACCCCTTGTTCGAATCCATGCTGGTGGTGATAAGGAAGAATATCAACAGAATGAACGAGACGTCGGCCATGGAGCTGGAGTTCAGACTCGGTACCTTTCTCTTTTTTGCCATATTCTTTATCCTTTCTTTGTGCCGGTTTCAATGAAATTCAGGCAGGATTATTTGAGTTTTACATAGAGGCGATTCCCTACAATGGCAAGGAATAGCAACACGAACAAGGTGTAGCAGATGTAGATAACCATATCGGTAAACTGTGCCCAAAAACCTTCGTTTTCAGTGCCTTCATAACCGATGATGGGCAGTTTCTCCGGCGAACCCAAGTTCCATGTAATGACGATGAGCAGCACAAACAGCACCAAGGTCACCAAGGTTTTTATGCCTCCTTTGGGATGAATAATTAAATTGGACACAAACTTGTAGCCGGCAAAACCGATGACGGCAACCACGGTTGCAATCAACAAGGCGTAGCACCAATAAATGAGCGTATCTGTTGCAACAGGGACATTCATCACGTCGCCCCCTGCGTTGGTAATGGAATCCGCACTCGGCCCTATGTACATGGCCAAAACGATTGCCACGGAAATGAGTAGCAACACAATGGCCACAATGCCGGATATCCTCAACAACAATTTATCTTTCATATCTCTCAATTTACTTTTTGTTGATAACCTGTCAAGTTTTATTTTGAGCGCTTGACAACGATGTCAAGAAGGGATATGGAGGCATCTTCCATGTCGTTGGTCAGCCCTTCGATCAGGGTGAGCAGGTAGTTGAAGAACACTTGAAGGATCATCGCCACGATAAGCCCGAAGATGGTCGTAAGCAAGGCTACCTTCATACCACCGGCAACAACGGTCGGAGAAATATCGCCCACTTGTTGAATTTTGTCGAAGGCTTGTACCATCCCAACTACAGTACCCAAGAACCCTAAACTGGGGGACAAAGCGATGAACAACGAAATCCAGGTCAAGTTCTTTTCCAACAAGCCCAATTGCACGCCGCCGTAGGAAGCAACGGTTTTTTCAATCACTTCTACCCCTTCTTCGTGACGTGAGAGACCTTGATAGAAAATAGAAGCTACAGGGCCGCGGGTATTACGGCACACGTCCATGGCTGCTTCAACGCCGCCTTTTTCCCACGCTTCGTCAATGCTGTTCAACAGTTCTTTCGTGTTGGTGGAAGAAAGTCCCAGATAAATGAGGCGTTCGATGCTCAAGGCAAGCCCTAAGATGAGTACCAATGCGATAGGAGCCATCCAGCCCGCACCACCTTCGATGAATTTCTGCTTCAGAGCTTTGTGCATGCCGCCACCTTCTATCACTTCTTCTTCGGCAGCTGCCAACATTTCGATGGCATTCGATTCTGTCATAGCGGCTTCCGCTTCTTCGGTAGTTACGACGTCCTCGGTGGCTTCCGCTTCTTCAACGGCCTCCATCTCTTCAGCTGCCGCCATTTCCTCGGTTACCGCATCTTCTTGTGCGGAAATACTCACGGGAATCCCATAACTGCAAATTGCTACGATCGATAAGACTGCAAATACCTTTTTCATTTTTCCTTTGTTTAAAAGTTTCCGATTGTTGTTGTTTTGCTTTGTGTTTCTGTTTCTGTTTCTTTAATGGAGCGGAGAGGAAGAGATTCGAACTCTCGATACGGTTTCACGCCGCATACACGCTTTCCAGGCGTGCCTCTTCAACCACTCGAGCACCTCTCCGAAATTTGGGCGCAAGTTAGGAAAAAAAATAAATTGTACCTAACTTCGCTCGTGTTTTATTTGAATGAAATATTCTCTTTCGCGTCTTTTTTGCATCTCGTCAGGGTTGTTTTGCGTTTTTTGCGGATATATTTTCTTCTTGCACCCCCAATTCGAGCTTTCTGCAAAGCATTACTGTTCCTCTTTTCACCCTATGGTTTTCAGCCCCCTTGTGCGTGCTTTGGAAAATTTTGCCGGTTAGTACGCAGTTCAGATTGCGTTCGTAGCTCAAGCTGCGTACTAACAACGCTGCAGAGGAGGTCTTTCATAGAGGTTCTAATCCGAAAAGTTCAAGCGCATTGCGCGTGGTGACTGCGTTGATCTGCTCTTCATCTGTGTCGTACGTCTCTGCCAGTTTTTTGCATGTGTATCGCATGTATGCGCTTTCGTTGCGTTTTCCTCTGAACGGAACGGGTGTCAGATAGGGAGCATCGGTTTCAAGCACGATGTGTTCCAAGCCGATTTGCTTCAAGGTAGCGGGAAGGGTGGAGTTTTTAAAAGTGACAATGCCGTTGATTCCCAATTTGAAGTTGCCACACGAAAGTGCCTCTTTGGCCTCTTCGAGCGTGCCGGTGAAGCTGTGGAACACTCCTTTCACTTCCTTCCCCCGGTAGGGGGCAAACGCCTCCATGGTCTCTCGGAAGGAGTTGCGCGTGTGAATGATGACGGGCAGGCTGCGCTCTATGGCCCATTCCACTTGCAGGCGAAATGCCTCCACCTGCTCCTTGTAATGCGTCTTGTCCCAATACAGGTCGATACCAATTTCGCCGACGGCGATGTAGGGGCGACGTGCCAGCTCGCTCTTTACGATGTCCAATTCTTTATGGAAATTTTCGTCCACGCCGGTGGGATGCAGTCCTATTGCGGCGTGACAATAGCCCGGGTAGGCGGCTTCCAAGGCCAACATGCGCGGGAGCGACGCTGCGTCTACGTTTGGCAAGACGATATGCTCCACTCCTGCAGCCTTGGCGCGGTCAATCACCCGGTGACGGTCGTCGTCGAAGGCTTCGTCGTATATGTGCGAATGTGTATCAATCATACAGGAGATCCCCGTCGGACTTGCGGAATTATTCCCACTCGATGGTCGCGGGCGGTTTGGAACTGATGTCGTACACTACGCGGTTCACTCCTTTTACCTTGTTTATAATGTCGTTCGACACCTTGCCGAGAAATTCGCAGGGCAGGTGTGCCCAGTCGGCGGTCATGCCGTCGGCGGAGGTCACGGCACGCAAGGCGATGACGTTATCGTAGGTACGTTCGTCGCCCATCACGCCCACCGAGCGTACAGGTAGGAGTATGGCACCGGCCTGCCATATTTGGTCATACAAATCCCATTTGCGTAATGCCCGGATGAATATGTCGTCGGCATCTTGTGCGATACGTACCTTATCTTCTGTAATGTCGCCAAGGATACGTATGGCCAAGCCCGGACCGGGGAAAGGATGTCGGTTGATAAGGTGTGGCATCATGCCTAATTCTTTGCCCACACGGCGCACTTCGTCTTTGAACAACAGACGCAGCGGCTCGCACAGCTTCAAATCCATCTTCTCGGGCAGTCCGCCCACGTTGTGGTGGCTTTTGATGGTCGTGCCCGTGATGGAGAGCGACTCGATAACGTCGGGGTAGATGGTACCCTGCGCCAACCACTTTACATCTCTTATTTTTTTCGCTTCCTCTTCAAATACCTCTATGAAGCCAGAACCGATGATTTTACGTTTCCGTTCGGGGTCTGATACGCCGGCGAGAGCCCGGTAAAAGCGTGCCTTGGCGTTTACCCCAACGACGTTCAACCCCAAATGTTCATAGTCACGCAACACGTTTTCAAACTCGTTTTTTCGGAGCAGGCCGTGGTCTACAAACACACACGTGAGGTTGTGCCCGATGGCTTTATTGAGTAACACGGCAGTGACCGAAGAGTCGACACCTCCCGAGAGAGCCAGCACCACCTTGTCTTGCCCGAGCTTCGCCTTCAATTCGTCAATGGTGCTTTCCACAAACGAGGCGGGCGTCCAGCTACGCGAGGCACCGCAAATGTCGAGAAAGTTGTTCAACAGGCGGGTGCCGTCAAGCGTGTGCGACATTTCCGGGTGAAACTGCACTCCCCAAGTCTGTTCGCCTTCCACGCGATAAGCGGCAAACTCCACGTCGTTTGTACTGGCCACCTTCCTGAATCCTGCAGGCAGGCGGATGATGGTGTCGCCGTGTGACATCCATATCTGCGAACCGGCGGAAATGCCTTTCAACAGCGGATCGTCGCCGTCGATATATTCCAAGTTGGCACGACCATATTCACGCGAAGGAGCAGGTTGCACTTCACCTCCGGAAGTGTACACCATGTATTGCGCACCATAGCAGATACCTAACACAGGCATTTTTCCACGTATCCGACTGAGTTCGGCTTTGAATGCCGCCGGGTCGTACACAGAATAAGGACTTCCCGACAAGATAACCCCTTTCACGTGCGACGTGTCGGAGGGAAACTTGTTGTAGGGCACTATCTCGCAATACTCGTTCAGTTCGCGCAAACGCCGACCGATGAGCTGGGTGGTCTGGGAACCAAAGTCGAGGATGATGATTTTCTCAAACATATATAATCCAATGTATGTGCATCGCCGCAGACCCTATCGACAGAGACGAGCGGCACAAAAGTAACGAAAAACAACTGTTGTCACAATAGTTTCCTGTGTCGCTTCACGAGGACGCTTTGTCTGTTTGTCTTCGCGTTTGTCTTTTCGTACCTTTGTCCCACAAAAGGTGGCAGAGATGAAAAACGTGTGTGTTTTTTGCGGCTCAAGCGACCGGGTGGACGCGACCTTCCTCCGCGAGGCAGCGGCGTTGGGAGAATTGTTGGCCAAAGAGGGTCATACCTTAGTGTATGGAAGTGGTGCAAAGGGGCTTATGGGGGCGATGGCTCGAAGTGCACTGCTCGCCGGCGGGCGCGTGGTGGGCGTCATTCCGCGGTTTATGTTTGAGAAGAGGTGGCACATGGAAGGATTGACGGAATTGCACGTGACGAGCGATATGCACGAGCGCAAGCACATGATGATTCGCATGGCCGATGCTTTCGTTGCCCTGCCCGGCGGCTGCGGCACCTTGGAAGAATGGCTCGAGGTGGTGACTTGGAAGCAATTGGGGCTTGTGACGCAACCCGTTGTCATCGTAAATGTCGGAGGGTATTATGCTCCCCTGCTCCGCATGTTCGACCAAGCAGTCACGGAGTGCTTTATGCGCGAAGAACATCGGGAGCTGTGGACGGTCGTCGGCGCAGCGGAGGAGGTCTTGCCCGCCATCGGCAGCACGGCAGCACGGCATGTTGACTGCCCGAAGTTGGGTGTCATGTGAAACACATATACTTTCTCTCGCAGACGATGGATACCGACATTTCGACTCTCCCGACTCAAAGTTCGGCTTCTTTTTCGGAAGGATTGCCCCTACCCTCGTCGCTTCAAAGCGAGAGTTGGTTTTTTGCCATGTTGCTGGCTCTGTTTGCTTTGATGGTGTTGGCCGTGCGCGTCTACCCGTCTTTTGTCACAGAAGGATTTCGGACGATGCTTCGTGCCGTCAATCCCTCCGTCTTGTTTGGCAATCCTGAAGGGAGAGGCAGCCGGTTTCGCTTCCTTTATGTTGTCTTCGCTTTTTGTACGATTGGCTTGTATGCCTATGTAGCCATTTCCCGGCCGGAAGAAGGTGAGGGTTTCCCCTTTGCGAAGTACCCGTTGTTTTTGTCGGCAACGGTCGTTTTTTTCTTGCTAAAGGACTTGTTTATCCGCCTGTTGTGTTTCACGTTTTTCGATGAACGTGTCCGCCGGTTGTCGTCGGTCAGCTACTATAATGCGGTTGCTTTTTGCGGACTTGCCTTGTTCCCGTTGCTGTTTTTGCGTGTGTATATTCCTTTGCCGGCTGTCGATTTTATCCGGATTGTCTGCATGGTGGTAATCGTACTCATCTATATATTGTTTGTATTAAGGTTATTTCGGATATTTTACTCCAAATTATCTGACGTTTTTTACTTATTGTTGTACCTTTGCACCCTCGAAATCATACCGCTTGCGGTCTTGTTTGAAGTCTATTGGCTGATGGCGTAATTGTTTAATCCTTTAAGAAGTACTGCATTGAAGATTAAAAAGATACTGGTATCCCAGCCGAAGCCGCTCACCGAAAAGTCGCCTTATTACGACATCAGCGACAAGTACAATGTAAAAATCGTTTTCCGCCCTTTTATCAAGGTGGAACCTGTTCTTTTAAAAGAATTCCGGACGCAGCATATCAACATACTGGATTATTCTGCCATTATTTTCAGTTCCAAGTACGGGATAGATCATTTTTTTCGTTTGCGCGAAGAAATGCGGGTGAACGTGCCCGAGACGATGAAGTATTTTTGCATTTCCGAAACCGTCGCCCTTTATTTGCAACGCTACATCCAGTATCGCAAGCGCAAAGTGTTTTTTTCGGCCACCGGCAAGCTGCCCGAACTGATTACCGTGTTAAACAAACACACGAGCGAGAAGTTCCTCTTCGTCGCTTCCGAAGTCCAAAACGAGGATACGTTGAGGGCTCTTGAAAATTCGAAGATAAAGTTCGACCGGGCAGTCATGTACCGAACGGTGAGCAACGACTTTGCCCCCGACGAGCCGTTTGACTACGACATGTTGATTTTTTTCAGTCCCGTCGGCATCAATTCGCTGTTGAAAAACTTTCCCGATTTTGAGCAAGGCGAAATCCAAATCGCCACTTTCGGCTCGACGACCGCCCAGGCCGTACGTGACGCGGGTCTCAGGCTCGACTTGGAAGCTCCGCAACCGGGTCTCCCTTCCATGACCATGGCGTTAGACAATTTCTTGAAAGAAAACATCAAGAGAGCGAAAAAGTAGGTTCTTTCCGGAAAAGAGGCAGAAACTTTTTACTCCGGAAGTACTAAAGAGCTTCCTTGTCAGATACTTCCGCATGCTCCATCGAGTGACGTAGTCGTTGGTAATTGCGGTAATATCCCCCTTCCCGTGCGTGCTTAGGAAAATTTTGCTGCGTGCTAACGCAGCAGAAGGGGATTGTAAAGGGGGAAAACTGTGCTTTCTTGAGTTGTTGAATCAGTATTAAAGAGCAGGGACGTGTTGCGGGGTGACTTCGTTTTTGGGATATTCTTTATTGCGTGACGTATAATTCATTTGCCAAATCCGAACGCTTATGCGGTGAGAAAGCCATCAGCCGCTTGTTTGCCGAGGGCGAGTCTTTCGTTGCCTACCCGCTGCGGGTTACTTGTCTGTTTGCACGGCAGGAGGCCGGGAGGCCGCCCGTGAGGGTGATGGTCAGCGTGTCAAAAAGGCGCTTCAAGCGTGCTGTCATGCGCAACCGCCTGAAACGTCGCATGCGTGAGGCTTATAGGCAGAACAAGCATGCGCTGTGTGCCGCCCTGCTTTCGGCCGAAAGACAGGCGCACATCGCTTTCCAATATATCTCCAACGAGGAGTTGGAATATGCAGAAATTGAGAAGAAAATCAACAAGGCACTGCGTCGGCTGCAGGAGAGGATAGGAGACGTATGAAAAAACTCATTGAGTTCGTCGTGCTGCTTCCGGTGTATGTTTATCGCGTGTGCATTTCACCTTTCATTCCTCCACGTTGCCGGTATGTGCCGACTTGCTCGCAATATGCCATTGAGGCCGTCAAGAAGCATGGGGTAATCAGAGGCAGTTGTTTGGCCATCAAGCGCATTCTTCGTTGCCACCCTTGGGGTGGTAGCGGCTACGACCCCGTACCTTAAGGGGAGAGGAGTGTGTATGCCGGGCGAGCTCGTCGTTCTTGGCTGTCATCCTCCACATTTTCTTTTTGGCGTGGACGGTGAGCCGAAAATAATCTGTAAGTTTGTGCGCTGACATGAAAAATCCCAATGCGTCGCGTCGTCCTTTTGCCCTTTTCCCTACTCTTTCGGTTAGTCATTTGCGTCAGAAATTTCCTGTATGACAAAGGTCTGTTGTCCTCTTTTTCTGCCGATGTACCAACTGTTTGTATAGGCAATTTGACCGTGGGGGGAACCGGCAAGACTCCTCATGTCGAATACGTGCTGTCGGCTCTCGGACAACGTCACCGCATTGCCGTGTTAAGCCGGGGTTACAAGCGAAAGACGAAAGGTTTTCTGTTGGCCGAAGCGGGAACAAATTCGACCCGGATAGGAGACGAGCCTTATCAAATGTACCTTAAGTTCCCCGCAACGCGTTTTGCCGTAGACGAGAATCGTGTTCACGGCATAAGGGAGTTGGTGCGGCTTTTCCCCAATCTCGAATTGGTGGTGCTCGACGATGCGTTTCAGCACCGTGCCGTCCGCCCCGGACTGTCTGTAATACTGACCGACTACGCTCGCCTTTTTACCCGCGACAGGCTTCTCCCTGCGGGCAATTTGCGGGAAAGCCGTCGGGGAAGCCGCCGCGCCGACATCATCGTGGTGAGCAAATGTCCTCCCGATCTCACCGACGAAGAAATGCGGAGCATTCGGCAGGAAATCCATCCGCACGAGGGGCAAAATCTTTTTTTCTCCACCTTTCGTTATCTGCCTCTACGGGCTGTTTTCCCTGACAGTGAGCAGGATGTTGTCTCGACTTGCGACAACACGGGGGTGTTGCTTGTGGCCGGCATCGTGTCGCCACAGGCCATGAGCGTCCATCTTGCAAGCCGGTATGCCGGGGTGGAGACACTGTTTTTTTCCGACCATCACCATTTCTCCACACGTGACTTTCACGTGATCGGAAGGAAAATACGCAACATGCGTTTCAAAAAGAAGATAATTGTCGTCAGTGAAAAAGATGCCGCCAGATTGCTCTCTTCCGACAGCTACCCCGATGAGTTGAAGCGACTGACCTACGTCCTACCCGTCGAGGTGAGTTTTCTGAATGAAACCGGCCAATTATTTATCAAAAAAATAGAAGATTATGTTACAAAAAATTCAGCAAACGGCTGACTATCTCAGGCAGTACCTGCCGCAACGATCACGTATCGGTATAATTTTGGGAACGGGCTTGGGCAATTTGGCCACGCAAATCGAAAACAGAACGGAAATACCTTATGAGACGATTCCGAATTTCCCCGTTTCGACCGTCGAGGGGCATCGCGGCAAACTGATCGCGGGCAAGCTCGGCCGGGTCGATGTCTTGGCCATGCAGGGGCGTTTTCATTATTATGAAGGCTACGACATGAAGCAGGTCACCTTTCCGGTGCGCGTCATGAAGGAATTGGGGGTAGAATATCTGTTCGTCTCCAATGCGGCGGGCGGCATGAATCCCGACTTTGAAATCGGCGACCTGATGATTATCCGTGACCACATCAACCTTTTTCCCGAACATCCGTTGCGAGGGAAAAACGACCCTATCATGGGACCGCGCTTCCCTGACATGCGCGAAGCCTACTCCGTGGAACTTATTGAAAAGGCGATGGATATAGCCTGCAGAAACAAAATACGGGTAGTCGAAGGTGTGTATGTAGGTATCACGGGTCCTACGTTTGAGACACCGGCGGAATACCGCTTTTTTCGCACCATCGGGGGCGATGCGGTGGGGATGAGCACCGTGCCGGAAGTCATCGTGGCCAATCACGCAGGCATCAAAGTGTTCGGCATATCCATTATTACCGATTTGGGCGTGGAGGGAAAAATCGTGGAGGTGTCGCACAAGGAGGTACAGAAAATTGGCAACCGCGTCCAACCGCTCGTGACACTCATCATGAAAGAACTCGTGGCGCAATTGTGAGCCACCGACCGGATGGGCAAATTAAAAACAAAGGGGCGTTCCGTTGTGGAACGCCCCTTTGGCGTATCATTCGGCAGCGGTTCTTTTCAGCAGCACCTCTTCGATCAATTGCTGGAAAGTCTCTTTAGGCAACGCACCTTGAGTTCTTGTCGGGTCTTCGCCCATGGGGCAGAACAGCAAGGTGGGAATGCTGCGAACACCAAAGGCGGCAGCCAGCTCGCGTTCGGCTTCGGTATCGATTTTGTAGATGTAAATCTCACCGGCATATTCTGCTGCCAGCTCTTCGAGAATGGGAGCTATTCTCTTGCACGGACCGCACCACGAGGCATAAAAATCAATTAAGCAGGGCTTGTCACCCAAATATTTCCATTCCGTGGGGTTGGCTTCATAGTTGGCCACTTTAGCCAAAAATTCAGCCTTGGTAAGATGCCTTGTCGTCGTCACCTTCTCTTCCTTGTTGTCGGAAGTGTTCTTACCCTCGCTATTTTTGCCGGCACAGGCAGTGAGTGCCGCAAAAACAACGAGCAAACTCGATAGCAAAATCTTTTTCATACGATTATATTCTTTTTATTGTTAGTAAACACCGTTTGCAGCAAAAGAGCACTCTCTATCCGTCTGTCTCTTTGCGATATACCATGCAGCACCCGCACCATTGCTTTCCGACGCATAACACGACGGAAGCAACCGCCCGCAATGCAGGCACTCTGTCTACCTTTTCTTTCTGACAAAGAGCTGACATACATGTGGATGTGAT
>CAYPFZ010000040.1:0-11429 GCA_964410225.1 uncultured Paludibacter sp.
ATCACATCCACATGTATGTCAGCTCTTTGTCAGAAAGAAAAGGTAGACAGAGTGCGGGTGAGAGGGTGGAGTGCCTGCATTGCGGGCGGTTGCTTCCGTCGTGTTATGCGTCGGAAAGCAATGGTGCGGGTGCTGCATGGTATATCGCAAAGAGACAGACGGATAGAGAGTGCTCTTTTGCTGCAAACGGTGTTTACTAACAATAAAAAGAATATAATCGTATGAAAAAGATTTTGCTATCGAGTTTGCTCGTTGTTTTTGCGGCACTCACTGCCTGTGCCGGCAAAAATAGCGAGGGTAAGAACACTTCCGACAACAAGGAAGAGAAGGTGACGACGACAAGGCATCTTACCAAGGCTGAATTTTTGGCTAAAGTGGCCAACTATGAAGCCAACCCCACGGAATGGAAATATTTGGGTGACAAGCCCTGCTTAATTGATTTTTATGCCTCGTGGTGCGGTCCGTGCAAGAGAATAGCTCCCATTCTCGAAGAGCTGGCAGCAGAATATGCCGGTGAGATTTACATCTACAAAATCGATACCGAAGCCGAACGCGAGCTGGCTGCCGCCTTTGGTGTTCGCAGCATTCCCACCTTGCTGTTCTGCCCCATGGGCGAAGACCCGACAAGAACTCAAGGTGCGTTGCCTAAAGAGACTTTCCAGCAATTGATCGAAGAGGTGCTGCTGAAAAGAACCGCTGCCGAATGATACGCCAAAGGGGCGTTCCACAACGGAACGCCCCTTTGTTTTTAATTTGCCCATCCGGTCGGTGGCTCACAATTGCGCCACGAGTTCTTTCATGATGAGTGTCACGAGCGGTTGGACGCGGTTGCCAATTTTCTGTACCTCCTTGTGCGACACCTCCACGATTTTTCCCTCCACGCCCAAATCGGTAATAATGGATATGCCGAACACTTTGATGCCTGCGTGATTGGCCACGATGACTTCCGGCACGGTGCTCATCCCCACCGCATCGCCCCCGATGGTGCGAAAAAAGCGGTATTCCGCCGGTGTCTCAAACGTAGGACCCGTGATACCTACATACACACCTTCGACTACCCGTATTTTGTTTCTGCAGGCTATATCCATCGCCTTTTCAATAAGTTCCACGGAGTAGGCTTCGCGCATGTCAGGGAAGCGCGGTCCCATGATAGGGTCGTTTTTCCCTCGCAACGGATGTTCGGGAAAAAGGTTGATGTGGTCACGGATAATCATCAGGTCGCCGATTTCAAAGTCGGGATTCATGCCGCCCGCCGCATTGGAGACGAACAGATATTCTACCCCCAATTCCTTCATGACGCGCACCGGAAAGGTGACCTGCTTCATGTCGTAGCCTTCATAATAATGAAAACGCCCCTGCATGGCCAAGACATCGACCCGGCCGAGCTTGCCCGCGATCAGTTTGCCGCGATGCCCCTCGACGGTCGAAACGGGGAAATTCGGAATCGTCTCATAAGGTATTTCCGTTCTGTTTTCGATTTGCGTGGCCAAATTGCCCAAGCCCGTTCCCAAAATTATACCGATACGTGATCGTTGCGGCAGGTACTGCCTGAGATAGTCAGCCGTTTGCTGAATTTTTTGTAACATAATCTTCTATTTTTTTGATAAATAATTGGCCGGTTTCATTCAGAAAACTCACCTCGACGGGTAGGACGTAGGTCAGTCGCTTCAACTCATCGGGGTAGCTGTCGGAAGAGAGCAATCTGGCGGCATCTTTTTCACTGACGACAATTATCTTCTTTTTGAAACGCATGTTGCGTATTTTCCTTCCGATCACGTGAAAGTCACGTGTGGAGAAATGGTGATGGTCGGAAAAAAACAGTGTCTCCACCCCGGCATACCGGCTTGCAAGATGGACGCTCATGGCCTGTGGCGACACGATGCCGGCCACAAGCAACACCCCCGTGTTGTCGCAAGTCGAGACAACATCCTGCTCACTGTCAGGGAAAACAGCCCGTAGAGGCAGATAACGAAAGGTGGAGAAAAAAAGATTTTGCCCCTCGTGCGGATGGATTTCCTGCCGAATGCTCCGCATTTCTTCGTCGGTGAGATCGGGAGGACATTTGCTCACCACGATGATGTCGGCGCGGCGGCTTCCCCGACGGCTTTCCCGCAAATTGCCCGCAGGGAGAAGCCTGTCGCGGGTAAAAAGGCGAGCGTAGTCGGTCAGTATTACAGACAGTCCGGGGCGGACGGCACGGTGCTGAAACGCATCGTCGAGCACCACCAATTCGAGATTGGGGAAAAGCCGCACCAACTCCCTTATGCCGTGAACACGATTCTCGTCTACGGCAAAACGCGTTGCGGGGAACTTAAGGTACATTTGATAAGGCTCGTCTCCTATCCGGGTCGAATTTGTTCCCGCTTCGGCCAACAGAAAACCTTTCGTCTTTCGCTTGTAACCCCGGCTTAACACGGCAATGCGGTGACGTTGTCCGAGAGCCGACAGCACGTATTCGACATGAGGAGTCTTGCCGGTTCCCCCCACGGTCAAATTGCCTATACAAACAGTTGGTACATCGGCAGAAAAAGAGGACAACAGACCTTTGTCATACAGGAAATTTCTGACGCAAATGACTAACCGAAAGAGTAGGGAAAAGGGCAAAAGGACGACGCGACGCATTGGGATTTTTCATGTCAGCGCACAAACTTACAGATTATTTTCGGCTCACCGTCCACGCCAAAAAGAAAATGTGGAGGATGACAGCCAAGAACGACGAGCTCGCCCGGCATACACACTCCTCTCCCCTTAAGGTACGGGGTCGTAGCCGCTACCACCCCAAGGGTGGCAACGAAGAATGCGCTTGATGGCCAAACAACTGCCTCTGATTACCCCATGCTTCTTGACGGCCTCAATGGCATATTGCGAGCAAGTCGGCACATACCGGCAACGTGGAGGAATGAAAGGTGAAATGCACACGCGATAAACATACACCGGAAGCAGCACGACGAACTCAATGAGTTTTTTCATACGTCTCCTATCCTCTCCTGCAGCCGACGCAGTGCCTTGTTGATTTTCTTCTCAATTTCTGCATATTCCAACTCCTCGTTGGAGATATATTGGAAAGCGATGTGCGCCTGTCTTTCGGCCGAAAGCAGGGCGGCACACAGCGCATGCTTGTTCTGCCTATAAGCCTCACGCATGCGACGTTTCAGGCGGTTGCGCATGACAGCACGCTTGAAGCGCCTTTTTGACACGCTGACCATCACCCTCACGGGCGGCCTCCCGGCCTCCTGCCGTGCAAACAGACAAGTAACCCGCAGCGGGTAGGCAACGAAAGACTCGCCCTCGGCAAACAAGCGGCTGATGGCTTTCTCACCGCATAAGCGTTCGGATTTGGCAAATGAATTATACGTCACGCAATAAAGAATATCCCAAAAACGAAGTCACCCCGCAACACGTCCCTGCTCTTTAATACTGATTCAACAACTCAAGAAAGCACAGTTTTCCCCCTTTACAATCCCCTTCTGCTGCGTTAGCACGCAGCAAAATTTTCCTAAGCACGCACGGGAAGGGGGATATTACCGCAATTACCAACGACTACGTCACTCGATGGAGCATGCGGAAGTATCTGACAAGGAAGCTCTTTAGTACTTCCGGAGTAAAAAGTTTCTGCCTCTTTTCCGGAAAGAACCTACTTTTTCGCTCTCTTGATGTTTTCTTTCAAGAAATTGTCTAACGCCATGGTCATGGAAGGGAGACCCGGTTGCGGAGCTTCCAAGTCGAGCCTGAGACCCGCGTCACGTACGGCCTGGGCGGTCGTCGAGCCGAAAGTGGCGATTTGGATTTCGCCTTGCTCAAAATCGGGAAAGTTTTTCAACAGCGAATTGATGCCGACGGGACTGAAAAAAATCAACATGTCGTAGTCAAACGGCTCGTCGGGGGCAAAGTCGTTGCTCACCGTTCGGTACATGACTGCCCGGTCGAACTTTATCTTCGAATTTTCAAGAGCCCTCAACGTATCCTCGTTTTGGACTTCGGAAGCGACGAAGAGGAACTTCTCGCTCGTGTGTTTGTTTAACACGGTAATCAGTTCGGGCAGCTTGCCGGTGGCCGAAAAAAACACTTTGCGCTTGCGATACTGGATGTAGCGTTGCAAATAAAGGGCGACGGTTTCGGAAATGCAAAAATACTTCATCGTCTCGGGCACGTTCACCCGCATTTCTTCGCGCAAACGAAAAAAATGATCTATCCCGTACTTGGAACTGAAAATAATGGCAGAATAATCCAGTATGTTGATATGCTGCGTCCGGAATTCTTTTAAAAGAACAGGTTCCACCTTGATAAAAGGGCGGAAAACGATTTTTACATTGTACTTGTCGCTGATGTCGTAATAAGGCGACTTTTCGGTGAGCGGCTTCGGCTGGGATACCAGTATCTTTTTAATCTTCAATGCAGTACTTCTTAAAGGATTAAACAATTACGCCATCAGCCAATAGACTTCAAACAAGACCGCAAGCGGTATGATTTCGAGGGTGCAAAGGTACAACAATAAGTAAAAAACGTCAGATAATTTGGAGTAAAATATCCGAAATAACCTTAATACAAACAATATATAGATGAGTACGATTACCACCATGCAGACAATCCGGATAAAATCGACAGCCGGCAAAGGAATATACACACGCAAAAACAGCAACGGGAACAAGGCAAGTCCGCAAAAAGCAACCGCATTATAGTAGCTGACCGACGACAACCGGCGGACACGTTCATCGAAAAACGTGAAACACAACAGGCGGATAAACAAGTCCTTTAGCAAGAAAAAAACGACCGTTGCCGACAAAAACAACGGGTACTTCGCAAAGGGGAAACCCTCACCTTCTTCCGGCCGGGAAATGGCTACATAGGCATACAAGCCAATCGTACAAAAAGCGAAGACAACATAAAGGAAGCGAAACCGGCTGCCTCTCCCTTCAGGATTGCCAAACAAGACGGAGGGATTGACGGCACGAAGCATCGTCCGAAATCCTTCTGTGACAAAAGACGGGTAGACGCGCACGGCCAACACCATCAAAGCAAACAGAGCCAGCAACATGGCAAAAAACCAACTCTCGCTTTGAAGCGACGAGGGTAGGGGCAATCCTTCCGAAAAAGAAGCCGAACTTTGAGTCGGGAGAGTCGAAATGTCGGTATCCATCGTCTGCGAGAGAAAGTATATGTGTTTCACATGACACCCAACTTCGGGCAGTCAACATGCCGTGCTGCCGTGCTGCCGATGGCGGGCAAGACCTCCTCCGCTGCGCCGACGACCGTCCACAGCTCCCGATGTTCTTCGCGCATAAAGCACTCCGTGACTGCTTGGTCGAACATGCGGAGCAGGGGAGCATAATACCCTCCGACATTTACGATGACAACGGGTTGCGTCACAAGCCCCAATTGCTTCCAAGTCACCACCTCGAGCCATTCTTCCAAGGTGCCGCAGCCGCCGGGCAGGGCAACGAAAGCATCGGCCATGCGAATCATCATGTGCTTGCGCTCGTGCATATCGCTCGTCACGTGCAATTCCGTCAATCCTTCCATGTGCCACCTCTTCTCAAACATAAACCGCGGAATGACGCCCACCACGCGCCCGCCGGCGAGCAGTGCACTTCGAGCCATCGCCCCCATAAGCCCCTTTGCACCACTTCCATACACTAAGGTATGACCCTCTTTGGCCAACAATTCTCCCAACGCCGCTGCCTCGCGGAGGAAGGTCGCGTCCACCCGGTCGCTTGAGCCGCAAAAAACACACACGTTTTTCATCTCTGCCACCTTTTGTGGGACAAAGGTACGAAAAGACAAACGCGAAGACAAACAGACAAAGCGTCCTCGTGAAGCGACACAGGAAACTATTGTGACAACAGTTGTTTTTCGTTACTTTTGTGCCGCTCGTCTCTGTCGATAGGGTCTGCGGCGATGCACATACATTGGATTATATATGTTTGAGAAAATCATCATCCTCGACTTTGGTTCCCAGACCACCCAGCTCATCGGTCGGCGTTTGCGCGAACTGAACGAGTATTGCGAGATAGTGCCCTACAACAAGTTTCCCTCCGACACGTCGCACGTGAAAGGGGTTATCTTGTCGGGAAGTCCTTATTCTGTGTACGACCCGGCGGCATTCAAAGCCGAACTCAGTCGGATACGTGGAAAAATGCCTGTGTTAGGTATCTGCTATGGTGCGCAATACATGGTGTACACTTCCGGAGGTGAAGTGCAACCTGCTCCTTCGCGTGAATATGGTCGTGCCAACTTGGAATATATCGACGGCGACGATCCGCTGTTGAAAGGCATTTCCGCCGGTTCGCAGATATGGATGTCACACGGCGACACCATCATCCGCCTGCCTGCAGGATTCAGGAAGGTGGCCAGTACAAACGACGTGGAGTTTGCCGCTTATCGCGTGGAAGGCGAACAGACTTGGGGAGTGCAGTTTCACCCGGAAATGTCGCACACGCTTGACGGCACCCGCCTGTTGAACAACTTTCTCGACATTTGCGGTGCCTCGCGTAGCTGGACGCCCGCCTCGTTTGTGGAAAGCACCATTGACGAATTGAAGGCGAAGCTCGGGCAAGACAAGGTGGTGCTGGCTCTCTCGGGAGGTGTCGACTCTTCGGTCACTGCCGTGTTACTCAATAAAGCCATCGGGCACAACCTCACGTGTGTGTTTGTAGACCACGGCCTGCTCCGAAAAAACGAGTTTGAAAACGTGTTGCGTGACTATGAACATTTGGGGTTGAACGTCGTTGGGGTAAACGCCAAGGCACGCTTTTACCGGGCTCTCGCCGGCGTATCAGACCCCGAACGGAAACGTAAAATCATCGGTTCTGGCTTCATAGAGGTATTTGAAGAGGAAGCGAAAAAAATAAGAGATGTAAAGTGGTTGGCGCAGGGTACCATCTACCCCGACGTTATCGAGTCGCTCTCCATCACGGGCACGACCATCAAAAGCCACCACAACGTGGGCGGACTGCCCGAGAAGATGGATTTGAAGCTGTGCGAGCCGCTGCGTCTGTTGTTCAAAGACGAAGTGCGCCGTGTGGGCAAAGAATTAGGCATGATGCCACACCTTATCAACCGACATCCTTTCCCCGGTCCGGGCTTGGCCATACGTATCCTTGGCGACATTACAGAAGATAAGGTACGTATCGCACAAGATGCCGACGACATATTCATCCGGGCATTACGCAAATGGGATTTGTATGACCAAATATGGCAGGCCGGTGCCATACTCCTACCTGTACGCTCGGTGGGCGTGATGGGCGACGAACGTACCTACGATAACGTCATCGCCTTGCGTGCCGTGACCTCCGCCGACGGCATGACCGCCGACTGGGCACACCTGCCCTGCGAATTTCTCGGCAAGGTGTCGAACGACATTATAAACAAGGTAAAAGGAGTGAACCGCGTAGTGTACGACATCAGTTCCAAACCGCCCGCGACCATCGAGTGGGAATAATTCCGCAAGTCCGACGGGGATCTCCTGTATGATTGATACACATTCGCACATATACGACGAAGCCTTCGACGACGACCGTCACCGGGTGATTGACCGCGCCAAGGCTGCAGGAGTGGAGCATATCGTCTTGCCAAACGTAGACGCAGCGTCGCTCCCGCGCATGTTGGCCTTGGAAGCCGCCTACCCGGGCTATTGTCACGCCGCAATAGGACTGCATCCCACCGGCGTGGACGAAAATTTCCATAAAGAATTGGACATCGTAAAGAGCGAGCTGGCACGTCGCCCCTACATCGCCGTCGGCGAAATTGGTATCGACCTGTATTGGGACAAGACGCATTACAAGGAGCAGGTGGAGGCATTTCGCCTGCAAGTGGAATGGGCCATAGAGCGCAGCCTGCCCGTCATCATTCACACGCGCAACTCCTTCCGAGAGACCATGGAGGCGTTTGCCCCCTACCGGGGGAAGGAAGTGAAAGGAGTGTTCCACAGCTTCACCGGCACGCTCGAAGAGGCCAAAGAGGCACTTTCGTGTGGCAACTTCAAATTGGGAATCAACGGCATTGTCACTTTTAAAAACTCCACCCTTCCCGCTACCTTGAAGCAAATCGGCTTGGAACACATCGTGCTTGAAACCGATGCTCCCTATCTGACACCCGTTCCGTTCAGAGGAAAACGCAACGAAAGCGCATACATGCGATACACATGCAAAAAACTGGCAGAGACGTACGACACAGATGAAGAGCAGATCAACGCAGTCACCACGCGCAATGCGCTTGAACTTTTCGGATTAGAACCTCTATGAAAGACCTCCTCTGCAGCGTTGTTAGTACGCAGCTTGAGCTACGAACGCAATCTGAACTGCGTACTAACCGGCAAAATTTTCCAAAGCACGCACAAGGGGGCTGAAAACCATAGGGTGAAAAGAGGAACAGTAATGCTTTGCAGAAAGCTCGAATTGGGGGTGCAAGAAGAAAATATATCCGCAAAAAACGCAAAACAACCCTGACGAGATGCAAAAAAGACGCGAAAGAGAATATTTCATTCAAATAAAACACGAGCGAAGTTAGGTACAATTTATTTTTTTTCCTAACTTGCGCCCAAATTTCGGAGAGGTGCTCGAGTGGTTGAAGAGGCACGCCTGGAAAGCGTGTATGCGGCGTGAAACCGTATCGAGAGTTCGAATCTCTTCCTCTCCGCTCCATTAAAGAAACAGAAACAGAAACACAAAGCAAAACAACAACAATCGGAAACTTTTAAACAAAGGAAAAATGAAAAAGGTATTTGCAGTCTTATCGATCGTAGCAATTTGCAGTTATGGGATTCCCGTGAGTATTTCCGCACAAGAAGATGCGGTAACCGAGGAAATGGCGGCAGCTGAAGAGATGGAGGCCGTTGAAGAAGCGGAAGCCACCGAGGACGTCGTAACTACCGAAGAAGCGGAAGCCGCTATGACAGAATCGAATGCCATCGAAATGTTGGCAGCTGCCGAAGAAGAAGTGATAGAAGGTGGCGGCATGCACAAAGCTCTGAAGCAGAAATTCATCGAAGGTGGTGCGGGCTGGATGGCTCCTATCGCATTGGTACTCATCTTAGGGCTTGCCTTGAGCATCGAACGCCTCATTTATCTGGGACTTTCTTCCACCAACACGAAAGAACTGTTGAACAGCATTGACGAAGCGTGGGAAAAAGGCGGCGTTGAAGCAGCCATGGACGTGTGCCGTAATACCCGCGGCCCTGTAGCTTCTATTTTCTATCAAGGTCTCTCACGTCACGAAGAAGGGGTAGAAGTGATTGAAAAAACCGTTGCTTCCTACGGCGGCGTGCAATTGGGCTTGTTGGAAAAGAACTTGACCTGGATTTCGTTGTTCATCGCTTTGTCCCCCAGTTTAGGGTTCTTGGGTACTGTAGTTGGGATGGTACAAGCCTTCGACAAAATTCAACAAGTGGGCGATATTTCTCCGACCGTTGTTGCCGGTGGTATGAAGGTAGCCTTGCTTACGACCATCTTCGGGCTTATCGTGGCGATGATCCTTCAAGTGTTCTTCAACTACCTGCTCACCCTGATCGAAGGGCTGACCAACGACATGGAAGATGCCTCCATATCCCTTCTTGACATCGTTGTCAAGCGCTCAAAATAAAACTTGACAGGTTATCAACAAAAAGTAAATTGAGAGATATGAAAGATAAATTGTTGTTGAGGATATCCGGCATTGTGGCCATTGTGTTGCTACTCATTTCCGTGGCAATCGTTTTGGCCATGTACATAGGGCCGAGTGCGGATTCCATTACCAACGCAGGGGGCGACGTGATGAATGTCCCTGTTGCAACAGATACGCTCATTTATTGGTGCTACGCCTTGTTGATTGCAACCGTGGTTGCCGTCATCGGTTTTGCCGGCTACAAGTTTGTGTCCAATTTAATTATTCATCCCAAAGGAGGCATAAAAACCTTGGTGACCTTGGTGCTGTTTGTGCTGCTCATCGTCATTACATGGAACTTGGGTTCGCCGGAGAAACTGCCCATCATCGGTTATGAAGGCACTGAAAACGAAGGTTTTTGGGCACAGTTTACCGATATGGTTATCTACATCTGCTACACCTTGTTCGTGTTGCTATTCCTTGCCATTGTAGGGAATCGCCTCTATGTAAAACTCAAATAATCCTGCCTGAATTTCATTGAAACCGGCACAAAGAAAGGATAAAGAATATGGCAAAAAAGAGAAAGGTACCGAGTCTGAACTCCAGCTCCATGGCCGACGTCTCGTTCATTCTGTTGATATTCTTCCTTATCACCACCAGCATGGATTCGAACAAGGGGTTGCAAAGGCGTTTGCCCCAGCCACTCCCGCCCGACCAAGCACCCGAAGATATTGACATCAAAAAGCGGAATATCTTCGTTGTGAAGGTGAACAGCATGAACCAGCTGCTGGTACAGGGAGAGATTATGTATGATGTCAGCCAGCTGAAGGAAAAAGCAAAGGAATTCATCAAGAACGAGAACAACGATCCGAACCTTCCGGAGAAATCCATCCAGTATATAGAATACCTTGGCGAGGTGGAAACAACCAAAGCCCACGTAATCTCGCTGCAAAACGATGTTGACACGCAATACCAGACATACATCGAAGTGCAAAACGAGCTGATAGCGGCTTATAACGAATTGCGCAACGAATTTGCGCGAAGTCGCTTCGGAAGGAAATATGAGGACTTGCCCGTAGAACTGCAAAAGTCAGTTCAGAAGGTTTATCCCCAAAACATATCGGAAGCTGAACCTAAAAATTACGGAGGAAGCTAAACATGGCAAAGATTAGGAAAAACGAGGCAAGAGAAACTCCCGAAATGAGTACCTCTTCGTTGCCTGACATTATCTTTATGTTCCTGTTCTTCTTCATGATGGTCACGACGATGAAAGAAGTGACGTACAAAGTTGTCATCCAGCAACCACATGCCACGGAGTTGACCAAGTTGGAAAACAAGTCACTCGTGCGCTATGTCTACATCGGGAAGCCTACCAGGGAATGGCAGAAGACCTTCGGGTCGGAAACCCGCATCCAGTTGGGCGACGCTTTTGCCGATGTATCGCAGCTTGAAGACTTCATCGTCACCGAACGCAGTTCCATGAAAGAAGAAGACCAAAACATGATGACGGTGTCCATCAAGGCCGACAAAGATACCAGGATGGGGATTGTCACCGATGTGAAGCAAGCTCTGCGCCGTGCGTACGCGTTACGTATCAACTATGCTGCCGTTCAACGAGCCAATACCGACTAAGCCGCTGTTGGTGAATACAAACCGGTAGACTTTAATATTGAATGGAAGCCGTAGAGCGTTCTGCTTTACGGCTTTTTTAGACTTTGTTGTCCGCCTCTTTGCATGACAACCACACTCAAATCGAAACCCTGTAAGACCTCTTTTCTTGCGTTAGTACGCAACTCAAACGGCGTAATAACGCAGCTCGAACGGCGTTAGTACGCAATGAAATTTTCCTAAGC
>CAYPFZ010000041.1:0-11353 GCA_964410225.1 uncultured Paludibacter sp.
TGTTTGTCTCGGCTAAAGTGAGCCAACTGGCACTCCTCCCTCAAGGCAGGGTAGAGGCCAAACGCCGCGTGAAAGCCATGCTTTCGAAAATGGACGAACTCGGGTTCGGCAACTGCACCAACACCGGCGCTTGTGCCGCCGAGTGCCCGAAAGCCATTTCTATCACGCACATAGCACGTCTGAATCGCGAATTCATCAAAGCGAAATTCGCTGATTAAGACTCCTCATCCCTTTAGCGAACAGAGCCCAAAGCGAGCGCGTCATCTTGACGTTCTCTCTTTGGGCTTTTTCTTATTCATCTCTTACACAAGGCGAAATAAGAATAAAAACGCCTTCACTCTTCCTTATGTAACACTACTTCCGGCGCGTGCTTACGCAGCAGAAGGAGGAAAAAGAAGGGAAAACACGAGGAAATATCCATCGTGGGGGAGGGACGGCGAGCTGCTACTTGCCGATTTCTGTCCTGCTCGTCTGTCGGGACTGCTTTATCAAGGGGAAATACTTGCCGTACGTCAGCATTCTCCATAACCACTCTAAGGGTCCGAAGCGGAAAGCAGAGAGCCAAACGCTGCTGAACAGCATTTGTAAAACAAAGACGGCTATTGCGATCCCCTCGGTTGGAGTCAGGCCGATGCTCGCGCCAAATCCCAGGCCGATACCGTAGAAAAGGAACATGCCGACGGCTGATTGCCCGATGTAGTTGCTCAGTGCCATCCTCCCCGGTGCGGACAGGCAGGCGAATCCGTGCCATCGAGGCTTGCGCAGATAGAGCAGACACATCCCGCTTACATAGGCGAAACTCAGCGGGAACACGCCTGTGAGGAAGAGCAGGGAGTGCACCGTCAGCCCCCACGCATGGCTGTGTGTGCTGCTCCAGGCGTAGAGAATCGACACGGGAGCGCCTACGAGCAGCCCGTAACGAAAGAGCTTCCGGAGCGTTTCCTTATATTCTCCTAAGCGGGCGTACACTTGTTTCCTTCCTATATAATAGCCCAAAAGAAACAAAGCGAATACACGAAAGTAGCGATGACCGTCGACAAATTCCTGCACTCGTACTAACGCTCCCTGGATGAGGAAGTGAAACACGTCGGCGTAGCACGTGGCGTCGCGGAGCCAGCGAGCGAAGTTCTCGTCGGTGATGCCGTAGCGTTCGCACCAGTAGCTCTGCGCGCGCACCGCAAAAGCCGACAGCGACACGCCCGACACCTCCTGAAAAAAGTCGAGCATCACCGGCACAAGCAGCAGCGCCGCTGCCCACGCCAGCAGCCGACGGTCAGAAGCTCGGCGGAAGGCGGGCAGCAGAAATCCCAACAAAGCATAGAGCAACAGAATATCTCCACTCCAGAGAAGCATCAGATGCAGAAGGCCGACTGCCGCCAACGTCCCCATCCTCCGGTAGAAAACACGGAGCCCGTCGCCGCCGCGACGCTCGGCATTCGAGAGAATGATCGAGAATCCCAGCCCGAAGAGAAGTGAGAATATCGTGTAAAACTTCCCATCAACCAACAGATACTGCAGGAAGTTCACCACCCGGTCACAGCTGTGCGTGGCGAAGGCCTCCTTCGTTTCGCTGTCGAAGAAGGTGTAGAGCGAGAACTCCGGATAGTTCGCCATGACGATCCCCAGCAGGGCAAAGCCGCGCAAGGCATCGACAATCACGTACCGTTCCGAGGGGCTCGCGGGTCGCACTTGAGGGCTGTCCGGTCGCATCGTCCTTTCCTTATGTATATGTATAGGTCAAAATCCGCGCCGGAGTCAGAAAGATTTCTTCCGTTCGCTAATCACGCAGTCGGCCGGTTGTCGGATGTTCTCGTCCAAAGTCACCGAACCGATGCGGTCGGCGGTGATGTGTCCCGAGGTCGGATTCTTGATGTTCGTGATGCTTCCTCGGATGTTTGCCTGCACGGTGCTATATTCAAACGCCCGGTCGCAGTCCGACCCGAAGGTACAATCTTCCAGGAAAAGGTCGCGGGCGTAACATAAAGGCTGCTCGCCGGTGATGTGGCAGCGCACCAAACGCAGGTTCTTCGAGTGCCAACCGACGTATTCACCGTGCAATTCCGAATCGTAAATCGTCACGTTTTCTACCTCCCAGAAGGCGTCCTTGGTAGTAATGACCGCGTCGTGAATCTCCACGTTTTTGACATATTGGAAAACATATTTGCTGTCGCTCCTCAGCTTTTTGACGAAAATATCACGGCTGAACATGAACGGATACCGCCCTTCGTGCAGCGTCAAATTCTCCACATTTATCCTCCGGCAACGCCAGAAAATCTCGTCCGCATCGTTGATTACGACATTTTTCAGCTCAATATCCGTCATTTCGCGGAACATCTTCGGGGCGTCAATACGGGTGTTTGTCATCTTCAGGTGGTCAGAATACCACAAAGCCGAGCGCCCGCCCACGTCGAAAAAACAGTTGTCTATGCGGAAACCGTGCACATGCCAGAACGGATAGTTGCCCTCGAAGCGACAGCCCACCGCCTCGATATTGCTGCATTCCTTAATGGCAGACTCGCCTTCTCTGATGACAACATTCTCCAAATAAAGGTCGTGCGAGGCGAAAAGCGGGCGCTCCCCGCCGAATTCCTGATTAACGATGCGCTTCATCTTACCCGGTTTTATGGTCGTTCGACATGAAAATTTTCCCCTATATATATAAGGAAACGGACGCATTTTCCGCAGGCAAATATACAAAAAACGGCGGCTTTTTCGGCAAAGAAAACGGGCATTGAAAACCAAGCCGATAAGCACCCAAAAAAAAGCTCCGTAGTTTTTGGGAAAAAACTGCTGAGCTTTTTGAAAAAACTGCTGAGCTTTTTCCCGAAAGCTGCTGAGCTTTTTTTCCGGTCGTACGTAGCACCCGTTTCCGCGCCCCTTTGCAGCCGGTTTTTTACCGCGGAAAATGCCCCCGAAAACCGCATGCAAAATACGCCGGGCAACGCCTCCGGACAAGCAGACAAATTCGTGAAAAAACTACCATTTTTACTTGGATTATCGGAAAATAAAATGTACGTTTGTCCCCACAATACGAAGAAACCGGGCAGAAAAACCCGACAAAAAGCCGTTTTTTTATGAATAAAAGACTGCAAGAGCTTACGCAAAAAATCTACAAAGAAGGCGTAACCGAGGCACAACGCCGGGCAGAAAAAATCATTTCCCAAGCGGAAAACGAGGCGAAAGACATCATCTCGGCGGCCGAAGCCGAGGCCGAAGAGCGCATGATGCAAGCAGCGAAAACCGCCGATGAAATCGGAAAAAACATGCGTTCCGAGCTGCAACTCTACGCACGCCGCGCAGTCGACGCGCTCAAGACCGAGATAACCGAGCTGATTGCCGCAAGGCTCGCCGCCGAAGCCGTCGGGAAAGCAATCGACGGGAAGGCATTCATGCAGAAAATCATCCTCACTCTGGTGGAAAATTGGCCTCAAGACGAGCCCCCCACCATCGAAACAAGCGAGGCCGAAGAGCTCACCGCCTTCTTCGCTTCACAGGCAAAAAAACTCTTGGAGAAAGGAGTAACCATCCGGCAGGTGAACGGCATCAAGACCGGTTTCGCCATCGTGGCGGCCGAAAAAGGCTATAAAATCACCTTCACAGACGAAGACTTGACGGCCTATTTCAAAGAGTTCCTGCGCCCGAAATTAGCGGAAATGCTCTTCTGACCGAGGGGAAAAAACCCCGATGAAAACGGCAAATTTGTCGATTGCAATGAACTATTACTGCTACATCTCCGGTTTCCCCGACCTGAAGGCGGGCGAGCGGCAGCGCGTCCCTGCGATGCACCAACTGCGCGTGGAGCTCAAAAACGTCCTCACCGCTGCGGACTATGAGCTGCTGAGGCTGCTCTACGCCAAGTGGGACAATGCGAACTTCCTCCGCCTTCTGAACGATAAAAACGCCCCGCTCGACCCCGGCGGCGAGCTCGATGCCGCTGACTGGCAAGAGCTTTTCAACCTACTGGACGAGCAGGAAGACGTGCGCGACCGGCGGCTTCTTCCTTACCTAAAGACCTTCTACGACGCACAAAAAGACGAGAACTTCGGCTTCGACGGGCTGCTTGCCGAAGACTATCTGGCGGGCTTGTACTATGAACATGCTATGCATTGTGCGAACCGTTTTGTCAGCCGCTGGTTTGAATTCAGTCTGAACGTCAACAACTTTCTGACAGCGGTCAGCTGCCGCCGCCACGGTTTCGAGCGCGGGCGGTTCATAATCGGCTCAAATGATGTGGCCACAGAACTGAGGAAGAGCAACGCCCGCGACTTCGGTTTGACCGGCATGTTCGAACAACTCGCCGCGCTGCAGACGATCTCCGAAACGGAAGACCTGCTGCTCCGCGAGCAACAACTCGCGGCGCTGAAGTGGGAATGGCTCGACGAGCACTCGTTTTTCAGTTACTTCGGCATCGAACGCATCTTGTCTTTGGTGCTGAAATGCGAGATAATCAACCGCCTTAATGAGATGAATCGCGAGCGAGGCACGGCAGTGTTCCGCCAGGTGCTCGACGAGTTGCGAGGCAGTGTCGCCTTCGAGGCGTAAGGAATGAGGCCGCAAACAAACAACAAGCATAGAGAAAAAGCGATGGCAACAAACGGAAAAGTGAAGGGAATCAACGCGAACCTTGTCTTGGTCGAGGTCGACGGCCCGGTGTCACAAAATGAGATTTGCTACATACGGTTAGGTGAAACGCGCCTGATGGCCGAAGTGTTGAAGGTGAACGGCGAGGAGGTTTCGGTTCAAGTCTTCGAAAGTACGCGCGGTTTGAAAGTGGGCAACGTGGTGGAATTCACCGGTCACATGCTCGAAGTCACCTTGGGCCCGGGTCTGCTGTCGCGCAACTTCGACGGCCTTCAAAACGACCTCGACAAGCTGTCGGGCGTATTTCTCAAGCGCGGCGAGTATAACTTTCCCCTCGACCGTGAGAAGAAATGGGACTTTATCCCCTTGGCTCGTGCCGGCGAGAAGGTCAGCTCCGGCGCCTGGCTCGGTCAGGTCGACGAGAATGGTCAGGCACATAAAGTCATGGTTCCCTTCAGTTTCAAGGGCGAATATGTTGTGAAAAGTGTCGCTCCGAAGGGGCAATATACTATAGAAGAGACGATCGCCGTGCTCGCTAACGAGGAGCGCGAGGTCGAGATCAACATGATTCAGCGGTGGCCGGTGAAGAAGCCCGTCAACGTTCATACGGAGAAACCGCGCCCGTTCAAGCTGCTTGAGACCGGAGTGCGCACTATAGACACGGCAAATCCCATAGCCGAAGGTGGCACAGGTTTTATCCCCGGGCCCTTCGGGACAGGTAAAACCGTGCTGCAACACGCGATCTCCAAGCAAGCTGAAGCCGACATTGTCATCATGGCAGCCTGCGGAGAACGGGCAAATGAAGTGGTGGAATTGTTCGTAGAGTTCCCAAAACTGATCGATCCGCATACGGGCCGCAACCTGATGGAACGCACGATTATCATCGCAAACACCTCGAGTATGCCCGTGGCCTCGCGTGAGGCTTCCGTCTATACCGCTATGACTATAGCCGAATTCTACCGTGCGATGGGTCTGAAAGTGCTGCTTATGGCCGACTCTACTTCTCGGTGGGCGCAGGCTTTGCGCGAAATGAGCAACCGAATGGAAGAATTACCCGGACAAGATGCTTTCCCGATGGACCTCTCTGCTACTATAGGAAATTTCTATAGCCGGGCAGGTTTTGTCAGGTTGAAGAACGGAAAGACGGGCTCCATTACTTTCATCGGCACCGTGTCGCCCGCAGGCGGCAACCTCAAAGAGCCGGTCACCGAGGGCACTAAAAAGGTGGCACGATGCTTTTTCGCCTTAGAACAGGCACGAGCCGACAGCAAGCGTTACCCGGCAGTAAACCCGATTGAGAGCTATTCGAAGTATATAGAATACCAAGAGTTCGAAGAATATGTCTCAAAACGCATCTCCCCCGACTGGACTCGCAAGGTGAACGAGATGAAAACCATGTTGCAACGTGGCAAAGAAGTAAAGGAACAGATCAACATTCTGGGCGACGACGGAGTGCCCACAGACTACCACGTTACCTTTTGGAAGTCGGAAGTCATCGATTTTGTCATCTTGCAACAAGACGCTTTTGACGCCGTCGACGCCGTAACGCCGATAGAACGCCAGCAATACATGCTCGACTTGGTGATGGAAATATGTAACATGGAGTTCGAATTCAGTAATTTTGTCGACATCATGGAATACTTCAAACGAATCATCAACACGTGCAAACAGATGAATTACTCGGAATTCCACTCCGAAAAATTCGAGGCCTACCGCACGGAATTAGACAACATATTAGCCGAAAAACAAAGATAAAGCGACACTCGCAACTTCAACTTCGGTGATGTTATTCAAAAAGAAAAGACAAAAGCACCGAAAGGCAGAAGATAGTATAACATCTGATTTTTAGAAAACCCTTGAAAACCACCTTCTCTTGCGTGCTTACGCAGCCCGGGCTACGTACTAACGCAGCGGAAATTCCCTAAGCACGCAGGAGAAGAGGAGAAACGAAGGCAACGAGAAGATGAAAAAAGAGGTCGGGACATCTCGTTTGGACTACCTCGCATGAAAGAGATGACACCCGGTGATGCGGCTCATCAATCGGAGGTCGGAGAACGGTAAAAAAGAAAGTAACACTATAACTATGGCAACGAAAGCATTTCGGAAAATATACACGAAGATCACCCGAATCAACAAAGCGACTTGCACGCTACAAGCAACGGGCATCGGCAACGACGAGCTGGCTACCGTGAGTGGAGCGTTGGCGCAAGTCGTCAAAATCGTAGGTGAGGAAGTGACTCTGCAGGTGTTCGGCGGTACGGAAGGCATCCCGACCAACGCCGAAGTCATCTTTCTCGGGAAGGCTCCTTCGTTGAAAGTAGGTGACCAGTTGGCAGGCCGTTTCCTCAACTCCTACGGCGACCCCATTGACGGAGGCCCCACCATAGAAGGAGAAGAGCGAGAGATAGGCGGTCCGTCTGTCAACCCGGTGCGTCGCAGGCAACCCTCAGAACTTATCGCTACGGGTATCGCAGGTATTGATCTGAACAACACGTTGGTGTCCGGACAAAAGATTCCCTTTTTTGCCGACCCCGACCAACCCTATAACCAAGTGATGGCCAACGTGGCACTGCGTGCACAAGCCGATAAAATCATCCTCGGAGGTATGGGGCTGACCAATGACGACTACCTGTATTTCAAAAACGTGTTCAGCAACGCCGGAGTGCTCGACCGCATCGTGAGCTTCGTGAATACCACGGAAGACCCGCCGGTGGAACGTTTGCTCATCCCCGACATGGCGTTGACCGCCGCCGAGTACTTTGCCGTCGATAAAAACGAGAAGGTATTGGTATTGCTCACCGACATGACCTCCTACGCCGACGCGTTGGCTATTGTGTCAAACCGTATGGAACAGATTCCTTCCAAAGATTCCATGCCGGGGTCGCTCTATTCGGATTTGGCCAAAATATATGAGAAGGCCGTGCAATTCCCGGAAGGTGGCTCCATCACTATCATTGCCGTGACCACTTTGTCGGGCGGCGACATCACTCACGCCATTCCTGACAACACCGGCTACATTACCGAGGGACAGTTGTTTCTGCGCCGCGATAGCGACATCGGCAAGGTCATCGTGGATCCATTCCGCTCCCTCTCGCGCCTGAAGCAATTGGTGGCAGGCAAGAAAACTCGTGAAGACCACCCGCAGGTGATGAATGCCGCCGTACGCCTCTACTCCGATGCTGCCAACGCCAAAACCAAACTCGAAAATGGCTTCGACCTCACGGATTATGACGAGCGCGCACTGGCTTTTGCCAAAGAATATTCCGACCGGTTGCTCAGCATCGACGTGAACATCGATACAACCGCCATGCTTGACACCGTGTGGACTTTATTCTCCAAACATTTCACTCCTACCGAGGTCAACATCAAACAGGAATTGGTAGACAAATATTGGAAAGAGAAGTAATCGGCGGCGGGGGTGTCGGGCAATACGAAACTATTGCACGACCCCTCCCGGCGGATACTTAGGAAAATTTTGCTGCATTAGTACGCAACGCGCGGCGCGTTAGTACGCAGCAAAAATTTCCTAAGCACGCAACAGAAGAGGGAAAGCATAGTAACAAAGAGCCGGTGGGTTTTTACAATCAGACAAACGCATGGCGATACAATTTCAATACAACAAGACCTCGTTGCAGCTTTTGGAAAAAAATCTGAACGTGCGCGTCCGTACCCTTCCCACCATCAAGAACAAGGAAAGTGCCCTTCGTTTGGAGGTGAAGCGTGCAAAAGAAGACATCAGGCGTTTGGAAGATGAATTGGAGCGGCGCATTGCGGCTTACGACCGAATGCTGACTTTATGGAGCGAATTCGACACGACTTTGCTGCAGGTGAAAGATGTGCGGATGGGCATCAAAAAAATAGCGGGGGTGCGCATTCCGGTATTGGAGGGAGTGGAATATACTATCCGACCCTTCAGTCTGTTCAGTACACCCGCCTGGTTTCCTGACGGGTTGACGCTACTGAAGGAACTGGCGCAAGTGGGCATCGAACGTGAATTCTATGCCCGAAAGATGGAATTGCTGGAATACGCCCGCAAGAAGACCACACAGAAAGTCAACCTGTTTGAGAAAGTACAGATACCGGGCTACGAAGATGCCATCAGGAAGATTAAACGCTTCATTGAAGATGAGGAAAACCTCTCCAAATCGTCGCAGAAAATAGTCAAGTCACGAAAAGAAAGGATGGAGGCCGGCGTATGATAGTGAAAATGAAGAAGTACACCTTTTTGGTGTACCACAAGCAGTACATGGAATTCTTGGAGAAGATCAAGGATATTGGGGTGCTGCACGTCATAGAAAAAGCCGGCGGTACGGAGGAAAATGACGAATTGAGGGAAAAGATGCAGGCCGCCTCGCGGGTGAAAAACGTGCTGAAACAGCTGGCCTACCATCGACCGGAAGGCGAGAAACCCGCTCCGTTTGACCCTGCATGCGACAGAATAGAGCAATTTCATTTAGCCGAAAAACTGTTGCAAGAACGCGACCTTCTGCAACAACAGTTAGCCCATAGCAGAAAAGAGTGCGATCGGATGGAAGTGTGGGGGCTTTTCAGTCACAAGTGCATTGAGGACTTGGAAAGAGCCGGTATCATCCTTCGCTTTTTCAGTTGCCCCTCACGCAAATTCAACCCGGAATGGGAGACCGCCTACAATGCTTTTACGATAAATAGCCGCGATAATATCACCTACTTTGTCACCGTAACCCGTCCGGGCGAACAAATTGACATCGATGCCGATCCCGTTACTCTGTCGTCTCGCACCGCAGAGGAATGGATTGACGAGTTGGTACGTCTGCAGGAGGCCATCAACTTCAACCGTTCAAGGATAGAATACTTGTCCATCACTCACTACAACACCCTGAAAGAAGTCGAAGCGGACTTGTTGACCGACGTATCATTCTGCAAAGTACTGCTGAACACCCTCAGTGAGGTCGACGACAAGGTGAGATTGCTTGAAGGATGGGTTCCTGAGGAAGACGAGCAGGCGTTGAAAGACTACCTCGACCCGGCAGGCATCTACTACGAAGCGAGTGACCCCGTGCCCGACGAACGTGTACCGATAAAATTGAAAAACAACCGCTTTTCCGGCATGTTCGAGTTCATCGGCAAGCTGTACGACTTACCCAATTACTGGGAACGTGACCTGACAGCTTATTTTGCTCCTTTCTATGTCGTTTTTTTCGGTTTGTGCCTCGGCGATGTAGGTTATGGACTGCTACTCCTGCTGGTGGGGCTGATAGCTCGTTGGAGAATGAGCGACCCGGCCTTTCGTTCGGTCATGGCACTGATTGCCACTTTGGGAGTGGGAGGCATGGTCATGGGTTTTATCAGTGGTACATGTTTCGGCATCCCGCTTGCCGACTCGACCGCTCCGTGGCTGCAACGCTTCAAGGTGGTCATGCTCGACTCGAACCAATTGTTCTACAACGCCCTCATCTTGGGTGTCGTGCAGATACTCTTCGGCATGGTGCTCAAGTGGATAGGCGAAATACAGCGAAACGGCTTCCTCTCGTCTCTTTCCACATTGGGATGGTTACTCGTGTTGATCGGATGTGGCGGCACGTTGGCCTTATCTGAATTCGACTTGGTGACTCCCGAGGCAGGCAAATGGCTCTACATCGCATTCGGCGGCTTGGGGGCTGCTTGCATTTTCCTGCTGAACAACGTAAAGCGCAACCCACTTATCAACATCGGTGCGGGGTTGTGGGACACCTACAACATGGCCACCGGCTTGTTGGGTGACGTGCTTTCATACATCCGGCTTTTCGCCCTTGGTTTGTCGGGAGGGGTCATGGGCTTGGTGTTCAACGAGCTTGCCTTCGACATGGGAGCAGGAGTCGGCATCCCGGTAATCAGTCAGTTGCTAACGGTTATCATCTTGCTGTTCGGGCATGGCATTAACCTGTTCATCGCCGTGTTGGGCTCGTTCGTTCACCCCATGCGTCTGACTTTCGTCGAGTTCTACAAAAATGCCGGTTTCGAGGGCAACGGAAAACAATACCGCCCCTTCGCCCGCTACAAAGAGGAAACCAAAGTGTTATGACCATCTTTTGATACACAGGCAAGAATAAAAAACAAACAACAAACAATTTAATCAAAAATAAAAATTATGGAACCTATCATTTTAGCTTACATCGGTATCGGATTGGTACTCGGACTGTCGTGCATCGGGAGTGCTTACGGCGTAACAATCGCAGGGAATGCTGTTATCGGTGCATTGAAAAAGAACTCCGATGCCTTTGGCAACTACATCGTTTTATGTGCCTTGCCCGGCACGCAGGGGCTTTACGGCTTCTTGGGATTCTTTCTGTTTCGCAGCCACCTGCTACCCGAGATGACCTGGGCTACGGCCGCCGCCATATTCGGCGGGTCGCTGGCGTTGGGGCTGGCCGACTTGTTTTCAGCCATCAGGCAAGGGCAAGTTTGCGCCAACGGCATTGCGGGGATAGGGTCAGGCTATGACGTGTTCGGCAAAACGATGATTTTGGCCGTCTTCCCCGAGTTGTACGGTATCGTGGGGGTGGCCGCCGTGTTTATGATTACCTCGCTCCTCTGATAAAAGAAAGACGGGAAGTATCCGTCAAGAAACTAAAAATCAGGCTACTTATTAATTGCCAACGAGAAGTCCGGACGATTTCGCATCGTTCGGACTTTTTTGGTTTCTTACTCTTTGGTACTGTTTCTCCAAAAGGCTCTGTGACAAGCTCTTTCGCCCCTTGTTTCCACCCTTCCGCTGCGTTCAACGAGGTGTTTGGCTTTTTCGGCCGCGTCCTGT
>CAYPFZ010000042.1:0-11291 GCA_964410225.1 uncultured Paludibacter sp.
CTTGGTATGGCAACATCACCCAAGAGATTCCTGTGAACAACGTGATGATTCTCAAAGTAGCCTTACAGACGGCCGGCTACAACGTCACCAGAGACACCCTGCCGGCTCCCAGTCAATTTGGGATCGTCGAAATCGAAACCAATCTGATGGATTGGGAAGATTTGGTAGAGGTTGATATAACCTTGTGATTCTGTAAAATCGGTTTTGTTTTATTGTGCATCTTTGAGACCTCTGCAAGACATCTTTTCCTGCGTGCTTACACAGCCTTGAATTGCGTAGGCACGCAGGAAAAGAGGGGAGAGAAGTGGGGTTGACATGGTGTGTTGCAGAGGTCTCTCTTGGTATATAAACCGTAGCTTGGGGCGTGAGGTGAAAGTCCGCCCCGGCGAGGTTACGGCAAGATTTGTATATGAGACTGCGTTCGACTCACCACGCGAGTCGGATGTCGAAATCAAGAGTTGTTTTGTAGAGGTCTCTATATGGATGTTATTTACAATTGAGTTTTTTCATTCGTATGATCGTGTCATCGATAGAAGAGAACACTGAACAGTCGAGTATATATGAAAAAAGATAATCCGAAAAATACGCTTTTCCGGAGGCTCGGGTTGCTGGTTGTCGTTCTTGCAGCGCTGTGTTCCTGCACCTACGATTATTTTGTGGACGAGAGCAACTTGAAAGTCTACGTCCCCCAGATCGTTGAAGGGAGCATAGACAACGTGCTGGTGTCGGTGCATGATGCGTCAGGGGCGCACGTTTCGTCTGTTTATTCAGAGGCTCCTTTTGAAAACACCTACGTAAGAAGCGGCTACGTGCGTTTCAAGATCCCCGTGGCCAGGGGCTACAGGGTGAGTTGTTTTGCCAACATCGACCCGGATAGCCGCACCGTCGGACAGCCGTTTGACGAGTCCTATCTGTTCGAACCCTTTTACGACGAAGCATCCAACTTGTTTACTTCGGGCCCGGACTTTCGCGTGATCCTCTTCGACAGCGTGACGGCCTATCCTTATGGCTATCCGGAAGGATCCGTTTTATTGGCCGACTTAGACGAAACGACCTCTCGCAAAGGGGGAGTGATTTGCAGCTTCACAGGCCTGCCGGACTGGGTAGATCGGATAGACGTTCGTTATTTGGTGGGTACACACATGTATTTTGACGGGATTTATCGTCGCCCCACCAGCGGCTGGCTGGCAGCGTCGCACGATGTGAATGCCGTCGACGGGGTGTACGAGACGGATATCGTAGGAGTGTTTCCGTCGGCCGGTACGCATTATTCTGACTCCACCCTTCACGAGGCATCGCGAGAGCCGGTGGATGTAGCCGTGTACTATTACGACGCGAACGGCGCTTTGCAGGCGACGACTTTGCCCATCTCTATGGGTTCAGATATTCCCGCCTACGACGCGAGCGGAAACCCGTGGGATCGCCTTTTGGATCCGCTCATGATCGTTCGCTTCGAATTCCGCGGATTCGAGCTGATAGGAGTAAGCCTCCAAGGTTGGGACGACATCGTTGAAGGAGGTACCACCATCTATTAGAATTAACATGCCAACAGATATGAAAAAAAGCATCCTTTCACTCGTATTGCTGTCCGCCATGCTGTCCTTGGGGACGGGCTCCATTTCGGGACAGGAGATAAAGACGAACGCACCCTTGATACTCGCCGGAACACCGAACATCGGGCTCGAGTGGAAAGTGGGGTCTCAATTCTCCGTAAACGGCGACATATTCTGGATGCCGTACATGTTCAAGAAAGACGAGAGCGTGTTCCGCGCCTTGGTGGGAAGTGCCGACTTCAGATATTATGTAAAACCCAGATACTACTACACGCACAGCCATTTTGACGGTTTTTATATCGGCCCGTATGCGATGATGGGCAATTACAATATAGGCCTTGTCAGAAACGGCGATGCCTACAACAGCCACCGTTATGTGGGCTGGGGCATTTCCGGCGGGGTGTCCTTAGGCTACAAGTTTTATATCAGCAAACGTCTGCGTTTGGACGTGAACCTTGGCTTGGGGTATGCACACCTGCAACATGACGAATACCGTCTTGGCGGAGAGTTTTCCGAATATCCTGAATTCGGGGTGAAGAACACAGTCGCCTGGGTAGGTCCCACCAAGTTCGGAGTGCACTTGGGTTATATCATATACAGGTAGAACCTCGGCGAGGGTTGTACCTTAAATAATTACTACAGATGAAAAGTAATCGGTATATCTATATTCTTCTGCTGTTTTTCGTAACAGCGCTCTTCTCGTTGCCGGGACACGCGAAAGAGAGTGAGTCGAAGAAAAAAGAGGAGCGTACCCCCAAGCCTAAGCGCTTGGAGGTGTTGGGAGATCGTGCGTTCATTAGCGGTCACTACGACGATGCCACAGCGCAGTACGAAAAGTTGCTGCAGCACTTGGAAAAAAATGACGCCTCCGAGAAGATTCGCAAACAACTCAAACTCGCACGGGTGTACAACATGCTGCAGGACTATGAGAAAGCTGCCCTGCATTATCGGAGTGTCCTTGACCAGGGAGAACATCTTTTGGAAGTGGACGATGTCTGCTCCTATATTGACGCGCTCCTTCGTCTGGATAACCCCCGCGAGGCCGAGATTGTGGCAAGACATTTTGCCTATAAGAGCCCGCACAGCAGGAATCAGCGCTATATTAACTCCCTGAATGCCGTAAGTTCCATTCACTACTACCATGGTGTTGGTGAAAGCGACTTCGGTGTGGAACTATTAGACATAAGTGGCGAGGACGCGGAGTACTGGGTTACTCGGTGGGATGGGACTCTTTTCGTGGCCACCTCCGCCAGCAACATGCTGGATCCTCGTAAGATATTCTTTCACCAGACCAATTTCTCTCAACTTACCGAAAAGAGGGGAGAAGAGGTGTTGGTGGGTTCTCGGCTTATGCCTCGCGAGCTGCAAAACGGCCCGTCGGCTACCAGTGGCGACATGTGGGTGATCACCAGAATCGCCTATCGTAAGGCGGCTCGTATCCTCGGCGTCGAATTCGACAAAAGGGCGTTTCAGACAAATCTCTACTACACGTACAACAAGACTAAGTTTCGCTGGACTTCTCCCGCACCCTTGTTCGAAAAGCAGGGGGAAACCTGCTATGCGCATCCTGTGTTTTTAGACGGAGGACGCACTCTGCTTTTCTCGTCGGATATGGAAGGCGGATACGGAGGAATGGACCTCTACATCACCCGTTGGAATGAAGCGGAGAAAAAATGGTCAGCACCGATAAATCTCGGGTCTTCTGTCAACACGGAAGGAGATGAGATTTACCCGTTCGTGGCGGACAACATCCTGTATTTCTCCAGCAACGGCCATGAAGGGTACGGGGGGTATGACCTGTACAGCGTAGACTTCGTGAATTCGAAAGTGGTACCTTCTTCAAGATACCACTACCCCTACCCGATAAACACGGTTTATAACGACTACGGACTCTATCAAAGCGACGACACCACGAGCTATTTCATCTCCGACCGCAGAGGGTTGGGATACAGGGACGACATCTACACTTTTCGGAATGTTCGGACTTCCCTCACCAGCACTGAAGTGATGGGTGTATCGCAAGAGTATTTGGCACTGACCGGCAAGTTTGAACAGGTGAACGACCTCTCCTCCAACGTTGCCGCTGAGACGAAAAATGTTGATCTTGTTGAATCCGACTTCGTCGTAATCCCCAGGGAGGGAAACGTGTTGTACACCATATATTATGGCTTCGACAAGTGGAATCTGCCCGGCGGAGCTACCATCGGATTGGATGCGTTAATCCACGACGAGGGCTTGGAGAGTGTCAGCGAACTTCTCGTGTTAGGATATGCTGATGAACTCGGAACCGATAGTTATAACGAGTGGATCTCCAAACAACGGGCAAGACTTGTGGCTGAATACCTTGTTGCGAATGGCATCAAGTCGAAGGTGACATGGCAGGGGAAAGGTAAGATTTCTCCTGATACCGCGGATTATCATCGTCAGCTTCAAAATCACAGATGGTATGATTCGAACGACACCAATCCCGAGGTGAGGTATCAAAGAAAAGAGAAAATGTCGTTGAATGCTCTTATCGAGTTGAACAGGACTGCGCGCAAAGTGGAGGTCGTAGTCAAAAAGAAATAAGGACACGCACAGGAAAACGTATATTCAAACATAACAGAGATAATCATACAAAATGAAAAAGACGAAGAATTATATCCATGCAGCGGTAACAGCCATGGCGTTGTTCGTGGCCGCGCCAGCCGGTGCTCAATACATGCCGGTTGTCTTCGACAATACGTTCGGCCGGGAGCACGAGTTTGTGCTCATGAATGCAGATTTCGGTAACGGAGACATCGTTTTGGCAGGGACTGACAAGACTCATGCCACCTTGACATGGGTTTCCGAATACGGATCTGTTCGGCAGTTCAAGACCTTTGACGGGAGTGATCTCAGTGAGATAACCGCGATAGTCCCCTTGTCTGACGACAAAGCACTGATCACGGGTTATATCCTTCCTTCTAATAATAGTGGGGCAGAAGCCACGGGACGTGCGATGGTCATCTCCCAGGATGGTTTTGTGGAACGCGATCTGTATATCGGCTCTGCCGGTACCCGGGTTCTGAACGGGATGATGCTCCCGGATGGCAGCATCATCCTCTCCGGGGCGACTCCCCGAGGCAACAGCGAATCCGGTTTCGTGTGCAAAATATCTCCGGAAGACAACAATATCTTCTTCTACACCGCCCCGACAGGGACAGAGTGTCGCCATTTTGACGTTCACGGTGCGCATTCCGAATTTCTTCATGCCGCCTTCTCCTCTGACGGGGAAGGGAGCTGTGTGGTGCGCCTTGACAGGAACGGAAAACCGTATTACGTGACAACACTTCCCGACGAGACATACGTGGTAGAAAAGATGCTTTCCACGGCTGAGGGATATGCCTACCTCGTTGGACATGGTGCCAATGTAGGGGGAACTATCATCAAAGTGCGCCCGGAGGGAGACGTGATATACGACAAGGTCATTGTTCCCGCCGGAGAGGACACCAGAGTAAGTCATTTGGCCATTCTTCCCTCTGAAGATCTTCTTGTTGGAGGACATGGCGCAGGCAAGGCCTATTACGCCGTATTGCGAGCGGACGGAACTTCCCTCTTGTCGGGCGTGGACAGGGGTGTCGTATTGGCCGTTGCACAGAATATCTTGGGCAATCACTTCGTGATGAGTCTGTATGACGAGTCCACCTCGATAGGAAAGATAATCAAGCTGTCGAAATCGGGACGCAGGCTGTACGAAAAGAGTACCGCCGCGCCGTTCACAGTCCTCCGAGTCAATGGCGACGAGAACCTTCTCATGGCTGCACCCTCTTCCGGCCGCCTGTCCATGCTCTCCGAAACGGGCGAGCTGCTCTTCGACCGTTACGCGCGGGAAAACAAACCTACTACTTACTACGGGGCTTGTCTGCCTTACAGCGGTGAGGCTTTCTTCGTGGGACCGAGAAGTAACATTGTCAAACTGGCTCACGGGGTGTATGTAAACGACATCACAGTCAACAAGCCGATAGAGGGCAGTACGATTGCCACCTTTACCGTGATCCTTACCGGATACGGCTTCAATGCCGACGGTACTCCGCGTCCTGTGACGGTACGCTACCGTACAGACCAGAAATCAGCAAAGGAAACACTGAACTTTACCCCCTCAAACGGAACATTGTCTTTCATACCGAACTCCGACGGAAGCGACAGGTATCTCGGAAAATTCACCGTGGAAGTTCCGGTGTTGGCGAACGACCTGCTTGAGGGAAACCGCACCTTCGACCTGTATCTAACTGATGCGTCAGGGAGTTATATCATAGGAGACCGTGCAGTGGCAACCATCATTGACCAGCCGGCCGTCGCACGCATGATAAATACCACTCCCGGAAGAGAAGGAGAAAGCAACGTGAGCTTTGAGCTTGGCCTCTTCAAAACCAACGGCGTGAAACTGACAAACGCCACGCGTTCCGACATTGTGATTGAAGGAGTATATGGCAGGGGAACGGCCGATGCACAAGATTTCGACTGGGGACGTCAACCCAGGCTGTTTATACATAGTGGGGCTCACAGCGGCACCTTCGAGGTGTATACACTCGAAGACACTCGCTACGAAAACGTCAAAACCGTGGTGGTGGACTTCAACCAAATCGACGCTATGTCTGACACCGAGATCTCCTTTGGCGGTAGTACCGTACTCAGCTGTGAAGGAAAGATATTCGACCAGCCGGCCATGGTGGCGATAGAGTCCCTCGGAGATTTCAACAGACAAAACAATGTGGTGTCTCCGTTCTTCAAGATTTCGTTGCTTCGGGCGAAAGACGGTGCTCTCCAGACCAACTGCTCGGGGGGTGATATCACGTTTTCCACGAAACTCGAAGCCTCCACGACGGCACGCAAAGGAACAGACTTCGTCTTTACCAACGAATACGACTTGCGCATTCGAGCCGACGAACGCAGCAGCACCTCCAACTTGAACGGGATAGTACTCTACACCCCCGATGGTGGTGACACACAAGTGACTGTCGCACTCAGCGGAGTGGTCTCCACTGAAGGCTCGGGGGCGTTGACAATATCTGAAGAACAACAGGTTGCAAGTTTCAACATTAACAGGTAAGCGAGGGCGATAATACGTCGAGACGATAGTGGTGTAGTAATGCACTGCGAAATAGTCTCGTAAGGGTCTTTGCACCCCCTCTTCTCCTGCGTGCTTGCGCAGTTCCGGCGGCGTACTAACTAACGCGGTGATTCCCAAAGCACGCAGGAGAAGAGGGGGAAAGGCAAGACGATAGGAAGTACAAAACAGAGTGTTTTACAGCAATTTGTGCTGAGTGATTTGATGAAGTTTAGCAGAGCTTCTCTCATGGTATGGTTAGTGTTGTCTGTTTTGCTGCTCCTTCTGCCGGCAGCGCTACAGGCGCAAGAGAAAGACCGGTTGCACAGTGTGGAGGTATCTTGGGGGGCGTCAGTCCCCGTGAGTGACGTCTTTCTCAATGGTGGGGTTGGGCTGTCGGCTCTCTCCTTGCACTATGAATACAGGGTTTACCCTTGTTTGGGAGTGGGGATGCGAGTCGGATATGACAGCCAAAGCAAGAGCGGATACACGCTTGACAATCTGTGGAGTGGCACTCTGACAACGACAGGCTACAGCAGTCGCTCGCAGACCTCTCTTCCGCTCATGCTCACCGCCCGGTGGTATCCTACGGGTGAACGCAAGGGGCTCTTCCGCCCCTACGTCGGAACGGGGATAGGCGCGACGTGGACAAAGAGAGAGCTTACCGGAGAGATGATAAACACGATGCGTCACGCCACATGGGGCGTGTCTGTCATGCCCGAAATAGGGACACGCATCTGCTTGTTGAGTTTTTTATTCGTTGATGTCGAATGTTCCTACCGGTATTGCTCCTCCGGTTGGGATGCGGTCGGACTCGATGCCACACATGGCCTCTACCCGACGATAGGAGTAGGAATGGAATTTTAACGTAAACAAGAGCTTATGACTCGCAAAGGTATATTCAGCATCAAAAGCGTATCGGCCGCACTTCTCCTCCTGTTGGCCGCCGGATGCAAAACGGAGATGGACGTGAACGACACCACCGGTGTCACAACGAACAGCTTCTCTGTCGTCTTTTCCAACATTACCGATGAAGGGACAATCAACAGTTACCTCTCCGATATCGTCTTCCAAGTGTTTAATCAGGACAGCACGTATAAGAGTGTTTTACCCATGGCGAACTTGGGTATGAATGATTCCAAGGTCACCTACAGAGGCACTTTAGAGGAAGGCACGTGGCACGTGGTCATGGCCACCAAAAGAGCTGAACTGACTACGCCTGTGTACGGCACAAGCATGTCCCAAATGACCATGTATACCATGGCAAGTTCCGAGACATCCTGCCCCGAGATATTCTACGAGTTGTTGGAAGATGTTGAGATAACGGCAAATGATACAACGAGGGAGTCTGCTTCGATGGTGCGCAACATGTCCAGGGTGTTTGTCCGCCTGACTGACAAGTATGAAGTGGTAGACCAAGACAACTCAGTCACCATCCAGTTGAAAGAAGTTCCGTCAACGATAAGCTGGGCCGGTACCATCCTGCCTGACGTGTCCAATCCGACGACCATTGACCTTAATGCGCAGACTCTCACTTCGTGGAGCACCGACGGATCTTCTCAAAAATATGTCGAGCAGGAGTACATTCTTCCCGCTCACCGGCCTTCGGACTTCGATCAGGCTACCCCGGTTGACACTTTAGTGCACCGGATGACCATCGCTGTCAGCTATAGGGAGGCCTCCGGGGGTGTTTCCATGAGTAAAGAAGTTGTCGTGCCGATTGTGCCGAGATACAACGGCCAGATACTCTACAACCTCATCCCCATTGGCACGAAAGTGGAAGTCACAGCCACCCTGCTTGACTGGGACGTGGCCGACGACCAAGAGGAGACACTCTCCACAGCCTCGAATTTCTCCTGCATCGTGCTGCCCACCAACGGTGCGCGTGAAGTCGCCATCGCCGATGTTTACAAGGAGTGGAACTTGGAGAACGGAAGCAAATACGACGCGTCCAATCCCATGTCGCAGACAGAGGAAGTGACGGCGGCGGTAATCAGTGAAGAAAGTAGTGGCCTCCTGTCCGTTTCAGTAGTCAATCGTGCCGGCAGCTGGCCGCATGCCATGCTGAAGGTGCAGTCGGCCGGAGTTGAGGGCAGCGGAACGGTAGGTATCAGGCTCAGCAGCGACACCGACTACCGCTGGAAGTGGCACGTCGTAGTGAGCGATGAAGCGACGAATTGCACTGTAGCAGGCCACGAAAACGGCATGCCACAAGATTGATGAACTGTCATTCTTATCATTGATAACTCCGAGAAAAGCTGTCTCGTCGTGTCTTTGAAAACGAGCACATACTCATCCTTTTTCGCGCTTGCGGCCTTGTGCCTCTTCTCAGTCTTGCTGCCCTCCTGCGTGCAGACGGAAGAGGAGGTGGTCGGCGCTTCGCGCACGGTGCTCGTCTACATAGCAGCTGACAACAACCTCTCGGGTGAGGTCGAAGCGCGCTGCGAGGCTCTTTGTCAGGGACGCACCGCTTGGCAGGGGCAGGGGGGCGAGCTGCTCCTCTTTGCCGACACTCCCTCGGGAGCGAGTCTCATGCGTGTGTTGCAAGACGGCAGCCGGGAGACGGTAGCCGACTACGGCGAGGTCAACTCTGCCTCGCCCGACATCTTCAGCGAGGTGCTCTCCGCCGCTTTTGCAGCCTACCCATCTGCCGACGGCTACGGACTCGTTTATTTCTCCCATGCCAGCGGCTGGCTTCCCGAAGGTGCCCTCTCGGCCACCACCCGCTCTATCGGTAACGACAACGGCAGCGAGACAGAACTTGACGACTTCGCCTCGGCCATCCCCGACGGGCAGCTCGACTTCATCGTTTTCGAGACTTGCCTCACCTCGGGTGTCGAGGTGGCCTACGCCCTGCGCAACAAGGCCGACTACATGTTGGCCAGTGCGGCCGAAATGCTCTCTCCGGGCTTTGTGCCTGTCTATCCTGATGCCGTGCGCTACCTCATGGACGCCGGCCTGACACCCGTCGAGGCGATAGAAACTCTCGGTCGCCTCTACATGGCTCACGTGGAGACGAAGGAGGGAGCCTACCGTTCGGCCACCTTAGCCGTCACCGACCTCTCGCGCATGGAGGCGCTTGCTGCCTGCTACGCCGCCGTGCAACCCGAAGCGCTCTACACCGCCGATGAACTCGATGGCATGCAGCGCTTCGACCGACCGGGCAAGTACGGTGATTCGCCGGCCGTGGCAAGATATTTTGACCTCGAAGAGGCTGCCACCCTGACAGCCGACGAAGCGGCCTACGCCGCCCTACAAGACGAGCTGCAACGCACCGTCACCTGGAAAGACGCTACCGAACGCTTCATGGTGGATACCGGCGACGACTATACCCGCTACAACGGCTTCGACATTACGAGACACTGCGGGCTCACCGTGTATCAGCCCCGAGAGGAACTGACACAACTCAACGAGGCATACCGGCAAACGGAATGGTATCGTGCAGTACACGTGGATAGCATTTGATGTTGAATCGAATAAAATGTGATATACTATGCATACGCGTAACGTATTAAGAACTTTCTTCGTTGTCTCCTTAATGGTGACTTTCATCGGTTGTCGGGATGATTTCTTCAACTCACTGACGGAAACCGGAATTGTCTTGTCTATTCCTGCGCCCGAAACCATCATGGTCTATTCCGACCCCACCTCGAGCGAGTGCTACATCGAGAATGCCGCCGTGTTCATCGTCGATGCCGGCGGGTATGTGACCGATGCCGAATACATTGTCAGCATCAGCGACAACGGCACGCAGAACCCCAGCCTGCAGTTCGCCTCATTAAACCCGTCGACAAGTGACAACCTCGTTGTGGTGTGCAACTTCGACAACAGCATCACCGCCGCCACCGTCGAGAATCTGGTGAATGCCTCGCTCGCCACCGCCAAAACCACACTCGCCGCTAAGAAAGCATACACCGCCACCGAAGATGCCTCCCTCACCACGCCCCTGCTCATGAGCGGCAGCGGAACGTACGGCTCGACCATCAGCCTGCGCTTCCAGGTGGCCAAGGTCACCGTCTCCTTCGACGAAGACTACACCGCCGACAACATCACCATCACCGACTTCTTCTCCTACGCCTCGGCCGACCAGACCGAGTGGGAAGAGAGCACCAACGCCACCGTGACCAACACATACACCTCCGACGTGGCGCACAAGATGAGCGCCGGCTCGCAGACGGGTGTCATCTACCTCTACGAAAGCAACACGCCCACTTCAGGCACCTACTTCACAAGCGGAGGCCCTTTCAACTGCATCATACTTGAGGTGACGAATCCCGACTCTAAAGTGAGCGCTGACGGAAGCGTAACCCTCGCCGGCGGCACGGGCTACGTCTGCCTGAGCTACGACGATATGAACAGCAACGGGAGCGGCCTCTCGAACTACAACCCTTTCGAACGCGGCAACCACTACAACTTCAACATAACGAGCATATACGGACGCGGCTACGAGACCATTGCCGAGGCCATCGCCAACCCGGGCAACGCTACCTACACCGTTGAGGTGACCGACGACTGGAGCAGCGGCACGCAGTACAACGGACAGTACGCCCTGAGAACCGTCGACACGGCCTATGTGCTTTTCAACGAATCCGCCAGACCCCAACTTTTGACAAACTTAGGGGTTTCGTTGCCTTCCGGAGACGACGGTTCTTCCATGAACGCTACGGTGA
>CAYPFZ010000043.1:0-11264 GCA_964410225.1 uncultured Paludibacter sp.
ACGGCGTAATAACGCAGCTCGAACGGCGTTAGTACGCAATGAAATTTTCCTAAGCACGCAAGAAAAGGAGGAGAAACTACTTTGTTCCAACATTATCGCAAGAAGAAAATGCTAAAGAAGGAAGGTTACTTTTAGGCGTAATATTAGGAATGAACTTTGGGAATAAACATCCTCTTTAGCTCTAAAAAAACGGTAGATGTCAGAAGCAAGCAGTTTCAAACGCACTTCGCATAGCCGCACATAGACACATCCGCAAAAAAAACATATCAACCAATATGAAAGTCTTGCTTATCAACGGTAGCCCACGCAAAGAAGGAAACACCCACATGGCTTTGATGGAAATAGCCAAACAATTGATAGAAAACGACATCGAGGCTGAAATCGTATCGATTGGGACAAAGGCCGTGCAGGGTTGTATAGCCTGTGGTCAGTGCGCGAAGACGAGCCGGTGTACATTCGACGATGAACTATACAACAAAATAAGGAAGAATTTGGATACCATCGACGGCCTTATCGTCGGGTCGCCCGTGTACTATGCCGGCCCCAACGGCTCGCTTTGCGCCCTATTGGATCGCCTGTTTTATTCCGCCGGCTCGAAGTTGGCATACAAACCGGCAGCTGCGGTGGCTGTTTGCCGCCGTGGAGGAGCCAGTGCTACGTTCGACCGTCTAAATAAATACTTTACCATCAACCACATGCCCGTTGTTTCCTCTCAATATTGGAACATTGTGCACGGGAGGCTGCCCGGCGAAGCCATCCGAGATGAAGAGGGCATGCAAACCATGCGCATGCTCGGGCGTAACATGGCATGGATACTAAAAAACATTCAGCAAGGAAAGCAGGCAGTTCCTCAGGTCGAACCTCGGACACCCACCCACTTCATCAGGTAGCTCACGCCCCAAAGGCGAACACCTTGAAAGAAACAGCTGCCGCACATTATTCCATTTCTTTATATTAACTTTGCCGTCAGGAATTAAGCATACGATTATGGAGATATCAGGAAAAATCATTTTTGTGCTTCCTTTTATAGAAGGTGAAGGGCGCAACGGTAAGTGGCGCAAGCAATCTTATGTATTAGAAACTGCGGATCAATACCCGCGCAAGGTATGTTTCGATTTGTTTAACGACCGCATCGAACAGTTTCCGTTGAAGGTTGGCGACCAGGTGGAAGTGAGTTTCGACATCGACAGTCGAGAGTACAACGGGCGTTGGTTTACGAATATTCAAGCCTGGAAGGTAGTAAACAAATCTCAGGCTTCTCCGTTGCCTCCGCCTGATGTCACAGAAGGTCTTCCGCCTTTCCCGGGTGAGACGAGCCCCGAAGATGGGAGCGATTTACCATTCTGATCGAAAGGAGTCTGGCGGATGCTTCGCAGCAGCGACTCCGAGCGAGGCGTGTCTCGAGGTTTCGTCACAGATGCTTTACGACTAAAGACGCGTGCCCTTCGGCCGGGAGGCAAGCTGCACCCGGCCGAAAGTGTGTTACAACCATCTCACTTTTTAATTTCCCGGCTCGGGCGTGGTGATTGCGTTCCGATCGCTGCGTCGGCTGGAACGACCTGAATCTAAGGCTGCTACATGACAAAAACCCGGCTCCGGTTTCTCGTTTCATGCCCTTCGTCCGGGGAAAAACAGCTCAGAATTTTTCTCAAAGTTGTGCATCAGAGGGGCTTTTTCTCAGCTTTTTCACACCTTTTACTTCGTTTTGTTCACCTTGTTTGCACGCTGTCTCTCGTGACGGGGTGCTATGCGTGCATGCAAAAACCGGTTACTTTATGCTTTCAAAGATTATTGCAGAAGACCTGATCAGCCGCTTGAGTGAGGCCATTGCTGTGAAGGAAGACATCGTAATCACCTGTCATTCGGGGCCTGACGGCGACGCCATCGGGTCGTCGCTTGCGCTGTGTCATTACTTGCGCAGGTTAGGAAAGCGTACACAAGTGGTTGTCCCTGACTCGTTTCCTCAGTTTCTTTCGTGGATGCCGGGAGCAGCGGAGATCGTCGTTTTCGGCAGCGAGCCGGAGCGAGCCCGTGAGCTTTTCGACCGGGCTGACTTGGTTTTTGCCCTCGACCTCAACGCTTCGCACCGACTTGGTCGGCTCGAACAGGTGTTTGTGCACAGCACCGCACCGAAAATAGTTATTGACCACCACCCGCATCCCGAGGGCTTCGCGCAGTTGGTTATATCGTATCCCGAGATGTCGTCGACCGCGGAAATGATCTTCAGGCTAATCTGTCGCATGGGACATTTTGAGCACGTTACGCTACAATGCGCACAATGTATTTACACAGGAATGATGACCGACACGGGCAATTTCAGTTACCATTCGAACCATCCGGAGCTTTATTACATCATCGGCGGACTGCTCAAATTGGGCATCGACAAAGATGACATTTACCAAAAAGTCTACTACACCTATACGCACGAACGGCTGAAACTCTACACTTACAGCCTTTATCGCAAGTTGAAGCTCTATCCGAAATACCGCACTGCCGCGATAGTTCTTTCCCGGGAGGACTTGGCTCGCTTCGACTATCAGCCCGGCGACACGGAGGGAATTGTGAACGTTCCGCTCTCGATTCAAGGTGTTGTGCTGTCGGTTCTCATGCGCGAGGAGGCCGACCGCGTGAAGATTTCCTTTCGTTCGCGGGGGGCTTTTCCTGTGAACAGACTGGCTGCCGAGCTCTTCGAGGGCGGCGGTCACCTGAACGCTGCGGGCGCCGAAAGCCGTTTGAGCCTGCATGAAACCCTCAAGCTCTTCAAGAAGGCACTGCCTGCCTGGAACGAGTTGCTGCAAAACGAGTAAACTTTCCCGCCGGCGCACCTCACATTTTCCCAAAAAACATCGTTCTCAAGGGGCTGTCACACGGCGACAAGCCTCTTTTTTTTGAAGGAAAACTATTACCTTTGCCCTAAGCTAACAACCTAAAGCTCAGCATGCGCAAACACCACACAGAGGAGCACGCGCCGCGTTTCCGGGCGGCCGGATCACCCCGCCTGAGCGGCTTCGGGGCAAGCGGCAAGCAGTCAAACCAACATATTTACCTATCATGAACGCCAAAAGTTTAGTTTCCATCGGCGATTACAGCCGTGACGACATCTTGTCGCTGCTCGCTTCCGCGGCCGATTTCGAGCGCAATCCCAACCGGATGACCCTCGCAGGCAAGGTGGTAGCCACGCTGTTTTTCGAACCATCGACCCGAACACGCCTCAGTTTTGAGGCCGCCGCCTGCCGACTCGGTGCGCGAGTTATCGGCTTTTCGGACGCGGCAACCAGCAGCTCGGCCAAGGGCGAATCGCTGCACGACACGGTGCAAATCGTTGCTGGCTACGCAGATGTGATCATAATCAGGCACTACTTGGAGGGCGCCGCACGGTACGCGGCGGAGGTTTCGTCGGTACCTGTCATCAACGCGGGCGACGGTTCCAACCAGCATCCTACGCAGACGCTGCTCGATTTGTACGCAATACTGCAAACGCAACGACGGCTCGAAGGGCTCAATATCTGCTTGGCGGGCGACCTGAAATATGGGCGCACCGTGCATTCACTCATACAGGCTTTGTCGCACTTCCAGCCGACCTTCACCTTCGTTTCCGCGCGCGAACTGGCTCTGCCCGACGAGTACAAATCGTTCTGTCGACGGCACGACATACCATACAAAGAACTCACCGAACTGGCTGATGCCCTGCACGATGCCGACATTCTCTACATGACTCGGGTGCAGCGCGAGCGCTTCGCCGACCCCATGGAATACGAGCGTGTGAAGCATTCGTGCACACTCACGCGCGCAATGCTCGCCGCAACGAAAGACAATCTGCGCGTGCTTCACCCCCTTCCCAGAGTAGGAGAGATTGCCGAGGAGGTCGACAACGACCCCAAAGCCTATTATTTCCAACAGGCAAGAGGAGGACTTTTCGTCCGGCAGGCCATAATAAGCCGGACGCTCGAAGCGTAGAACCTACACGATTCATCAAAAACATCCACCCTTAAACATAAAGGCTTATGGAAAAAAAAAGCAAAGAACTCAAAGTCGCCGCCCTCTGTAACGGCACCGTTATTGACCATCTTCCACCCCGAAGCCTCTTCACGATAGCCCAACTGCTTGAGCTGGAACGCCACCCCCACCAAGTAACGTTGGGCTTTAATTTGCCCAGCAAGTCGATGGGACTTAAGGGCTTGATAAAGATTTCAGACCGACATTTCCACAGCGAAGAGCTCGGCGTCGTCGCGCTTTTTGCCCCGCAGGCGACCGTGAACACCGTAGAAGATTACCGCGTGACGGGCAAACAACGACTTGCGCTCCCGCAGCAAATCAGCCGGATCCTGGCATGCCCGAACCCGAACTGCATCACAAACAACCAGAAAGTAGCCACGCGTTTCACCGTCCGCCGCTCGGAAGCGGGCACGCGCCTGAGGTGTCACTGGTGCGAACGCGAGCTCTCGCAAGAGGAAATCCGCTTGAAATGACCCCGAAAGAACAGATGAACCATCATTCAATATCCCAACTACTTAAAATTTTTATCAGATGAAAAGAGATCAAATTGTCTTTGACATCATTGCCGCCGAACGCAGCAGGCAAACGAACGGTATGGAGCTTATCGCTTCGGAAAACTTTGTAAGCGACCAGGTTATGGAAGCCATGGGCTCGGTTATGACCAACAAATACGCCGAAGGCTACCCGGGAAAACGCTATTACGGCGGCTGCCGCGAGGTCGACAGAACCGAGCAACTGGCCATCGAGCGCCTGAAAAAGATTTTCAACGCACAGTGGGTCAACGTGCAACCTCATTCAGGAGCGCAGGCAAACAGCGCAGTCTTCCTGGCATGTCTCAACGCCGGCGACAAGTTTTTAGGGCTCTCGCTGGCTCATGGAGGCCATCTTTCGCACGGGTCGCCCGTCAACAGTTCCGGCATTCTTTATAAGCCCCTGGAGTATCACCTCGACAAAAACACGGGACTTGTCGACTACGACGAGATGGAACGCATCGCGCTGAAGGAGCGGCCGAAGCTCATCATCGGGGGCGGCTCTGCCTACTCGCGCGAGTGGGACTACGCACGAATGCGAAAAATAGCCGATGAAATCGGGGCAATTCTCATGGTCGACATGGCGCATCCCGCAGGACTTATCGCCGCCGGGCTGCTCCAAAACCCGCTCGAACATGCGCACGTCGTGACCTCGACCACACATAAAACACTGCGCGGACCGCGCGGCGGCATCATCCTTATGGGCGAAGATTTCCCCAACCCCTGGGGAAAAACCACCCCGAAAGGCGAAATAAAAATGATGTCAGCAGTGCTCGATTCGGCCGTTTTCCCGGGAACACAGGGTGGACCTCTCGAGCACGTTATCGCCGCGAAGGCAGTGGCTTTCGGCGAAATCCTCGACCCGAGCTGGGCGGATTATGCCCGCCAGGTGGTGGCCAACGCACGCTGTCTGGCCGAAACTCTCGCCGGGCGCGGCTACAACATCATCTCGGGAGGGACGGACAACCACCTGATGCTCGTTGACTTACGTGACAAGCATCCGCAGCTGACCGGCCGAGAAGCCGAGAAGTCGCTCGGCGCGGCCGACATCACCGTCAACAAGAACATGGTGCCGTTCGACTCACGATCGGCCTTCCAGACTTCGGGAATCAGGCTCGGAACTGCCGCGCTCACGACCCGCGGCTGCAAGGAAGCCGACATGAAGAAAGTGGCCGAATTCATCGAACTTGTGCTCTCCACGCCCGATGACATGGCAGTTATCGACTACGTCAAAGACGGCGTCAACGAGCTTATGGCGGGCAAACCGCTCTTCGCCTGGTGAGAAAGCGACCGGAAACGGCCGGGGTCTGAGGCAAAAGTCTCGCTCCGGCCTTTTTTTTATCAATGAGGAAAATGATTGACATTCAGCAAAAAACAAGATGACAGAACGTACGTATGAACTCTCCGAACACGTCGACCTGACGCTTTTCTACGGAGTGAACAACGCGAACCTACGCCTTCTGACCGCGCTTTTAGGGAACGTCAAGCTCTCGGCCAGAGGAGTTTCGCTGCGCTTGCAGGGGACGGACGAGGCTGTCACTCAGGCACTCCGCGCTGTGAGCCGGTTGGAAAATCACCTGCTCGACCGCAACACGCTGACCGAAGAAGCCATCATCCGGCTGCTCAAAGACGGCACGACCGCCGACCGGGCCGCCGAAAAAGTCATCGTTTACGGCAGCAACGGCCGGCCGATCACCGCGCGGACGCCTAACCAGCAACGCTTCGTCGAGGCCTTCGACCGGCACGACCTGCTCTTTGCCATAGGACCGGCCGGGTCGGGAAAGACGTTCTGCGCCATCGCTTTAGCCGTGCGTGCGTTGAAAAACCGCCAGGTGCGGCGCATAATTCTCTCGAGACCCGCCGTCGAAGCAGGCGAGCGGTTGGGGTTCCTCCCCGGTGACATGCGCGAGAAAGTCGAGCCCTATCTGCAACCGCTCTACGATGCGCTACAGGAAATGGTAACGGCCGCCAAACTAAAAGATTACATCGAGCGCGGCGTGATCTCCATAGCACCGCTGGCGTTCATGCGCGGCCGCACGATAAGCGACGCGGTCGCCGTGCTCGACGAGTCGCAAAACACCACGCCCGAACAAATGAAAATGTTCCTCACCCGTATGGGCCCCTCGAGCAAAATCATCGTAACGGGCGACCTGACGCAAGTCGATCTCGCGCCCCGTCAAACGAGCGGACTGGCGCACGCCTTGGCACGACTCGACAAAATCCACGGCATCAAACGCATCGATTTCGACGAAAAAGACATCCTAAGACACCCGCTTGTCAAACAGATCGTCAAAGCATACGAAACAGAAACAAACAACCAAACCACTAAAATTTAAATTGTTATGGACAAAGCATTGCTAAGCACGGACTTCAATTTCAAGTTCCAAAAAAGTATGAAACGCGGAAAAGTGCGCGACGTCTACAGCCTCTCCGGCGGCCTTCTCGCGGTGGTTGCCACCGACCGCATCTCGGCTTTCGACGTGGTGCTACCGCGCGGCATCCCGCACAAAGGACACATCCTCAACCAGATCGCCGCACTCTTCCTCGACAAGACACGCGACATCGTCCCCAATTGGAAGCTCGCCACGCCCGACCCGATGGTGACAATCGGGCTCGAATGCGAAAGCTATCCCGTCGAAATCATCGTGCGCGGATGCCTTTGCGGCTCAGCTTGGAGGGCATACAAAGCGGGCGAACAGACCATTTGTGGCGTTAAACTTCCTAAACACATGCGGGAAAACCAGATGTTCAAGCTGCCGATCATCACCCCCACAACGAAGGCCGAGGAAGGTTCGCACGATGAAAACATCTCAAAACAGGAGATAATCGAACGCGGGTTGATACCGGCTCGCGAGTATGAACAGCTTGAACAATACGCATTTGAACTGTTCCGGCGCGGGCAGCAGATAGCAGCATCACGCGGATTGATACTCGCAGATACCAAGTATGAATTCGGACGACGCGACGGAAAAATCTATTTGATTGATGAAATTCATACGCCCGACTCGTCGCGCTACTTCTATGCGGCCGACTACGAAAAGCGCTTGATGCGCGACGAACCGCAACGGCAACTCTCGAAAGAGTTCGTGCGCGAGTGGCTCATGAGCGAAGGATTTTACGGCATGGAATACCAAAACCTACCCGAAATAACCGATGAAACCGTCGGAAATATCAGTGCGCGCTACGCCGAACTCTTCGAGAAACTCACCGGCGCAGCCTTCGAACCCGCCGACACCTCGGCACTGGCCGAGCGCATCGAGGGGAACATCGCCCGCTGGATCGACGAAAACATCGCCGAGTACTCCATGATTTCTTAGCCCCGCCACCGCAGCAACGCAAGCCGAGCCGCGCAACTTCCAACGCGAAGTTACGCGGCTTTTTTTCGGTGCTACGGAGTACCAAAAAAAAACTGCTGAGCTTTTCCCAAAAAGCTCAGCAGTTTTTTCAAAAAGCTCAGCAGCTTTTTCCCAAAAGCTACTGAGCTTTTTTTCGAGCCCTCATTTGCTTGAAAAACAGCACTACGGAAATCGCCGGAAAATGCCCCTCAACGGGCGGCCGAAATCTCACTTCGGAGCAAAAAAAAGCCATGCGACTTTCGAGCAAGTGGCACGGCCGAAACATAGCAAACGCCATGTCTGGAAGGGAACTCTTTACGCTTATTCGCCCCCGGAACTACCCTGAGAGGCGTCTTTCGTATAGGAGACTTTCTCGTATTTGAGGCTTGAAAGCATGCTCTTTATATCGCCTCCTTCGCGATAACGCACGCGGGGACTGTGAATGTAGTTCGAATTGAAGTCCGCTTCGCTCGCCGTCCCCCGACTCCTTATCGACATGCGAAACGACCCGAAGTCACCTAATTGTATCTTGTTACCGGCCGACAACTCGTTCACCATAACCTGGCTCAGCGCGTCGAGCACCGCCATAACGTCGGCCGAATTGACTGTACACATCTGCATAATTCTCTTTGCCAAGTCCTTGAGCTCAAGAGTTTCCATGATTTTTGCCTGTGCATAATACTTCTTTTCCGCTTCAGGCGCCTGCGGATTGACCTTTGCGTTCACGACATAATAGACTGCCATAACGATAATTTTTTAAATGGTTGGAGATAAATTGTACGTTGAAAGCCCGGCATTGCCGACCGGTTTTCTTGCTGCAAGTATATACATTTTATTTTAAATGACAATAGCCTTTCCTGATTTTTTCAAAAATTTTTTCTGAAAAGTTAGGGAAAGGCTATTATGAATGCAACGTGAAGCCGCCGGGAACGCGCCGTGCGGCGGGGTGGGGGCTCAGCTCTTCGGGCAGTATTCGTCGAGTGCGATGCGCATGGTCGTACCCTTGCCCGGCTCCGAATGCAGGATGAAAAGCCGCCCGTTGTGATAGTCACTGACGATTCTGTAGGCGAGCGAAAGTCCTAAGCCCCAGCCTCTTTTCTTCGTCGTGTACCCTGGAGTGAAGATGGCTTTCTGCAGGTTTTTCCGGATTCCATGGCCGCTGTCGGCAATATCTATGTATACTTTTTGGTCGCTGCCATGTAGTGTGATGCGCAGATCTCCCTGCTCCTGCATCGCGTCGACGGCGTTGCGGCAGAGGTTCTCCACGACCCACTGCATGAGCGCCGGCGAGCATTCACATTTGAGCCCCTCGGCACCGGTCGCCACGTAGCTGAGATGTATCTTCCGAGGTATGCGGCGCCGGATATAGTCCACCGTTTCTTTTAGTAAGTTGTTCATTTCTATCGGCTTCAGTTGCGGCCTCGACCCGATCTTGGAGAACCGTTCAGCCACGACGGTCAAACGCTCGATATCCTTCTTTATTTCCTTGATTAAGGAATTTTCAGGATACGTTTCTTCCAAAATCTCCGTCCAACCGTTAAGTGACATAATGGGCGTTCCGAGCTGATGTGCGGTTTCTTTCGACAATCCGACCCAGACTTTGTTCTGTTCCGAGCGCTGCATGGCCGCAAAAGCAAAGATAACGACGGTTATAAACAGCCCTATGACAGCCAGTTGCGCAAGCGGAAACCAGCTGAGAATTCTCAACAATCTCGAGTCGCCGTAATAGACAAATAGCCGCTCGTCAAGCACGTTAAGAGTGATTGGTTCGTTTTTCTCGGCGAATTTTTTTATTTTTTTCTCACAAAAGGCACTCAGATCGGTGGTATTTTTAGGCGGTTTCAGGTTTCTTATCTGATAAGAATCGTGATATTTCATGATAAGCGGTATGGTTGTATTTCCCTCAATAATACTGAGAATTAAGCTGTTGACCATGTTTTCATCAACGTACTCCGCCGAGAGGAGGTTCGTTGCTTCCGCCCAAATTTCGATGCGTTTTCGCTCTTCTTTCGCCAGCGACCTGGTCAAAAGGTACGATAATGCGGTGGAAACAAAGATGATGACGGTTGCGACTGTCAGTGAGATTTTCTTGAGGCGCTGCCTTGATTTGTAGAGGTTCGTTGTGTCCATCTGTGTGATTTGTAATTAGTTACTTCTTAAGTTAAAGGCAAAAAAGAAGGCGCAAGTGCGCCGCGCTGTCTCGGTTGGACGTAGCTTTCGGAGCATTTGCGCCTCTGGTTTCGGGCTGTTCCCGAGCAGGTGGGTGGTCTTAAGTGCGCTTCGTCGTCTGATTCCATGAGGTGATTAGGTTTCTGTCGCCCCAACCATTGTCCACTCTGGCCACGTTGACCCACACCTTTGCTTCTTCAATCCAGGGCAGAGGGTAGAGGGCTTTTTGGCGGGAATAGGGGTGCGTCCACTCGTCTGCTGTGGCACAATACTGCGGATGCGGCGCATTAATCAGCACGTTGTCGCCGGCTTCCGACTCGCCTTGTGCTATCTCCCGGGCCTCTTTGTAAATGGTTTGCATGGCGTCGATGAAGTGCTCGAGCTCGGTCAGTGACTCGCTTTCGGTCGGTTCGACCATAAGAGTTCCGTGAACGGGGAAGGACAATGTGGGCGCATGATAGCCGTAATCGATCAGGCGCTTGGCGACATCGGTCTCGGTGACGCCGGCCAACGCCTTCAACGGCCTGCAGTCGAGTATCAGCTCGTGCGCGACTCTCCCTCCGGAGCCGGTGTACACCACTCCGTACGTCCCGCGGAGTTTCTCGCAAAGGTAGTTGGCATTGAGGATGGCAGCCTTCGTTGCCCGGGTGAGTCCTTCGCTGCCCATCATCCGGATGTACCCGTAAGCCACCCAATCGATGCCCGCACTGCCGTGTGGAGCTGCCGCAACGGTGTTCTCGCCGAAGCTCACCGAAGGGAGGAAAGGTACTAAGTGTTCGGCACAACAGATAGGGCCACTGCCCGGACCGCCGCCGCCGTGTGGAGAAGAAAATGTCTTGTGAAGATTCAAATGGCACACATCAGCACCGATAAAGCCGGGATTCGTCAACCCGATTTGTGCGTTCATGTTGGCTCCGTCCATGTATACTTGGCCGCCGAAGCTGTGCACCACCCGACACATCTCTCGAATGCTTCCCTCGAAAACGCCGTGAGTGGAGGGGTAAGTGATCATACAACCTGCCAGCTGTGATGCGTTCTCCTGAGCTTTGCGCTGCCAATCGTCCATGTCGACGTTGCCCTTCTGATCGGTGGCCACTACCATTGGAATGAATCCGGCCTGCACGCAACTGGCCGGGTTGGTGCCGTGTGCCGAAGCCGGGATAAGTATCACCCGGCGGCCTTCCTCCCCTTTGGCGCGCAAGTAGGAGCGTATGAGCATCAGCCCGGCATACTC
>CAYPFZ010000044.1:0-11061 GCA_964410225.1 uncultured Paludibacter sp.
TGGACGGCGACGGGCAGATACGCTACGGGCGTGTGATTGTCAAATAACGAACCTTCCTCTGTCTCTTCGAGATAGAGCGACTGATAACGACTCCGGGGCGGCACGCGTGCCACCCCGGAGTTTTTTTGCCTCTTTCATTCTTCCTGTGAGGGAATTTCTAAAACGTTTCTATACAACATTTTACAAAGAACAGCAACGCGTCGTTGTGTTTTACAGAGGTCTTTTATGGCGTTATTCCCCAACGTACTGAGTCATTTTTCCGGCATGCTGTGAAGTCTGTTCCATGCTTTCCGTTTCGAATCAGAGAAAGGCGGCGGGAGAAGAAACAAGGCGGGGGCACATACTTTTTCCCTTAAATCCGCGTTATCACCTTCAGAGGGAGAATATGCTAATCTGCCGAAGTGTTTTTTTATAGAGAAAAGGAAGAAATGACGTATCGTTGCTTATTGCAAAGTGGTTTGATTAAGGAGAGTTACGTAACGTCTACAGAAGAGAATGATTGACTACATAAAAGGCGAACTGGTCGAGATAAATCCGGCTTATGCCGTGGTTGAGTCCGGTGGTATAGGTTACGAGATACAGATTGCGCTGACCACCTATTCAGCCATCCTGCAAAAGCCGTCCGTCAAGCTATATATCTACGAATCCATCAGGGAAGATGCCCACGTGCTCTACGGTTTTCTGTCGCAGGGCGAGCGGCAGCTGTTCCTGTTGCTCATTTCCGTGTCGGGCATCGGTGCGAACACGGCTCGTATGATCATGTCTTCGTATTCGGCACAAGAGATACGTGAGATGATAGCCGGCGGCAATGTGGCTGCGCTTAATTCCATCAAAGGCATAGGCAACAAAACTGCGCAGCGTATCATCGTCGATCTCAAAGACAAGATTACCAAGCTGTCAGGTATTACCGGACAGGCATCGTCTTCTTTGCCCGGCAATGCGGTCAAGGAAGAAGCCGTTGCCGCACTGGTTATGTTGGGCTTCACGGCGGCCTCCTCGCAAAAAACGGTGGACAAGATACTGAAAGAACAGCCTGACATACGGGTGGAACTGCTCATCAAGTTGGCGTTGAAAATGATGTAGTACGGAGGAGAAACCGAAATAGCGCAGCTCACTACATGCGGGGGAAGTGGAGATACATATTTCTTATTATCGGTATTTGCTTGGCGGCTTTTGTCCTGCACCTTGCGGCAGGTGTCGTTCCCGCCATGCAGGTTCCGCAAGACAGGAGGAGTGGCCCTCCCCCCGGGGAAGAGGAGGTTGAGACGGGTGGCGACGCGCCGATGTTCCCCATCAGCAACTACCGGCAAGACACGTATGAAGACCTTGACGTGCAGCACCCCATGGATGCTCCGTTGCCCGAAAACGTAAAGTCGATCGTCGAATACGACCCTGTGTCGGGTCTCTACATATTACGTACCTACGTGGGCGACACGGAGATTGCCACGCCCTATGCCATGAGCGAGCAGGAGTATTATGACTACTCGGCCAGGCAGGCCATGAACCGCTATTGGCGCGAGAAAAATGGCATGGACGAGACCGACAACGAGGACAAATTTTCCATTACCGACATGAAGTTCGACATCGGTCCGGCCGATAAGATATTCGGTCCCGGCGGTGTGCAGATAAAGACGCAAGGGTCGGCACAATTGACTTTCGGCATCACGCATCGCAATATCGACAATCCCTCCATCAGCGAAAAACAACGGAGAAACACCACCCCCGATTTCGATCAAAGCATACAGTTGAACGTCAATGCCAAAGTGGGCACCCGCGTTTCGTTCAACATGAACTACAACACCGAGTCGTCGTTCAGTTTCGACCAGCAAACCGCGAAGCTGTCCTATAACGGTGAGGAAGACGACATCATCCAGTCGATAGAAGCCGGCAACGTGAGCATGCAGACCAGCAACTCGCTTATCACGGGCGGGACGTCGCTTTTCGGCATAAAGACAGACCTTAAATTTGGCAAGCTGAAGGTGTCAGCCATTGCCACACAGCAGCAGACCGAATCGAAAACCGTAAGCTCGAAAGGCGGTACGCAAACGACTGAATTTGAAGTCAGCGTGGATGAGTATGACGAGAACCGCCACTTTTTCCTCGGCCATTTTTTCCGTGACAATTTCGACACATGGATGAGCAAACTGCCCAATGTTTCCTCCGGCGTGGAAATCACCCGAATCGAGGTATGGGTCACCAACAAGCAGGGCACTTACGACCAGGCACGCAACGTGGTCGCGTTTATGGACTTGGGGGAAAACAGCAAGTTGCTGAACAGTTATTGGACTCCCGGCAGTAACACCAATACCAGCAACGCTTCGAACAACCTGTACAGCCAGGTGAAAGCCGTTGACGGGATACGCGACGTGCAAACTACCAACCAGGCCTTGCAAAATGCCTTTGGAGCGCAAGGTCTCAGCGGAGGGGACGACTACGAAAAAGTGGAGAGTGCCCGCCCTTTGGGAACGTCGGAATATACCTACAACAGTGCTTTGGGAATCCTTTCGTTGAAAACGACGCTTTCGTCTGACGATGTGTTGGGGGTGGCATACGAATATACCTACCGCGGCCAGACCTATCAAGTCGGCGAGTTTTCGAGCGACGACGGTGTGAGCTCTCCCAACGTACTGATTGTAAAAATGCTGAAAGGTACGGCACAATCCACCGAAGTACCCATGTGGGACTTGATGATGAAAAACGTGTATCGCGTATCCACCTCTCAATTGGAAGAAGAAGATTTCGAGCTGAATATCGTGTATCGAAACGATTCTGTCGGTACAGACCTACGTTACATTTCAGAGGGAAACATCGCCAACCAGTTGCTGTTGCGGGTGATGGGGCTCGACCGTTTAGACCAACGGCAAAGACAGTCGCCCGACGGATTGTTCGACTACGTGGAGGGGTACACGGTGATTCCGAGTACGGGTTCCATCATGTTTCCGGTTGTGGAGCCATTCGGTTCACACCTGCGATCGCAAATAGGCAACGACCTCATAGCCGATAATTACGTGTATGAAGAGCTGTACACCATGACTTTGGTGGAAGCACAAGAGTACAGCGAAAAAAACAAATTCAAGTTGACCGGCGAATGCCGCGGTTCGTCGGCCAATCAGATCAGCCTCGGAGCGATGAACGTCCCCCGCGGGTCGGTCACCGTGACAGCAGGAGGACGCACCTTGGTGGAAAACACAGACTACACGGTAGACTACATCATGGGGACGGTCACCATACTCGACCAGTCACTTATCGACTCGAATACTTCCATCAACGTGAGCCTGGAAAGTCAATCGCTTTTCAACATGCAGCGAAAGTCGCTTTTCGGCACACACGTAGAATATGAATTCAGTGACAATTTCATGCTGGGCGGCACCATCATGCACATGTCGGAAAGGCCCATCACGACCAAAGTCAGCACCGGGAGCGAGCCGGTGTCAAACACCATCTGGGGGTTGAATACGGCTTGGCGCGGCGAGTCGCAGGGCTTGACTAATCTTTTGGACAAGCTGCCCTTTGTGAACGCCACCCAAGCATCGTCATTCTCTGCCAATGCCGAGTTTGCCCAGCTGATACCCGGTCATTCCAGTGACATAGGTGAAGCAGGGTACGCCTATCTCGACGACTTCGAATCAACCAAGCAGAACATCAGCCTGAACTACAACCCGGCGTATTATTGGAAGTTGGCCAGCACGCCCTCTAGATTCAGCGAGTCAACTTCCGACTCAATTGATTACGGGAAAAACCGCGCACTGATAGCTTGGTACTCCGTCGCGTCCGAATTAAACCAAAACCAGCGACGCACTCCCGAACATCTGCAGAACGACCCTGACGAACAATCGAAACACATCACCCGCAACGTGTCATACAAGGAAATCTACCCAAACAAAGAAATCGACACGCAAACTTCCGATAATCTGCGGGTGATGAACCTGTCGTTCTTCCCTCTCGAACGCGGTCCCTACAACATTGTGGCCGACGAAATAGGCTCTGACGGTAATCTCACCAACCCAACAAGTCGATGGGGGGGTATCATGCGAAAAATTGACTCCTACTCCACGGATTTCGAGTCGAGAAACATTGAGTATATAGAATTTTGGATGCTTGACCCGTTTGTCAACGGCGTTGACCCCGATCATCCCGGAGGAGAATTGTATATCAATTTGGGCGACGTTAGCGAAGACATACTGAAAGACGGAAAAAAGTTTTATGAGAATGGCTTGAGCATCACGGGTGACTATTCGGAGAACGACTCCACCATTTGGGGGTACGTGCCAAAAGGGCAATCGACCGTGACGGCTTTCGACAACAGTTCCGAAGCGCGCCTTTACCAGGACGTAGGTCTCAACGGCTTAAACAGCGAACAGGAAAAAAACTATGGTAAATACCGCGAGTTTTTGGAAGAACTCCGTACTAAAATAACCGACCAAGACGTGCTGGCTCGCTTCGAAGACGACCCGGCGGGGGACAATTTCCATTTCTATTTAGGTTCCGACTACGACGCTCAAGAACTTGATATCCTTTCACGCTACAAATACTACAACGGTACGGAGGGCAATTCCGCCGAGGTTGATTCCGGGGACGACGAGTATTCACTCACCAAAGACCCCGACACGGAAGACATCAACGGCGACAATACCATGAATGAGTATGAAAAGTACTTTGAATACAAAATAGACATCAAAAGAGACATGATGGTGGTAGGGCAGAACTTCATCACGGAAGTGGCAGACCGTACCGTGACCCTACCCAACGGAAACACAGAAACCGTACGATGGTACCAATTCAAAGTCCCCATCAGCGACTATACGGGAAGAGAAGGAAGCATACGCAACTTCAAATCCATCCGCTTCATCCGTATGTATATGACCGGTTTCGACAGGGAAATGACCCTCCGTTTCGCCACACTTGATTTGGTGAGGGGCGAGTGGCGCACCTACACCAAAAACGACGACCTACGGCTCGACGGTTCTTCTGCCGACCTCAACGGACAGCTGGACGTGTTGGCCGTCAACATTGAGGAAAACGGGTCGAAAGAACCTGTCAACTACGTCTTACCGCCCGGCATAAGCCGACAAACCACGCCCGGACTGACCCAGATTATTCCGCAAAACGAGCAGGCCATGGTTTTGCGCGTGACCAACTTGGCCGCGCAGGATGCCCGCGCCGTATACAAACAAGTGTCTTACGATTTACGTCAATACAAACGGCTACAACTGTTCGTACATGCCGAAAGTCTGGAAGACAACACCACCAACCTGCAGGATCAGGAACTGTCGTGCTTCTTTCGCTTGGGCACAGACTTAAGCAGCAACTACTACGAGTATGAAATACCGTTGGAGCTGACTCCGGAAGGATATTACAACAATGACCTCTACAACGACAGGTTGGCCGTGTGGCCCGAGAACAACATGTTCGATTTCCCGCTGGAAGTCCTCACCGACACGAAATTGAAACGAAACCGCGAAAAACAAAACTCCGGTTCGAAAGTGACCAATCTCACCGCTTACAGCATACCCGACCCGGATAATCAACGCAACACCGTCACCATAAAAGGGAATCCTACCCTTTCGGAGGTGAAGTACATGATGATCGGGGTACGCAACAAAAGCAACAACGTAAAAAGCGGTGAAATATGGGTTAACGAGCTACGCATGGCCGAATTCGACGAAGATGGCGGATGGGCTCTGCAAGGAAGTATGGCTTTGGCTCTGTCTGACATTGCCACAGCCAACGTGTCGGGACGAATTGAAACAGCGGGCTTCGGTTCCATCGAGAGCACCGTGACCGACCGAAACATGGAAGATTTGTACCAAATCAACGTGTCCACTTCTGCCGACTTGGGACGCTTCCTGCCCGAGAAAGCCAAAATACAGCTACCCATCTATTTCTCCTATTCAAACGAAACCTATTCACCCAAATACGACCCCCTGGACGAAGACATCCTGCTGTCAGACGCTTTGGATCTCTTGGAGACGCAAGAAGAACGTGATTCCGTACTCGACATGTCGCAAACGGTTATCACCGCAAAAAGTTTCAACATATCGAATGCAAAAGTCAACATCAAAAGTAAGACACCAAAATTCTACGACCCGGCTAACTTCAGCTTCACCTATGTCTACACAGAAAGCAACGAACGAAGTGCAGATATCGAACGCGACGTAGAAAAAGAACAACGAGCCTCAATCGATTACAGCTATACTTTCAACAACCAACCCTACGAACCTTTTAAAAACATAAAGGCGTTAGACAAACCCGCTTTCAAAATCATCAAGGACTTCAATTTCTATTACCTCCCCTCCTCGCTGAATTTCAGTACAGACATGGAACGCGAATTCTCGCAGACCATCCTGCGCGACTTCAGCGGCATCAGCACATCGAATTCGGCCGACCTGAATCCATTCAGCAAGGACTTCATGTGGACGCGTAAATTCAACATCAACTACAACCTCACCCGAGCTATATCCCTATCTTTTAATGCAGTGAATAACTCCACGATAGATGAAGGCACCTATGTGCCCGAATTGGGAAGAGAATACTACGAAGCGTGGAGAGACACCGTATGGCAGAGCATCAGACGATTCGGAGAAGCCTACACCTACCAGCAAACCTTCAGCGCATCATGGAGTCTGCCCATTAACAAGATACCCATATTCAGCTGGATAACATCCAGTGCCTCCTACAATTCCTCTTACAGCTGGAACCGAGTAGAAGACGAAGACATAGGCAATATAGCCTACACGCAAAGAGCCTGGCAAGTACAGGGACAGTTCAACTTCGAACAGTTGTACTACAAAAGCAATTTCCTGAAAAAGGTAGACGACCGACTGAAACAAAAGAGTGCAGCCACCAAATTCCAACCCAAAACCTACACGGAAATCGTCGATCTCAAAGAAGGAGAAAAACGTACCATCAACCACCGCTTGGGCAGCAACCGCGTCAGAGTGACAGCTACTGACAGCGAAGGACAACCCGTCAGGGTGTCACACAGAGCCAACGGCAACTCGGCCATCGAACTGACATCCAACGTTAGCGGAGACAGCATCCTTCTGACCATCGTAAGCGAAGACCCCAACTACCGCACCCCCGCGCAACAAATAGCCGACTACACGCTCCGAGCCCTGATGATGGTGCGCAATGCCTCGTTCACCTATCAAAAATCCAACGCCCTCACCTTGCCGGGATTCAAACCCGAACCTACTTTCCTCGGACAACAATCCATGGGCAACAACGTGCTTGCACCGGGAGTAGGCTTCACCTTCGGCTTTTACGACGAAGACCGGGTAATTGACGACATGAAAGCAAAAGGGTGGCTCATCCCCGACAATGACACGATAGTCACACCGGCCGTATTTGCCAACACCTCCAACCTCAGCGTCAAAGTGTCGCTCGAACCCATCATCGGCCTGAAAATAGAACTCAACGCTCTGCAAAGCGAACAGTCGACCAACTCCATACAATACATGATTGACGGCAGCAGCTCAACATTCACAGGCAACTACAGCATCACACAGATTGCCATCGGAACAGCCTTCAAAAAAATGGGCAACGCAAAGAATAACTATTACTCTGAAACATACGAAAAATTCAAATCTTACCGGCAAATTATCCTCAACCGCCTCAACAGTCAATACGCCGGCACGCGCTACCCCACAAGCGGATTTCTGGCCGAAGCCGGCAATGTAGGCGGACAAGTATACGACCCCGACAACGGAGCCTACAGTGAAAATTCGGCCGACGTGCTTATACCGGCCTTCATCGCTGCCTATACAGGACGGGACGTGAACAAAATAAACACCAGCCCGTTCATCGACCTGGCACACATGCTGCCCAACTGGAGCATCACTTACGACGGACTCAGCAACATACCTTGGTTGAAAGAACACTTCCGCTCCATCAGCCTCTCGCACGCCTACGTGTGCCGGTACGCCATCAGCTCATACTCCTCTTACTCCACCTGGGTGCCCATGGCCGACGGCAGCAGCTACGGCTACGTACGTAGCGAAATCAACGACGGGCTGCCCACGCCATCGACAAAATACGACATACCCAGCGTTACGCTCACCGAACAATTCAGCCCGCTTATCGGTGTGAGCGTCACCATGAAAAACAGCATGACAGCCAAAGTGGAATACCGAAAGCAACGAAGCCTGTCGCTCAACTTGTCAAGCACGCAGCTGGTCGACGGATTCAGCGACGAAATCGTGGTGGGATTGGGCTATACGTTGAAAGAATTCGACGTCATTTTGGGAAGCAGATCAGGCAGACAATCAAAAATAAGTAACGACCTGACACTGAGCGCAGACGTATCCTACAAAGACAACAAGGCACTGCTGCGAAAAATCGACGAAGACCTCACGCAAGCCACCAGCGGCAACAAAGTAATCGGCGTCGAAGTGATGGCCAGCTATGTTTTCAGCTCGAAAGTCACGTTCCAGGCCTTCTTCGATCACCAGGCCACAACACCACTCATATCAACCTCCTACCCCGTGACAACCACCAACTTCGGCGTGGGTGTCACGCTCATGCTCACGCGCTGACGATACTCCTGACAAGGAGCCTCACACTCACCGCTCCCCTCTTTCCGCCACCGCAACACCGTCCTTGCCACACCCGCATCCGCGCTCTCGTTACCACGCAAAAAGGACAAGCAAATCGTCTTCCGGCGGGTTCGACCGAAACCTCACATCTCCCACTGTGCATTTTTGTCGAACACCTTCTTCACGTAGTATAAAAAAGATTTCCACGCCCAGCTGACAGCCCGAAGTTTGTATTTCCTCAGCGTGTAAGACGACAACATGTCGTACAGAATCCGGAGTAGAAGCCCCAAACGTGGCAACAGAGGCAGCTTCTCCATAGGCGACGTAACGCACAAGCTCATGGCGCGCACGTAAAACCGCATGCAAAATGCTCCGATGTAAGCCGACATGTGAGAACCTGTATTTCCCGCACGGAGCATTCTCTCGCATTCCTTGCATAATGTCACAATCGCCCGCGGGTGCACAAAAGAATGCACCAACGAATTCGGATTGTGCGCATAATGGTAAGTCACGGTGGGAAGCATGACGAAAGAGCGGACATGCCGGCTATACTCGATATTGAATATCCGGTCACTTTGCACGGGGAGGGTGGTGAGAAACTGCAACCCCGCCCGTTTGATGATGGACATGTTGAACAATTTGTTCGTAATCCATCCGAATGCCGGCAACCGGGGAAGCATTCGGTCGACCTCCTCGCTGTCTTGCGACTGAAGCTGATGCGGGACTTTCCATGTATTTACAGTTTTCCCTTGTTTGTCTAAGCCGACCATCCCTTGCATCACCCAGTCATAATCGGCCGCCTTGCTCATAAAGTTCTGTAAATGCTCGGGGGCAACCCAATCATCGGCATCAATGAACGTTACATATTCTCCCCGAACCATCGACAAGCCGCAATTCCTGGCAGAAGACACGCCGCCGTTCTCTTTATGGGAAACCCTTATCCTGCTGTCTTCCAAAGCGTACCTATCGATAATCTGTCCCGAATCATCGGTCGAACCGTCGTTCACCATAATCAGCTCAAAGTCCCGCCAAGTTTGCTGAAGAATGCTTTCCACGCACTTCTCTATATACCGGCTCACGTTGTAGACAGGCACGATAACGGATATCAACGGTTGGCTCGACATGAATGACATTTTTCTTTAACCGAAACGAACAACAACAAACAACAGATAATGAACGCTATCATTGTCGGGAGGCAAAAATATTAAAATCTCCCGGAAAGCGCCTGTCGCGACAGCGGTTTTTCTACGGTGGGCACGAATGCAGAAATGCAGTAGAACCCCCAACGGAATCCGTCCCTGACGGTAGGATGCAGAATAGACTGTGAACGCCCCTCCCTATCTTATCCGCTGATTTTTTAAGTACTATGACCCCCTTCTGCTGCGTACTAACGAAAATTTTGCCGGGGTAGTACGCAGTGCCGGCGCGTTAGTATGCAACAAAAATTCCCAAAGCACCCGCCGAAAGTGCCCCTGCAAAGCATTTTTCTCTGTCTTGACTCGTCGAATCAAGACAAGAAAAAGGGATGTTCGGCAGGGACTCCATTCTGTAAACTTCTTTGTCTTTTATTTTGTCTCTGCGCCCGTCTTTGTGTACCTTTGCCGTGTCGTGGCACGGCCGCCGATGTTTTTACCCGTATGTTGAAACAGCAGCTACAGCAAAAGTTACAGCAAAAACTCTCGCCTGCTCAGATACAGGTCATCAAGATGCTGGAAATCCCCACGCTCGAGTTGGAGGAACGCATCAGGCAGGAGTTGGAAGAGAATCCCGCTTTGGAGGAGGGAACAGAACCCACCGAACAAGCAGACGAGGTCTTTGCCGACGACTATCTCGACGAGGAGGGAGGAAACGACAGCATGGACATAGATTTGGAAGAATACATGCCCGATGACGACATACCCGACTACAAGCTGAGAATAAGCAACGCGTCGAAAGATGACGACAGACGCGACAACATCCCTTTTTCGGTGGGCGTGACCTTTCATGAATATCTACTCGGTCAACTCGGCTTGCAAGACCTGACAGAGCACGAAAAAGAGTTGGCCGAATATGTTATCGGCAACATCGATGATGACGGTTATCTCCGTCGCACCCCCGAAGCCATGGTGGACGACATCGTGTTTCAACGGGGAGAACAAATCACCGACGAGCAGATGCACCGCGTTGTGGAGGTTATCCGCCAACTCGATCCCGCCGGAGTGGGAGCCGTCGACTTGAAAGATTGCTTGTTGCTGCAGCTTGACCGCAAGCCGGCCTCGCCCGAGATACAAACAGCCAAGACGGTGATACGCGACTGGTTCGACGATTTTTCGCGCAAACATTATGACAAAATCATGAGGGCTCTCTCGCTCGAAGATGAGACGATGAGGAAAGTAGTGGCCGAAGTGGTACGCCTCAATCCTAAGCCCGGCAACGCGTGGGGTGGAAATGTCCTGGAAAAATCCATGTCGACCATCGTGCCCGATTTCTTTTTGGAAAACGACGAAGGGACGCTCACCGTACACCTGAACGACAGCAACGTGCCCGA
>CAYPFZ010000045.1:0-10682 GCA_964410225.1 uncultured Paludibacter sp.
GTTGTTCGCGCCGTTCTCGCACGATGAGGAGAGCTTCCTCTCGCAGGTTCTCGGGCAGTTCGATGCGGCGCATTTGCAGACTTCGCAGCCAACCCGCCACGTCTTTTTCCTGCAAGGTGTAGAATACGTCGGCCAGCATGGCGGCCTGTTCGGAGGTGTAGTCCGCCGGGTTGATATCTTTCAGCGCGTCCAATTCCTCGTCGTCGTAATATTCCACCCGGTTACTTGTGTTAAGCAGGGTTTCTCTTTCGCACACGGCGTGTGCACCGCAGCAATCGCTGTTTGCTTTTTCCGGCGGAGGCGCGTCTGAGGCAGTACGTTGAGACACCCACCGGGCTACCATTATGGCTGCGACGGTCACCGCCAATATGATGAGAAGTGCGAGCATGGCTTTATCGTTTTTTAGAAAGCAAAGTTAGCCATAGACGGGTAATTTTGATTAACTTTGCCCGTTAAATAGTTATCGGTGGCGCAATCGTGATGTCTGCCGCCTGCTTGCCTGTAAACTGGTAGCCCGTATAAATGAACAGGAGGAGAACGATACGTAAAGGATGGGTGTTGTTTGCCGTCTTGATGGTGTTGACGGCTTGTTCCACAAGAAAAAACACGTGGTTGAGGCGCAACTATCATTCCTTGACCACGAAATACAACATAGCTTTCAATGGCGTTGAAAGCTATGAGGAGGGGTTGCAGAACATGCTCAAGGCCAATGTGGACGACTATTCCTCTGTCATTCCCCTTTATCCTATCAGTAACCACGATAATGCTTCGTCGGCCACCGGTAACATGGATCGCGCCATAGAGAAAGGGCGCAAGGCCATCAAGTTGCACTCTATCAAGGTAAAACCGAAACGTGATTTGAAGAGATGGAACGACCCCTCCTACCGTGCGTTCTACGATCAGAGCGAGTTCAACACTTCTCTCAAAGACGCCTGGATGTTGGTGGCCAAGGCTGAATTCCATAAAGCCGACTTCCTCGGTTCGATAGGGACGTTTACCTATATCTCTCGCTTTTATGCCGACGACAAGGATTTGGTAGCACAGTGTCAGCTGTGGATAGCGCGCGCCTATGCCGAATTAGGCTGGATATATGAGGCAGAACAAGTGCTCGGCAAAGTCAATCAAGACGATTTGCGTACCACGAGCGTGGGTTTGTTTGCCTCGACCAACGCGGTGTTGTTACTTAAGCAAGACCGTTATGCCGAGGCTTTGCCTTTTGTGGAAATACTCGCCTCGCGCGAGCGCAACAGAGCCATGAAGCAGCGTTTTACCTTTGTCCTTGCACAACTTCATCAACTTACGGGCAACCACCGGGCAGCTATCGACAACTATACCGCTTTGCTGAAGACGAATCCCCCTTACGTGATGGCATTCAACGCCCGTATCAACCGGGCGCAACTTATGGCGGGCAACAACATGGAAAAAGTGTTGAAAGAGTTGGGCAAGATGGTAAAAAACAGTAACAACAGGGAATATCTTGACCAGATTTACTACGCCATCGGTAATACTTACCTGAACAACAGAGATACGGTTAAAGCCATAGAAAACTACCGTCTTGCCGCCGAGAACAGTACTCGCAACGGGGTGGAAAAGGCCGTTGTGCTCATCACAATGGGCGACCTGTTTTACGAGCGTCGCGACTACCTGCAGGCACAACCGGCCTATGGCGAAGCGTCGGGCATCATCACGGCAGAACACGACGACTATGCCCGCGTGTCGAAACTGGCTCAAGTGCTGGGCGAATTGGTCGTACCCTATGAGACCGTCGTGTTGCAAGACAGCCTGCAATATCTCTCCACATTGTCGGAAGAAGAACAACTTGAGATAATCAAGAAGGTGATAGCCGACAAAATCGAGCAGGAACGCTTGGCGCAGGAAAAGGCCGAAGAAGAAGCTCGTCGCGCCGAGGAAGAAGCCAACCGCTTTGTGCCCATCGGAGGGCCGACGGGGACTGATGCCGCAAAATGGTACTTCTACAACGCCAACACGGTGCGCACAGGCAAAGCCGACTTCCAGAAGCGTTGGGGGAATCGCAAGCTGGAAGACAACTGGCGACGTTCGAACAAGTCGGCCTCCCTCTTTTCCAACGACGAATGGGGCGACGGCCTTGACAGCACCCTTCCGACCGACAGCCTGGCAGGCGACAGCGTGCAAGGCGGCCTGTCTGACGACAAAAACCCTGATTACTACCTGAGGCAAATCCCTTCGACTCCAGAGCAAATCGAATTGTCGAACAGACAAATAGCCGATGCACTCATAAGCATGGGAGCCATATACAAAGACAAACTCAACGACCTGCCGATGGCCGTGTCCACGTATGAAGACTTTATCCGTCGCTTCGGGGAAGAAGTGCGCGTGCCCGATGCCTATTTCCAACTCTATTTGATAGAAACAAAGCGCGACGATCACGCAGCAGCCGACATCTATCGAGCCAAGTTACTGAGCGACTATCCCGACTCGAAGTATGCACAGATACTTTCGCAGCCCGACTACATTGCCCGCTTCAACCGGATGCAACAACAACAAGACTCGCTCTATGCTGCTACCTATGCCGCCTACTCGGCCAACCGTTTTCGAGAGGTAATAAACAATGTGTATTATGCCCGCGAAAACTTTCCCCTCTCGCAACTTATGCCCAAATTCCTGTTCCTCGAAGCTCTCACCATCGGCAAAACCGATACACCCGATTGTTTCGAGGAGGCATTGGACAGTTTGGTTGAGACTTATCCGCAGAGCGACGTAAGCGCTATGGCCAAAGACATCGCAGCAATGATAAGACAGGGGCGTGAAGCACAGACCGGCACCTCGCATGGTTCGCTCATCACCCGCCGTGAAGACGAGTTGAAAGCCGCCGTGGAAGCGGCCGACACCGTGCCGGAAGGGCAAGTGTTTTCCGACGACAAGCAGGGCAAGCACCGCGTGTTGTTTATCAGTCCGGCAGAACAGCAAGACATGTACATACTTATGTACCAAATGGCTGCCTACAACTTTACGCGCTTCATGATAAAAGAATTCGACATGGTGCTGAATCCTTGGGACGACACGTATCAGATGCTTTCCGTGACCAATTTCGAATCGTATGACGAGGCAAAATGGTATTTGGCTTCTGTCAACAAAGACTTAACGCTCAGCGAGCTGTTCCTCCGGCTGGGTATGGAGGAAATCATCATTTCGGAAGAAAACTTCTCGTTGTTGCGCGTCCTCGGATTGGATACATACCTCGTGTTCCAAGCTACCGTTTTGGGGGATGCGAGCATCCGTATAGAGGCGGCTCCCGTGCAGCGGGGAGTGCCCCCTGTTGCGCCTCCTGCTTCCCCGCCAACGGAACCGGAAGCTGATTCGGAGGCAATGTTGAGTGCTGGCGAACTGCCCATCGGACAGAATGAGGCGAGCGACTCCTTGTATGCATCTCTCCCTGATGAACCCGCCGACACGCTGTCTCAGCCCGATGAAATGTCGCCTCCGCCTGTCCTCGATTATCCCGAAGCGCAAGAACTGCTTGAGGAGGAAGAACTCGATTTGTACCAGGGCTTGTTTGCCTATCAGCCCGACCATCCGCATTTTGTGGCGTTGTACGTATTGTCAGGCACACCCGATTTTGCCCGTTTCCGGACCGACGTGGATGCCTACAACGCTCAGAATTACTCCATGCTCAACCTCAGTGTCTCAATGGAAGCCGGCGGCGGGCATCAGGTGATACTCATAGGCAGCTTTGGTGACGCAAATATGGCCAAATCATACTTGCTGCGTGCGGTCAAAGAAAAGACCTTGTTCGAGGCTCTGAAGGGCTGCAACTACCGCAACCTCTTTATCACGCAGCGCAATCTCAACGTCCTGAAACAAAATGATGCTTTGAGCGTCTACTCCAAGTTTATGCAGGAATTCTATATGAAATGACCTTTTAAAGCGACCGGTTTTATGAAAAAAGATAGAATACTTTGGGTTGATGACGAGATGGATTTATTGACTCCCTACATCTTGTTTTTGGAGGGGAAAAATTACGAAGTGCTCACCGCCACCAACGGAAGTGACGCGATCGATATAATAAGGCAGGAGAAATTCGACATCATATTTCTCGACGAGAATATGCCGGGATTGAGTGGCTTGGAAACTTTGGCATGGATAAAAGAGTTGAGTCCCGACGTGCCGGTGGTGATGATTACCAAGAACGAAGAAGAGAACATCATGGATATGGCTATCGGGAACAAGATCGCCGATTACCTCACCAAGCCGGTCAACCCCAGCCAAATACTCATGACGCTCAAAAAAAACATTCATAAAAAAGCAATAGTGACCGAGCACGCGACTTCCACCTATCGCTCGGAATTTGGGGACATCGGCATGCAAATCAGTGACTCGCTCACCTACGACGATTGGGTAGACGTGTACAAACGATTAGTCTACTGGGAACTCGAATTGGCAGAGGCCGACAACAACATGGGCGAGATGCTCCGGATGCAAAAGGACGAGGCCAACAGCACCTTTGCCAAATTCATCAAGAAACATTATTTCGGCTGGTTCGATCAGCCAGACAGCCGCCCCCTCATGAGCCACGACCTGCTCAGGCGGAAGGTATTCCCCGTGCTCGACCGAGGAGAGAAAGTGTTCTTTGTCATCGTTGACAACTTCCGCTACGACCAGTTCCGCATGATAAGGGAAATGCTGGGGCAGTTTTTTTTGATTGAAGAAGAGGAACTTTATTGCAGCATCCTCCCCACGGTGACTCAATATGCCCGCAACGCCATCTTTGCCGGTTTGTTGCCCCTGCAGATACAGAAAATGTTCCCCGATTTGTGGGTAGACGAAGAAGAAGACGAATGGAAAAACAGGTACGAAAAAGAACTGCTCAAGACGCAAATTCATCGTTTTCGTAAAGATTACACCATTTCTTACCACAAAATCAACGACTCGGTGGCCTGTGAACAACTGGTAGCCCAGCTGCCACGCTTGGATAACAAACAGTTGAATGTGTGTGTGCTCAACTTTATCGACATGCTGTCACACGCCCGCACCGACTCGAAGATGATGCGCGAACTGGCCAACGACGCCGAAGCCTATCGCTCGCTCACCCTCTCGTGGTTCAGGCATTCGTCCACCTATGAGCTTTTTAAAGCACTTTCGAGCAAGGGGTTCAAGGTGATGCTTACCACCGACCACGGAACCATACAGGTAAGAAATCCCATCAAAGTCGTAGGCGACCGCAAGACCAATGTCAACCTTCGTTATAAGGTGGGGAAAAGTTTGGCGTACAACCGCAAGGAAGTGTTCGAAGTGTCTAATCCCTCCCGGGTGGGACTTCCCAGCCCCAACGTCAGCTCATCTTATATCTTCGCCTGCAACGACGATTTTTTTGCCTATCCAAACAACTACAACCACTACGTGAACTACTATCGGAATACCTTCCAACACGGCGGCATCTCCATGGAGGAAATGCTCGTGCCCATTGTCACAATGCTCCCCAAATCCTGAGTCAGGCAGGAGGGGGGAATCTCTTCTGTAAAATCCTGTAGTTGAACGCTGTTTTTCTTCTTCTGCTGCGTGCTTACGGAATTTTTGCCGGATAAGTACGCAGTTTTTGCTACGTGCTTACGCAGCGCGAGCCGGGTAAGTACGCAGGAGAAGGGGAAAACAAAGAAGAAAAAACGAGGAATCAACCGGGCGGGACACGCTACGGCCTCGTATGAGCAAAAGCAGAGGCCGCGACTCTTCGCGACTGCGTAAAAAAAAGAAAGGTTGTCATCACGACAACCCAATCTTCCATTAACCTTAAATCTAATACCATGAAAAACACGCCGCGAAGATAAGGTTCTTTTTTTGTCCATGCAAGCCTTTTGCTTGTTTTATTTTGAAGCAGAACAAAGATTAACATTTTGGTAATAATCCGCGCCTCTTCTTTATTATTTCCCGAGAAAAAAAGAACTAATTTTGCGGTGAGAACGATAAGATATTCAACACACAATTATTCAAGACATGGAACGAATGGCAAAAAGCCCCTTGCAGGTGGCACGGAGCAGCTACAAGCCGAAAATGCCGGCGGTGCTGAAAACTTGCGTTGCGCTGAAGGAAGGCGCTTCCACGCAGTCGGTGGCCGACCGGGACGACATCAAGCAACTGTTTCCCCATACCTATGGGATGCCGATTATCACCTTCGAGCCGGGTGAAGCCAAGCCCCATCCTGCCGTCAATGTGGGCGTGATACTCTCCGGCGGTCAAGCCCCCGGTGGGCACAATGTGATTTCCGGTCTCTACGACGGCCTCAAGACCCTCAATCCCGAAAGCAAACTCTACGGTTTTCTCGGTGGTCCGGGCGGTCTTGTTGACCATAAGTATATGGAAATCACTGGAAAGCTGATAGATGAATACCGCAACACCGGCGGTTTCGACATCATCGGGTCGGGACGTACCAAGCTCGAAGAAGTCGAACAATACGAAAAAGGAGCCGAGATATGCCGCCGACTCGACATCAAAGCCATCGTGATTATCGGTGGTGACGACTCGAACACCAACGCCTGCGTATTGGCTGAATATTACCAACAGAAAGGCTATGACATTCGGGTGATAGGCTGCCCCAAGACTATCGACGGCGACTTGAAAAACGAAGTGATCGAGACTTCGTTCGGTTTCGACACGGCCTGTAAGGTCTACTCAGAACTCATTGGCAACATCCAGCGCGACGCCAATTCTGCCAAGAAATACTGGCACTTTATTCGCCTGATGGGTCGCTCGGCCTCGCACATAGCCCTTGAGTGTGCCTTGCTCTGCCAACCCAATATATGCGTCATTTCCGAGGAAGTGGAGGCCAAAAACATGACACTCAATGATATTGTCGAGCAGATTGTCAGCGTGATTGTCAAACGTGCCGATGCCGGGTTGAATTTTGGCACGGTGCTCATTCCCGAAGGATTGATAGAATTCATTCCCGCCATGAAGCGCCTCATCATCGAGCTCAACGACCTGCTGGCTCACAACGGCGACTTCAATGCCCTCGAAACCGACGACGAAAAAAGCCGGTATGTCAAGGGTCTGCTCTCGCCCGAAAGCAGCCGGGTCTACGGCGACCTGCCCCAAGACATTGCCCGTCAACTCACCCTCGACCGCGATCCCCACGGCAATGTGCAGGTGTCACTCATCGAGACCGAAAAGCTCCTTATCGAGATGGTAGCCAAGCGGCTCTCCCAACTCAAGGCCGACGGCATTTACAAAGGCAAGTTCTCGCCCATGAGCCACTTTTTCGGCTACGAAGGTCGTTGCGCCTTCCCGTCCAATTTCGATGCCGACTATACTTATTCTTTAGGCTATACGGCCTCCATCCTTATCTCAGAGGGGAAGACGGGCTACATGTCGTCGGTGCGCAATCTGACAGCTCCCGCCGACGAATGGATAGCCGGCGGCGTGCCCATCACCATGATGATGAACATGGAACGTCGGCACGGCAAGATGAAACCCGTCATTCAAAAAGCCCTCGTGCGTCTCGACGGTGCACCTTTCAAGTATTTTGAGAAGCACCGTGAAAGCTGGGCTGACGAAACCTTCAGCTACATCTATCCCGGCCCCATCCAGTATTACGGTCCTGACGAAGTTTGCGACCGGCCGAGCAAAACACTGTTGCTCGAACAAAACAGGTAGGATACATCCTGGCTCGTTTTTTGGGGGCATCAAATCAAAAAAAGAAAAAAGAGAACGTTTTGCCAGTCTCGGGATGTTGTTGGTTAGAAAAAAAGAACTATCTTTGCAAGCCGTTTTGGACAAAAACCAAAGTGGGTTGTAAATGAGTAATCAAGTATAAATCAAGATTTAAAAATGCCTACGATCCAGCAATTAGTCAGAAAAGGTAGATCCGAACTCGTGGTCAAGAGCAAGTCTCCCTCGTTGGATTCTTGCCCTCAGCGTCGTGGTGTTTGCCTTCGCGTGTACACGACGACCCCTAAAAAGCCCAACTCGGCCATGCGCAAGGTGGCTCGTGTGAAGCTGACCAACCAGAAGGAAGTAAATGCTTACATTCCGGGCGAAGGGCACAACTTGCAGGAACACTCCATCGTCTTGGTGCGTGGCGGTCGTGTGAAAGACCTTCCGGGCGTCCGTTACCACATCGTTCGTGGCACCTTGGATACCGCCGGGGTGAATGGTCGTCTGCAACGCCGCTCAAAATACGGGGCCAAACGCCCGAAAGCCGGCAAGACCGCTGCCAAAAAGAAATAAGGATGTTGATGCAATCATTGGCTCGGCAAGACGGAATTCAAATCCGGAGTCGGAGCCAGGCTGTTTGAGTTTAGGTGCCCGGTGATGGGTTGAGTAAATGGTTCGGAGGAGCCGTTGAAGCATACATAAAGCAACCAAAACAAAAACTATTTTACTGAAAAAATGAGAAAAGCAAAACCGAAAAAACGGGTCGTATTGCCGGATCCTGTTTTCAACGAATCGATGGTTACCAAGTTTGTGAACCACCTGATGTATGACGGCAAGAAATCGATTGCTTTTGATATTTTCTATTCTTCGTTGGAAATCGTGAAGAACAAACTGCCGAACGAAGAAAAATCTCCCCTTGAAATTTGGAAGAAATCACTCGAGAATATCACCCCGTTGGTAGAAGTGAAATCGCGCCGTATTGGTGGTGCAACCTTCCAAGTCCCCACAGAAATTCGCCCGGACCGCAAGGAGTCCATCTCGATGAAAAATCTTATTACGTATGCCCGCAAACGCGGCGGGCGCTCGATGGCCGATAAATTGGCCGCCGAGATTGTGGATGCGTATAACAACCAAGGCGGTGCATTCAAGCGTAAAGAAGACATGCACCGCATGGCCGAAGCCAACCGTGCGTTCGCCTACTTTAAATTCTAACCGGCTTCAGAAAGAAAAAAGGGATATATAAGGTCAAATGACAGAGACTGATTTGAAATTTACGCGCAACATCGGTATCATGGCGCATATCGATGCGGGTAAGACGACGACCTCCGAGCGCATCTTGTTCTACACCGGCCTGACCCACAAGATAGGTGAGGTGCACGACGGTGCTGCCACCATGGACTGGATGGAACAGGAGCAGGAGCGCGGCATCACCATTACGTCGGCTGCAACTACGACGTATTGGAATTATTCGGGCAGTAAATACAAAATCAACCTCATTGACACCCCGGGACACGTTGACTTTACGGTAGAAGTAGAACGTTCGTTGCGCATCCTCGATGGTGCGGTGGCCACCTTCTGTGCCGTGGGTGGCGTGGAACCTCAGTCGGAGACGGTGTGGCGGCAAGCCGATAAATACAATGTGCCGCGCATTGGCTACGTGAACAAAATGGATCGCTCGGGTGCCGACTTCTTTGAGGTTGTGCGCCAAGTGCGCGAAGTGCTCGGCTCCAATCCTTGCCCCATTCAAATCCCCATCGGTGCGGAAGAAAACTTCAAGGGTGTGGTGGATCTTATCAAGATGAAAGCCATATTCTGGCATGACGAAACGATGGGGGCAGAATACAGTGTGGAGGACATCCCGGCCGAACTGCTTGACGAAGCCCGGGAATGGCGCGAACGGATGCTTGAAATCGTGGCAGAACACGATGAAGTGGTGATGGAAAAATATTTTGACGATCCGTCGTCCATTACCGAAGAAGAAATCAAGCGCGCCATACGTAAGGCGACTCTCTCGATGGAAATTAACCCGATGATTTGCGGTTCGTCTTTCAAGAACAAGGGGGTGCAGACCATGCTTGATGCAGTTTGCGCCTACCTCCCCAGTCCGCTTGACACGCCCGAAATCGTCGGGAAAGACCCCCGCGACGAAACAGTGGAGGTCGATCGTCACCCCACAGAGAAAGAACCTCTCTGCGCCTTGGCCTTCAAAATTGCCACAGATCCCTACGTGGGGCGTCTTTGTTTCTTCCGCGTCTATTCAGGCAAATTGGAAGCAGGCTCTTATGTCTACAATCCCCGTTCGGGAAAGCGGGAGCGCATCTCGCGTATTTTCCAAATGCACTCCAACAAGCAAAACCCGGTGGAATGTATTGGAGCCGGTGACATCGGTGCAGGTGTAGGCTTTAAGGACATTCGTACGGGCGACACGCTTTGCGACGAACACAACCCCATCGTGTTGGAAGCTATGGACTTCCCCGCTCCGGTAATCGGTATCGCTGTGGAACCCAAGACCCAGAAAGACCTTGATAAATTGGGTGTCGGATTGGCCAAATTGGCTGAGGAAGACCCGACTTTTACGGTTCGTACCGATGAACAAACCGGACAAACGGTCATTAGTGGCATGGGTGAACTCCACCTGGAGATCATCATTGACCGTTTGAAACGCGAGTTCAAAGTGGAATGCAACCAAGGACGTCCGCAAGTGTCCTATCGTGAAGCCATCACCCGATCGGTGGAAATACGCGAAGTATACAAGAAACAGACGGGTGGCCGCGGAAAATTTGCAGATATTATCGTGCGTGTTGAGCCTACCGATCCCGATTTTGAAGGCGATTTGCAATTTGTCGATGTGGTCAAAGGAGGCAACGTGCCCAAGGAGTATATCCCTTCTGTCCAGAAAGGGTTCCAGATGGCTATGCGCAATGGTGTTTTGGCAGGCTTCCCGCTTGAAAAATTGAAAGTGACCCTGCTTGACGGCTCTTTCCACCCCGTTGACTCCGATCAGTTGTCGTTTGAAATATGTGCCCAAATAGCCTTCAAGACAGCTTGTTCGAAGG
>CAYPFZ010000046.1:0-10666 GCA_964410225.1 uncultured Paludibacter sp.
GGGGATATTATTACTTGTTTTTGACGTGAAATGCGATTTTCCTTTTTGACAAAACAGATTATAAATCAAACGATTGCAAGAATTTACAGAGTAAACATGCAAAAAAACACACTCTAATGTAAAAATAACCGATACAAAAGAGTGATTGTTGAAAAATTATTATATATCTTCGCAAGAGTAAGTTTGTGTCGGCTATGAAAAAAGCAGTGATAGGCATTTGGCAGTTCTATGTCAATGGTTTCCGCAACATGACATGGGGCAGGAGCTTGTGGATCATCATCCTTGTCAAGCTTTTTATCATGTTTTGTGTGTTGCGTGTGTTCTTTTTCCCCAACTTTTTAAAAACGGCAACCACACATACCACCAAGGAAGACTACGTGAGTCTCGAACTAATCCACCGGGCTGAAGCACCCGCCACTTTTGAAGAAGAATGACCCCGCAGGAGGCGATGGCCGGGTGTTGTTGCTTTGAACTTAATTACTAACCCTTTAATACGTCAAGACATGCTGTTAAACATTGACACTTCGTTGATTGATTGGTCGAGGGCGCAGTTCGCTCTGACGGCCATCTACCATTGGATTTTTGTGCCGCTCACATTGGGGCTGGCAGTCATCATGGGTATCATGGAGACGGCCTACTACCGTACCGGTGATGACTTTTGGAAACGTGCTGCCAAGTTCTGGATGAAGATTTTCGGGATCAACTTCGCCGTTGGTGTGGCCACCGGCTTGATATTGGAATTCGAATTCGGAACCAATTGGAGCAACTACAGCTGGTTTGTCGGCGACATTTTCGGTGCGCCGTTAGCCATCGAGGGCATCGTAGCCTTTTTCATGGAGGCTACCTTCATCGCCGTGATGTTTTTCGGGTGGGATAAAGTGAGCAAACGCTTCCACTTGGCCTCCACCTGGCTGACGGGCATAGGAGCAACGATTTCCGCCTGGTGGATATTAGTGGCCAACTCCTGGATGCAGAATCCTGTAGGCATGGAGTTCAACCCTGACACGGCACGCAACGAAATGGTTGATTTTTTGGCTGTGGCCTTTTCGCCCACGGCGGTCAACAAGTTTTTCCACACCGTGCTGTCAGGCTGGGTGCTTGGTGCGGTGTTTGTCGTAGGGGTGAGCTGTTGGTTTCTGCTGAAGAAGCGCGACAAACCCTTTGCCATTTCGAGCATTAAAGTGGCCGCCTGGTTTGGCTTGCTGGCCGCCTGCCTTTCGGTGGTGACAGGCGACGGCTCAGGCTATCAAGTGGCGCAGACACAGCCCATGAAGTTAGCGGCCATGGAGGGCTACTACGAGGGTAAAGAGGGTGCGGGGCTGGTGGCTTTCGGCTTGCTGAATCCCGCCAAAGAAGCCCCCGACGACGGAGTAGACCCGTTCCTCTTCCGCATGGAGATTCCCAAGATGCTTTCCTTCTTGGCCGAGCGTGACTTCGATGCCTTCGTGCCGGGCATCAATGACTTGCTTGAAGGAGGCTACATACAGAAAGATGGCACCGTGGCGCTTTCGGCTCAAGAAAAGATAGAGCGGGGGCAGCAGGCCATCGCCGCTTTCGCCGACTATCGCGAAGCCCGTGCCGCCGGTGACGATGCGCGAGCCGAAGAAGCCGAAATAGTTTTGAGAGAAAACATCCAATATTTCGGTTATGGTTACATAAAAGACCCCGGTGAATTGGTGCCCAATGTGCCTCTCACCTTCTACATGTTCCGCCTGATGGTGATACTGGGAGGATATTTCATCCTGTTCTTTGCCGCCGTATTGTTCTTTGTCTACAAAAAAGACCTCGCCGAGATGCGTTGGATGCACTGGGTGGCATTCATCACCATTCCGTTGGCCTATTTGGCCGGGCAGGCCGGTTGGGCGGTGGCCGAATGCGGCCGTCAGCCGTGGACCATACAAGACATGCTGCCCACCTACGCTTCCGTATCGAAAATAGAGGTAGGCTCGGTGCAGACCACCTTCTTCCTCTTCCTGTTGCTCTTCACCGTCTTGTTGATAGCCGAGGTAGGCATCATGTTGAAAGCGATTCGCAAAGGGCCAGAAGCGTGAAGTGCCACGCGTTGAAGTATATAACACACTATCCTATCACAACTAAAACTACGTACAATGGATCCTTATATTTTTCTGCAACATTATTGGTGGTTTGTGATCTCCCTTCTGGGAGGCATCTTGGTATTCCTGCTTTTTGTGCAAGGCGGTAATTCGTTGGTATTCTGTGTGGGGAAGACGGAAGAAGAGCGCAAGCTCATCATCAACTCCACGGGGAGGAAATGGGAATTCACCTTTACCACCTTGGTAACCTTCGGAGGAGCGTTTTTTGCATCTTTCCCCCTGTTCTACAGCACCAGCTTCGGAGGCGCTTACTGGCTTTGGATGCTTATCCTTTTCAGTTTTGTGCTGCAGGCGGTCAGCTACGAATTCCAGTCAAAGGCCGGCAACCTGCTTGGAACGAACACCTATCGCATTTTCCTTGTGATCAACGGGGTGATGGGTCCCCTGCTGCTGGGTGGAGCGGTGGCCACCTTCTTCACCGGGTCGGGATTTTATGTCGACAAGGGAAGCATGGGCGACACCCTGATGCCCGTAATCAGCCGCTGGGAGAGTGCAGGACGTGGTTTGGAGGCTTTGCTCAATGTGTGGAACGTGATATTGGGCTTGGCCGTATTCTTCCTTGCGCGCGTCTTGGGGCTGCTCTATTTTATCAACAACATCAACCATGACGATTTGGTGGCACGTTGTCGCCGCGCCCTGTGGGCAAACACGGGGCTGTTCCTGGTGTTCTTCCTCGCCTTTGTGGTGCGCACCATGTTGGCAGAAGGCTTTGCCGTCGACCCCGAAACGGGCATGGTTTACATGGAACCCTACAAGTATTTCACCAATCTGATAGAAATGCCGCTCGTGTTGGTTCTCTTCCTTGCGGGTGTGCTCGCCGTGTTATGGGGCATTGTGCGCACGTTGTGGAAGCCGACCTTCGACAAAGGCATCTGGTTTACCGGCGTGGGCACGGTGGTCACGGTGCTCTCACTCTTCCTGCTTGCGGGCTACAACAACACAGCCTATTATCCCTCGACAAGCGACCTGCAAAGCTCATTGACCTTAGCCAACAGCTGCTCCAGTCTCTTTACTCTCAGGGTGATGGCCTATGTGTCCATACTCGTGCCCTTCGTGCTGGCCTACATCTTCTATGCCTGGCGAAGCATCAACAACAAGAAACTCCATAGCGAAGAGTTGGAAGACGAACACGCCTATTAAAACACCTTCCCGGCAGACCGCCGACGGAAGCGTTCGAAAAAAGGGAAAGCCCGGCCGGGTTTTCCCTTTTTTCTTGTGCCGGCCTCCATAAAAACGAGCCAGACACTCCGTCAGAACTCCTTGAAATCCACCCTCTCCTGCGTACTAACACAATTTTTGCTGCGTTAGTACGCAGCTCGCGGCGCGTAAGCACGAAGTATTGCGTACTTACCCGGCAAAATTTTCCTAAGCATCCGCCGGAAGGGTGTAGCAAAGGGAAAAATCGCTGCCTTCGGCGACACTTCGGGTGACGTATGCTCAAAAAACAGACGAAACAGAAAACAAACACATTACGGAGAATTTGCCACCCCGCCCGTGTCCCGCGTCTCACTTTTTTCGCTACCTTTGTCTCCCCGCATTGAAACAGCCGGAAAACAATGAAGGAAAACATACGGAATTTTTGCATCATCGCCCATATCGATCACGGCAAAAGCACGCTGGCCGACCGCCTGTTGGAACACACGAAAACCGTCGCGGAGAAAGACCTGCAGGCACAGGTGCTCGACGACATGGATTTGGAACGCGAAAGGGGAATCACCATCAAGAGTCATGCCATTCAGATGAACTACCAACTCGGCGGGCAGGAGTATGTACTAAACCTGATCGACACACCGGGACACGTGGACTTCTCCTACGAGGTGTCACGCTCCATAGCCGCCTGCGAGGGCGCCCTGCTTATCGTCGATGCGACACAAGGCATTCAGGCACAGACCATATCGAACCTCTACATGGCTATCGAACATGATTTGGAAATCATCCCGGTGATGAACAAGATGGACATGGACAACGCCATGCCCGAGGAGGTGGAGACACAAATTGTGGACCTGTTGGGCTGCCAACCGCAAGACATCATCCGCGCCAGCGGGAAAACAGGCATGGGGGTGGAAGAAATACTTCAGGCCATCGTCGAGCGCATCCCCGCACCGGACGGCGACCCCAACGCACCCCTGCAATGCCTCATCTTCGACTCGGTGTTCAACGCATTTCGAGGCATCATTGCCTATTTCAAAATAGTGAACGGCACGGTACGAAAAGGCGATCTGGTAAAGTTCATTGCCACGGGAAAAGAATATGACGCCGATGAAATCGGCATACTGAAACTCGACATGGTGCCGCAACCCTGTTTGAGCGCAGGCAACGTGGGATATATCATTTCAGGCATCAAGACATCGCGCGAAGTGAAGGTGGGCGACACCATTACGCACGTGAAGACCCCGGCCCTTACGGCCATCGACGGCTTCGAAGAAGTCAAGCCGATGGTTTTTGCCGGTGTCTACCCCATCGACACGGAAGATTTTGAAAACCTGCGTGCCGCCATAGAAAAACTGCAGCTGAACGACGCCTCACTTACCTTCGAACCGGAATCGTCGGTGGCGTTGGGATTCGGCTTCAGGTGTGGATTCTTGGGAATGTTACACATGGAAATCGTGCAAGAAAGGCTCGACCGCGAGTTCGACATGAACGTCATCACCACCGTGCCCAACGTGTCGTACAAGGTACACACGAAAAAGGGCGACATCATGGAGGTGCACAATCCCTCGGGGCTGCCCGATGTGTTGCTCATCGATCACATCGAAGAACCCTACATCAGAGCCTCCATCATCACACGCACGGAATACATCGGGTCAATCATGACACTCTGTCTGGGCAAACGCGGCGAACTGGTCAAACAAGACTACATATCGGGCAACCGCATGGAGCTGACCTTTGACATGCCACTGGGAGAAATCGTGTTCGACTTCTACGACAAGCTGAAAAGCATATCCAAAGGGTATGCCTCGTTCGACTATCACATGAACGGCTACCGGACTTCCAAACTGATAAAACTCGACATCCTGCTGAACGGCGAGCCGGTGGATGCCCTTTCTTCGCTCATTCACTTCGACAACGCCATGCCGCTCGGACGGCGCATGTGCGAAAAACTCAAGGAGCTGATCCCCCGACAACAGTTCGACATCGCCGTGCAGGCAGCCATCGGAACGAAAATCATCGCCCGAGAGACCATCAAGGCGGTGCGTAAAGACGTGACGGCAAAATGTTACGGCGGCGACATCACGCGAAAACGCAAGCTGTTGGAAAAACAAAAACGCGGGAAAAAGCGCATGAAACAAATCGGCTCGGTGGAAGTGCCGCAAAAAGCATTCCTTGCTGTCTTGAAATTGGATTGAGTGCTTTCGCATGTCAAAGCCCCGGCAACACGTCGGACTTCCCCTTGCAGACCCTCTTCCGGCGCGTTACGACGCAAGAGAAGCCTCGAAACTTTAGTAATGAAAACCGTGTTGCTCGGCTGATTTTTTGCCGAGGGCTCTTTTTGCTTTACAACAGCCCGAACACTTCGTCGAGTGAGCTGACCGTGTAAGTAGCCCTCTCATCGGGTGTGAGCGCGCGGCCTTGGCGGTTGAAATACAGTTGGTCTATTCCGGCATTTTGTGCCCCGACGATGTCGGCCGGGTAGCGGTCGCCTATCATGATTGTTTCCTCGGGGCGGGCTCGATTCAGCCTCAGGGCGTAGTCGAAGATGCGCTTGTCGGGCTTCAGCGCACCCGCTTCCTCTGACAGCACCACCTGTGCAAAGTAGCCCGCTATCCCACTGTTTCTGATTTTTTGTCGCTGCACTTCCACAAATCCGTTGGAGACGATGCTCAGCGTGTATTTCTCGTGCAGGTAGTCGAGCAGCTCCTTGGCGTGTGTCACGAGCTTCGTGCGGGTGGGGAGCAAGTCTAAATAGCTCTCCCCTATCTGCCCGGCCAACACCTCACAGGGCTCTGCTCCGACCTGCCTGAGCGGATAGCGGAAACGCTCGGCTTTCAGGAAATCTTTTGTGATTTTGTTTGCCCCGTACAAGTCCCACAGTTCGTTGTTCTTCTGCGTATAGAGCCGGAAAAAATCATCGAAAGAGGAGAAAAAGCGCGCCAGATGGAGTTGGTCGTAGGTGGTGTGCAGGGAGTTTTTTGCGTTGGTTTGAAAGTCCCAAAGGGTATCGTCCAAATCGAAAAACACGTGTTTGTAGACCATAATGCGCGGCTTTGTGTGGCAGCCTGCGCCCCTTTGTGACACGAGCCGCCGGGCTCCCTTCCGTTTTAGTAGATGACAAGGTAGTTGGTGACGCTCCAGAACTTTTCGGGGTTGAGTATCTCCAACACCTTCCCGTCTTTCCCTGCGACCAACTTGTAAGACGATTGCGGATGGCTCGAGAGCACTTTCCCTTTGATGTCGTCAGGCAAGGGGATGGTGGTGGTCTCTAGAATATTGACTTTGGTGAAAATGTTTTTATTGGCACCTTTGGGGAAAAGGATCGCATTTCCGCCGCCGGCCAGTACGTTCTTTCGTTTCAATTCCGACTTTTTCCCCGCTATGTAGTAGCCGGTGAACAGTTCTTCGGCGTATTTCTCCGCCAGTTCTTTTTGCGCGTTGAGTTCCGCCTTTGTGACCAAGAGCTCTTCCTGCAGTGCCATCAGCTCGCCGTCAAGTCTGAGTATCTCGGCTTCTTTGGCGGCCACTTCGCCTTGCAAGCTGTCTGTCTTGGCACATTCTTCTGCTATAAGGATGTTGATGCGGTCAACCTCGCGTTGCAGCTCCGCGGCTCTGAAGGCGTTGCGCCTCACCTGACGCTTCAGCTTGTCAATTTCTTCCTGATGGCTTTGTATCAACGTGTTGAGCAACGTGTTGAGCTTGTCTATATTATCGTTGATCAGGGCATTGCTCTCTTCGCTCAGCTTGGTCTTGATGTGCAACACGTGGGCTACTTGCTCGTTAGTTATCTGTTCGATACTCTTGCCTATGTAGTCGAAGGCGTGGTGATATTCCCCTATGTCTTGGGTCAGCGACAGGTTGACTGCGGAAATGGAATCGGTTTGAGCCCTCAACGCTTTGTATTTGGGCGATTCATACTCGCACGAGCACAAGGCAAACATCATAATTGCCACAAGCACCGGATAGACGAAAGGTTTCATAATACGACCGTTTTGATTTGAAAAGTGGAAAAGTCCGCTCTTTGGCGCGTAAAAATACAACATGATTTTTTACCTCACAATAAATAGCCGGAAATACTCTTGCGAGATAAGAAAAAAACGCAATTCAAAAGAGAATTTTCTTATATCATCCCCCTTCCGGCGGATGCTTTGGAAGCCTTCGAGGGTCTCCCGGCAACGACGATGACGAATTCGCCTTTCGGAGGGTGTGTGGTGAAGTGTTCGGTCAGGCTGCCCAAAGTGCCGCGCACGGTTTCTTCGTGCATCTTGGAAATCTCGCGTGACACGGAGGCCTGCCGGTCGCAGCCGAGGCTTGCTGCCAATTGGGCGAGGGTTTTGACCACGCGGTAGGGCGATTCGTAGAGTATCATGGTGCAGGTCTGCTTGGCCAGTTCGTCGATTTTGCTTTGCCTCCCTTTTTTTTGTGGCAGGAATCCCTCGAAATAGAAGCGGTCGCAGGGCAGCCCCGAGTTCACTATTGCCGGTACAAAGGCGGTGGCACCGGGCAGGCATTCCACGTCGATGCCCTCCGCCACGCAGGCGCGCACCAACAGGAAGCCGGGATCGGAGATGCCCGGGGTGCCGGCATCGGTGATGAGGGCAGTGACCATGCCGCTCTTGATTTGCGACACGACGGCAGATACCGTGCGGTGTTCGTTGAACTTGTGGTGCGGATGTACGGGGGTTGTGATGCCGTAATGATGGAGCAACACGGAGCTGGTGCGTGTGTCTTCGGCTAAGATTTGGTCGACTTCTTTCAGAACACGCACCGCGCGGAAGGTCATGTCTTCAAGGTTGCCTACGGGGGTAGGAACGAGGTAGAGTTTCATTGGGTGCGGGGGCTGGTGGGGTGGAATTGTTCGCCCGGAGGCATGCTTGCCGTGTTGCGATAACGGTAGCAGATGTGGCCTTGGTAGTTTTGTATGCTGACGGGCGTACCGGGCAGTCTCGGTGCGGGCTTGCCTTGTCCGATGCGCAGGGGGGCAAGCTCGATGCGGGCTTCGTCCCACAGATTGTTGCCGATGAACTCTTCAAGCGTGTAACCTCCCCCCTCGACCATGAGGGAGTTGATGCCTCGTTCGTACATGTCCTGAAGGATGCGTCTCAGCGTTCCGGGTCGGTCAAAATCTGTGGTGACGCACTCCACGTTCGGCTTGTGATGTCTTTTATGCGCCTCGGTGGTGTAGATCACGGTTTGTGCCGTGCTGTCACACAGCCGCATCCCTTCGTGTACGCAACCGACGGGGTCGATGATGAACCTGGTGGGGGTGCGGCCGTGCCAATGGCGCAAAGTGAGCGAGGGATTGTCGAGTGTGGCTGTGCCTCCTCCCACCAAAATGGCCTGGTGAGCGGCGCGTTCGCGGTGAGTGAGCAGGCGAGTCAACTCGTTGGAGATAGACAAGGGGGGCGTGTGGGCGTCGTTGCGCAGGCGGTCGATGAAGCCATCGGCAGTTTGTGCCCATTTGAGAAATACGTAGGGGCGATGCTGTTCGTGAAAGGTGATGAAATGTTTGTTCAGCTCCCGGCATTCGTTCTCCATCACACCCACCGTCACCTCGATGCCGGCGTCTTGGAGTTTGCGCACGCCTCTTCCCGCCACCTGAGGATTGGGGTCGACCATGCCGACGATCACCCGGGGGATGCCGCAGGCGACAATCAGGTCGGCGCAAGGCGGCGTCTTGCCATAATGCGAGCAGGGCTCGAGACTGACGTAGAGGGTGGAGCGGGACAGAAGACTTTTGTCGGCCACCGAGTTGATGGCATTGGGCTCGGCATGCGGCTCGCCGAAGCGGCGGTGGTAACCCTCACCCACGACTGTGCCATCGCACACAACGACGGCTCCCACCATCGGGTCGGGGGCTACGTGACTCATTCCCATTCCGGCCAGTTGCAGGCAGCGGCGCATGTACTGCATGTGCTCCATAAACAACGACATTTTTGGCATCGGTCTGGCTTATGCTTCGCCACCGCCAAAGCCCATGGGAGTGGGGGGAACGTAGCGCTTTTCGGGCATGTCTATCTTGCCGTGTTGCTGTTCGTACTTGGCGATGTTGTCTTGCAGGGCAAACAGCAGACGCTTGGCATGTTCCGGGGTCATGATGATACGCGACATGACCTGGGCTTTGGGCGCACCCGGCATGACACGGATGAAGTCGAAAACAAACTCGGAAGTGGAGTGAGAAATGACGGCCAAATTGGAGTAGGTGCCCTGTGCGACTTCGGCCGAAAGCTCGATGTTGATTTGGTTTCCTTTTTTTTCCATGATGAAACAAGGGGTTATAGCCGCGGCGGTCCTTACATTAACTTCCCGGTCGTTTGATGGCGAAACGTTATATTTGCACCGCTTACGTGATGCCCGTCATGCAACAACTGCTTGCTCACATACGCTCGACGCTCCAACCGCTCTATTCGCCGGATGAGGCCGGGGAGCTTGCTCTTATGCTGATGGAGAAGATAACGGGGATGCCGCGTGTCCGTATTTTGGTTAACAAAGATAAGGCAATTTCCGTTGAACAGCGAAATCAAATTGCCTTTTTCGTGCAAAAGTTACGGGAGGGCATCCCGGTGCAATATGTGTTAGGGGAAGCAACGTTCTACGGACTGACTTTAGAGGTAGACAATGCGGTGCTCATTCCTCGTCCGGAGACCGAGGAACTGGTGGAATGGGTGGAGCGTGACGGCCGCCCGCAGGTCGGCTTGCGGCTGCTCGACGTGGGGACGGGAAGCGGCTGCATCGCCGTGACGCTTAAGAAGCGCCTGCCCTCCTGGCATGTTGATGCCGTCGATATCTCGCCCGAAGCACTGAAAGTGGCAACCCGCAATGCCCGAAGGCACAAGGCGGAGGTTCGTTTCTTGTTGTGCGATGTGCTGCAAGGTTTTCCCGATGCCGGAATGTGGGATGTGATGGTGAGCAATCCTCCCTACATCCCAGAGCGCGAAAGAAAGAACATGGAAGAAAGGGTACTTCATCACGAACCGCCGGTGGCGCTGTTTGTGCCCGACGAAAGACCTCTGCTGTTCTACGAACACATAGCCGCCTTGGCCAAAAAGCATTTGGTCGAGGGTGGAAGGCTTTATTTCGAAACGCACTACGATGCAGCCCTGGCGGTGGCCGACCTGCTTCGGGTCTCGGGCTTCGGGCAGGTGGAGATGAGGCGCGACCTGGCGGGTCACAACCGCATGGTGAAGGCGGTAAAAACACCGGGCACGTGACTCACGTTTTTCTCTATGATGTTTTAAAGTGTTTATATAGAGCGGTTAGCCGACAACTCTCTTCCCGCGGGAGATGCTGCGCATACCGTAGTGCATTCCCTACGTTTCCCCTTTCTGCTGCGTGCTTGTCAGGGCTCTATGGTGGCCACCCCGATGAGCTGGTCGTATCGTCCTCCCCAGAGGCGGTGA
>CAYPFZ010000047.1:0-10663 GCA_964410225.1 uncultured Paludibacter sp.
AAGGCCTTTTCTTCGATATTCCAACAGTGTTGCAAGACCTCTTCCGCTGCGTGCTATCCCGTCAGAGTTTTTCCCTCCATTAAAATCCGTATGGGCTGTTTTGCCCGGCGCACGGCAGGAGAGGGTAGGGCGGCGCTTTTTAGAAGATGTGACATCCGGTGGTTCCCTATCTTTTCTTGGGAGAAGAGGCGCGTTGTCGTCCTTTTTTGCATATCTTTGTCGCATTGTAACTGTTGCATGCCGGTGTGTGCCCGATTTTTGGTGTGTCCGAATGGCGCGGGGCTTCCGGCCTGCGGGCAAACGGAGGCGAACTTACGCGTTTTTTATGCAAAATAATATTTTTTCTTCCGCCATGAGGGGCGGGCTGATATTGGGGGTGCTTTTCTCCGTGAATTTTTTGTGCTCCGTGTCATCGAATGTTTTCGTTCGTCTGCTCACCTACCTGATTATTGCTGCCATCGTTGTCGCCACCTACCGCCTTGCGTTGTGGTACAGAGATGAGGAACAAGGCGGCTACATTTCTTATGGTAAGGCGTTTTCATTCATTGTACTCTCGTTTTTCTTCGCTTCGCTCGTTTCGGCATTGGTCAAGTTTGTTTATCTCCAATACATCAATACCGACTATTTGGATAATCTTTTCACCCAAAGCATGGCTGTTTTGGAGAAGCTGAACATGCCGACCGGCCAGACGGAAGAGAGTCTCCGTTCCTTGCTCAAGCCCTCTACTTTTGTTTTTCAATATATTTGGGCAAACGTATTGATAGGTTGCTTTGTGGGGATGGTGACGGCTGTGTTTGCGAAAAGAACAAAGAACATTTTTGACGAGTAGAAAATAAAGATACGTGGAGTTATCAATCATCATACCGTTGTACAACGAAGAGGAGTCGCTTCCCCGCCTTTTTGCGTGGATACAGGAAGTCATGGCCGGTCGGGAACTTCGTTACGAGGTCATTTTCGTAGATGATGGGAGCAGCGACCGCTCGTGGGACGTGATCGAACGTTTGAAGGCTGCGTGGCCAGAGACGGTGAGAGGCATCAAGTTTCGCCACAACTACGGCAAGTCGCCCGCGTTGCATTGCGGTTTCCGGGAGGCGCGAGGCAGCGTGGTAATCACCATGGATGCCGATTTGCAAGACAGCCCTGACGAAATCCCGGCCTTGTATGCCATGATTAAGGATGAGGGGTACGACTTGGTGTCAGGGTGGAAGAAAAAAAGGCTCGACTCCAAACTGACCAAAAACTTGCCCTCGAAGTTCTACAATGCCGTAGCACGTAAGGTGACGGGGCTGAAGCTACATGACATGAACTGCGGGCTGAAGGCCTATCGCAACGAGGTGGTGAAAAGCATCGAGGTGTATGGCGACATGCACCGCTATCTTCCTTATCTGGCCAAGAACGCCGGCTTTACAAAGATAGGTGAGAAGGTGGTGGAACATCGCAAGCGTCAGTTTGGTACGACGAAATTCGGTATGAACCGTTTTGTCAATGGCTATCTTGACCTTATGACTGCATGGTTTTTGATGAAATTCGGCAAGAAACCCATGCACTTTTTCGGGCCGATGGGCAGTCTTATGTTTCTTATAGGATTGGTCATGGCTGTTATTGTGGGGTGCAAAAAGCTGATAGCACTGTCGACAGAGGCAGCCGCCCCGTTGGTGACAAGCAGTCCTTATTTCCACATCGGGTTGACCGCCATGCTCCTCGGTACACAGTTGTTCCTCGCCGGATTTGTGGCAGAATTGGTCGTTCGCAACTCAACCGAGCGAAACAAATACCAGATAGAAAAAGAGCTGTAGGCCGCAAGCCACAGGCCGGCGAATCCCGAAGGCCAAAAGCAATGATATGAAAGAGTCCATCCTGCACTTTGTATGGCAGAGCAAGCTGTTTCTTCCCCTTGGGCAGGTCACTACCGACGGCGAAGCGGTGGAAGTTGTCCACACGGGCTTTCATAACACTGACGCAGGCCCCGACTTTTTCAATGCCAAGGTGAAAATAGGTGATACGCTGTGGGCCGGCAATGTGGAAATGCACGTCAGGTCGTCGGACTGGTATCGCCACAATCATCACACAGACAAATCTTACAACTCGGTTGTCCTTCATGTGGTGCGCGAAGCCGATGTCGAGGTGCTTTCGCAAAATGGTAACAGAATCGCCCAGTTGGTGCTGAAATATCCCGAGCATATCGAGCGGAATTATCGAGAGCTGAAGGAGAAACAAGCACCGATAGCCTGTGCGGACAAATTGGCGGAAGTGCCGCACATATTCATCCGAAGCTGGGAATATGCATTGCTTACCGAGCGGTTCAAGGAAAAAATCAACATCATAGAACGACTGCTTGACCACACGCAGCATCATTGGGAAGAGTGTTTTTATATCACCCTGGCGCGTAATTTCGGCTTCCGCACCAATGCCGATGCGTTCGAGAAGCTGGCCAAGTCGCTTCCTCAACACATATTAGCCAAACACAAAGACAATTTGATGCAGATAGAGGCCTTGCTGTTCGGGCAAGCCGGCCTTCTTCCTTCGTCGCCCGACGACGACTACGCCCGACAATTGGTCGAAGAATATGCCTTTCTGAAACATAAATACAAATTGTCCGGCCAAATAGACAAAAGCCACTGGAAACTGCTTCGCCTTCGTCCCACCAATTTTCCACACGTACGTATCGCCCAGTTTGCCGCTTTGGTGCATTCTTCATCGAAGTTGTTTTCAAAAATCGTGGAGCGTCCCGAGATCAGCTACTTGCAGACGCTGTTCGACTGCACACCTTCCGACTATTGGTCACACCACTACACGTTTCGCCCGTCTGATACCAAACGGGTGAAGAAACTCGGGCAGCAGTCCATCCAGACCATATTGATCAACACCGTGATTCCCTTTTTGTTTTGCTACGCCTCACACCGGGGCGACCAGCACCTGAAAGATCGCGCAGTCCGTCTGTTGGAAGAACTTCCGCCGGAACATAATGCTGTCATATCTCTGTGGCATAGTATAGGAATAGAATGCCTTTCGGCCTACGACAGCCAGGCATTGCTGCATTTGAAAAAACATTACTGCGACAAGAAAGACTGCACCCGTTGCCGCATAGGACACAAAGTGCTGGCCATTCAACCACCAACCGATATTCCGACGTAAATGGAAGAAACGACGTACATGGACGCAAGAAAGAACCGACCGCTCAACACCTTGTTGCGACTGCTTTTCCTGCTCGTCCTGACCTGCTCGTGTGCAAACAAAGGCTCGGGGCCTACAGGCGGACCGAAAGACGAGACACCGCCCAAAGTGGTAAAATCAACCCCTGAGAATGGGGCGATGAGTTTCGCCAAACAGGAAATCGTTGTAGAATTCGATGAAAATATTTCTTTGGAAAATCTCACCGAAGAAGTGGTTGTGTCCCCTCCCCAACAGAAAAGCCCTGACATCCGCTCGCAAGGCAAACGCTTGGTAGTAACTTTTGAAGATACACTCGAAAGCAACACCACCTACACCATCGACTTTGGCAGTGCCATTGTGGATCTCAACGAGAAAAATCCGCTGAACAACTACACTTTCTCCTTCTCAACAGGGGATTATATCGACACGCTCAGCATTTCGGGCATACTCATCAACTCCGAAGACCTTAATCCCGTGTCGGGTATCATCGTAGGCATATATGCCGAGCATGCCGATTCCGTGTTCACCCAAAAGCCTTTCTTGCGCATCGGAAAAACAGATGCCAACGGCTATTTTACCATTAACAACGTAAAGGAAGGCACTTACCAACTGTTCGCTTTAGGCGACAACAACCGCGACTATTTTTTTCAAACAGGCGAGGGACTGGCTTTGTATGACACGCTCGTCACCCCCACCGTGACCATGGTGGAACATCGTGACACGTTGTGGATCGACTCCGTGACCATCGACACGATTAAAGTGTATGAACGCCCGCACTATTATCCTGACGACATCCTGCTGCGCTACTTCAAGGAAAACAAAATACGTCAATACTTCACAAAGTCCGAACGCCTGCGCCCGGAGATGTTCACTCTCTACTTCAACACCACCTTAAGCGAACTGCCGGACATCGAGCCGCTGAACTTCGAGTGGGACAGCACCAAATACATCCTGCAAACAAATGCCACACTCGACACACTGAACTACTGGATCACCGACACATTGGTCTCGAAAATCGACACCTTGCAAATGACCATGAGCTACTACAGAACCGACTCGATTTTCCAACTGGAAAAGACAACCGATACGCTGACCGTAGCCATGCGCAAACGTAACGTCCGCACCAAAGACGGGAAAGAGGAAGAAACCATAAAAGTGGAACCCCTTGCGTTCAAGACGAACGTGGCAGCCACGTTTGAAATATACGACCTCATCACTTTGCTGATGGACGAACCGCTGTCAGCCTACGACACGGCCATGATAGTACTTAGTGAAAAGGAAGACACCCTGAACACACCCTTGCCCTACGTATGGGAAAAAGCCGATGACTCCAACACTCGTTTCACCCTGCGCCACCCATGGGAGTCGGAGAAATCGTATGTGCTGACCGTCGATTCGGCTGCTTTCATCAGCATCTACGGCAAGGCGAACAACCGCCACTCAAGCGACTTCAAAATACGCTCACTCGACCAATACTCCGATTTGAAAGTCGTCCTCACGCAATACGACCCGCGAGCGGTCATACAAATACTCGACAGCAAAGACACGCCTGTCCGCACCCAGGCGGCCGACCCCACGGAAACCGTCTTCCGCCACCTGAAACCCGCCGACTACTACCTCCGCATGTTCATCGATTTGAACGGTAACGGACTATGGGACACAGGCGAACTGTCATCGCGCCGCCAACCTGAAGACGTGTTTTACTACCCCTTCAAACTGACGTTGAAAGCCAACTTCGAATTCACCGAAACCTGGGACCACTTAGCCATCCCGCTGCTGGAGCAGAAACCTTTAGAAATACTCAAAGACTCCAGCAAACAGAAATAGCAATAGTCCTTTGCAACCGGGCCTCCGCTGCGTACTAACGCAATTTTTGCTGCGTACTAACGCGCTGCGAGCCAGGTTAGTACGCAAGAAAAGAGAGGCGGTAAAGAAAACCGGAGACCCTGGAAATCAAAAGGATGGCGGCCAGGTAAAAATGTTTTTCCGGATAATGATTCAGAAGGTGCATCGACAAACAAAAATGTTCCGGTTCTTTTTATTTCCTTTGCGAAGTTGAATTGCATCGTAAATCAGTCTCGTATTTCATGAAAAAACGTTGTTTGCATGTAGCATTTTTCGGCTTTTTTTTCAACTCGCTCCTGATTCAGGCTGAACCGATCGAATCGCCTGTGAATGACACGATAAGGACCTACAACCTCGGAGAGGTCGTCGTTGTTTCTTCCACCAAAGAGACGAACGATTTGCGCCTGCTGCCGAGTGCCATTTCTATTCTTTCACCACAGGCCGTTGACGTGCGTCAAATAGAAGCATTTAAAGACCTGAGCTTGTTTGTCCCGAATCTTTACATCCCCGATTACGGTTCCAGGCTGACATCAGCAGTCTACATACGAGGCATCGGAGCCCGAAGTAGCGGACAGTCTGTCGGCTTGTACGTCGACAACGTCCCCTATCTGAACAAAAGCGCTTTCGACTTTGACTTGACCGACATCCAACGCATCGAAGTGTTGCGCGGACCGCAAGGAACTCTCTACGGGCGCAACGCAATGGGTGGGATTATCAACATCCACACGCTCTCAGCTCTCGACTATCAAGGAACCAAAATCCAAATGACGACCGGCAATTATGGATTATCGAAAGTCCATTTTTCCCAACACAGCAAGCTCGGTGAAAATGTAGGGATTTCGTTGAGCGGTTATTATGGTCGTAACGACGGCTTTTTTATGAATGAATACACCGGTACGAAAGCCGATAGTGAGGAAACGGCCGGTGGGCGCTTCAAGTTGGACTGGCGCATGGCAGAACGCCTGAGAGCCACCTACAACCTGAGCTACGACTACGTATCGCAAGACGCATTTCCCTACGGGCAGTATGACCCGGCTACGGGCGAGGTGTTGCCCGTGAGCATCAACGACCCTTGTTCCTATTGGAGGAGGACACTCAACAACAGCCTGTTGCTTGAATGGAAAACAGACCGCTTCACTTTCACCTCTACCACCGCATACCAGTACATGAAAGATGACATGAAAATGGACCAAGACTATTCCGAACGTTCCATTTTCACACTCCACCAACGGCAACTGAACAACGCTTGGAGCGAGGAGCTGGTCATCAAGTCGAACACGAAAAGTAACTACCAGTGGAGTTTCGGATTATATGGCTTCCACAACACGCTGAACACCGATGCCCCGGTCACGTTCAAACAAGACGGCATCACCGACATCTTGCAAAGCGCGTTCGACCAAATGCTCGCAAACAACCCTAACGCCCCCACACTGACCGTGTCGGGAGACTCACAGGGACAAATCTATTTCCCGGGCACGTTCGACACACCGACCACCGGCATTGCCATCTTCCATCAGTCTACCTACAACAACTTGTTTACCGAAGGACTTTCGGTTACCGTCGGTGTCAGGTTGGATTACGAACGGGCAAAGATGACCTACTACTCGGCAGTCGACAGCATGACAGTGGGGATGCAAATGGCAGGAATACAACTGTCGCTCCCTGTCGAAACGGTTATGGAGGGAGAACTATCGCAAGACTTTTGGCAGTTCGTACCTAAGGTGTCGCTCCGTTATCAGTGCACGCCGAGAACCTTCACTTATGTCTCCTTCGCCAAGGGATACAAAGCCGGCGGGTATAACGTGCAAATGTTCGGCGACTTGGTTCAGGAACAAGCCAAATACGACCTGATGTCTAAATATGTTCCCACTTTAGCCCAAGAACCCAGCAGTGTGCAAGACTTGGCCTCCTATAAACCGGAATTGACCTGGAACTACGAATTAGGAATGCACAGCGAATTGATAAAAGACCACCTCACCGCAGAGCTGACCCTCTTTTATATGGACATCAGGGATCTCCAGTTAACCACTTTTGCCGAAAATGGGAGCGGACGGATGATTACCAACGGAGGGAAGGCATCGAGCTTTGGAGCAGAACTGGGACTTCATGCACGGATTGTCGACGGACTGACTGCCGATCTCAACTACGGCTACACGCACGCCATCTTCCGAGACTATATCCTCCTCGACGAAGACGAGGCGGGAGAAACCATCTCCATCGATTGCAAGGGGAAGTTTATCCCGTATGCCCCCCGCCATACCCTCAATGTGAACGTGCAATACATGAAGTCGCTACGCGGGAGGCCGTTTGACCGATTCATCGCTTCCGCCCAGTTCACAGGCACAGGGAGAATCTATTGGACGGAAACGAACGACATCAGCCAGCCCTTCTACGGCGTGCTGAATGCCAAAGTGGGGGTCAGCAAAGGCATCGTCAGTATGAACCTCTGGGGGCGCAACCTGACGGCGACCGATTATCATGCCTTCTATTTTGAGTCGTTCAACAAATCATTTATTCAGAAAGGGAAACCACTCCAATTTGGCGGCGAAATTGTCGTGATGTTCTGAACGCCCTTCGCCACGTCTGCATATCACGTTGCGAAAAAGTTACGCAAATAAGGGTGTTTTCGTCATAACTTATTATCGTCAAGATAGTTTTTCTTAGTGAGGACAGGCGTTATGCCTCCTTGCTCAAAAGTTTTTGCAACCCGGCCTCCGCTGCGTACTAACGCAGCAGAAGGCGGGTTGCTTTGGTATTTTCAGCGGCAAAGTGACGACACGGGGAAAGGGTGAAAGCGATTATAACGGATAATTTGCGTACCTTTGCGCCGGTAGGGCGTGTTGCACGTTTGGAGATGTCAGAGACGGAAGTAAATCCGTTTTTTCTCCTTTTTACCAATCTTTTGGACAGCTACGACAAGCGAGACAGGCCGTGCCGGAGCTGTCGACGCTGCCCGTCGGGCAATCTTTTTTTGTAAAAGAGGGGTAACCGTTGACCGTGAAGGGGTGTACCCCCCTTTTGATTCTAAAACGAAGACAGAACATCATGTGTGGAATAGTGGCTTACATTGGGAAGCGGCAGGCTTATCCCATCTTGCTTAAGGGACTGAAACGTTTGGAATATCGTGGTTATGACAGCGCGGGCGTTGCGTTGATACACGATGATAAATTGAGTGTGTACAAGGTCAAGGGCAAAGTGGCGGATCTCGAGCGATTTGTCGAGGGACAGGATATGAGCGGCACCATTGGCATTGCCCACACCCGCTGGGCCACCCACGGCGAGCCCAACCGGCTCAACGCACATCCTCACTATTCCCAATCAGAGAACTTAGCGCTGGTACACAATGGCATCATCGAGAACTACGCCGTGTTGAGGTCGTCGCTGAAGGAAAGCGGCTTCACGTTTCACAGTGAAACAGACACGGAAGTGCTTGTGCAACTGATAGAATACATCATGGAGCAAAACCGGGTGGACTTGCCCACCGCCATGCAGCAGGCCTTGAGTCAGGTGGTGGGAGCTTATGCCATTGCCGTGATAGAGCGCAATCGTCCCGACGTGATTGTAGCCGCCCGAAAAGGCAGTCCTTTGGTGATAGGGATAGGTGACGAGGAGTATTTTTTGGCTTCGGATGCCACCCCAATCGTGGAGTTTACCGACAAGGTGGTTTATGTGGGCGACGAAGAGATAGTGACCGTCCGCCGTGGCTGCGACTTGAAGATCAAGACGATCGGCAATGTGGAAAAAACGCCCGTGGTCAAACATCTGGAGTTGATGATCAGTCAGTTGGAAAAGGGGGGATACCCGCATTTCATGTTGAAGGAGATATTTGAGCAGCCACAGACGCTGCGTGACAGCATGAGGGGGCGCATCAACGTGGATGAAGACAATCTTGTTTTGTCAGGCTTCATCGATAACAAGGAGAAGTTTCTTAATGCCAAACAGATCATCATCACCGCTTGCGGCACCTCGTGGTATGCCGGCATGATAGGCATGTATGCCTTCGAAGAGTTTGCTCGTGTTCCTGTCAAGGTGGAATATTCCTCGGAGTTTCGCTACCGCAAGCCGGTTATCAACAAAGATGACGTGGTTATCGCCATTTCGCAATCGGGTGAGACGGCCGACACGCTTGCGGCGGTAGAGTTGGCCAAAAGCCATGGTGCGTTTATCTACGGCATCTGCAATGTGGTGGGTTCGTCCATCCCGCGTAACACACATTCGGGTTCATACACCCACGTGGGGCCTGAGATAGGTGTGGCTTCGACGAAGGCTTTCACGGCGCAAGTCACGGTGTTAACCATGTTGGCCTTGCTCATCGGGCGAGAAAAAGGAACGATTGAAGAGGAGCGTTTTCAGAAACTGGTGCGCGAACTGGCACGCATCCCCGACAAGATAGAGAGCATCCTGAAGCAAAACGACGTGATAGCCGAATTAGCCAAGACGTTCACATACGTGCAAAACTTCATCTATTTGGGTCGTGGCTACAACTATCCGGTGGCCTTGGAGGGAGCATTGAAGTTGAAAGAAATATCATACGTTCATGCAGAGGGCTATCCCGCCGCAGAGATGAAGCATGGTCCCATAGCCCTCATCAGTCAAGAGATGCCGGTAGTTGTCATTGCGCCCACCGCCGGCGTGTACGAAAAAGTGGTGAGTAACATTCAGGAAGTCAAAGCGCGTAAAGGCCGTATCATCTCCATCGTCACCGAGGGCGACGAGGTGGTGCGCGGGCTTTCCGACTACACCATTTACATTCCCGATACCGAAGAATGCCTCGTGCCTCTCCTTGCGGTGATACCGTTGCAATTGTTGGCATATCACATTGCAGTGGTCAAGGGTTGCGACGTGGATCAGCCTCGCAACTTGGCCAAATCGGTCACCGTAGAATAAGCCCGTCGATGCTCGGCTGTGGATGTTGTCGCCGGCGGCGAACGAAAGACACAATCAATCTGCCCTGAACATGTTGCTCTATCCGAACGCGAAGATAAACATCGGCTTGAACGTGATTGAAAAACGCCCGGATGGCTACCACAACATAGAAACAGTGTTCTATCCCATCGGGTTGCACGACGTGCTGTGTGTCGAACCGTCGGCAACTTGCGCCGACTACAGCTTCTCGGCGGGTGGTATCCGGGTCGACACGGCTGCGGAGGACAACATGGTCATAAAAGCCTACCGCCTGTTGCAACGTGAGCATGTGTTGCCCCCTGTCAATATTTCTTTGGAGAAACGCATCCCGCTTGGCGCAGGGCTCGGAGGCGGATCGGCCGACGGAGCATTTATGCTGAAAGGCTTGAACGGGTTATTTGACCTGGGGCTCTCCACAAACCGGTTGGAAGCGTTGGCCTCTGCATTGGGAGCCGATTGCGCGGTATTCATCCGCAACAAACCCGTGTTTGCTTCGGGCGTGGGCAACGTATTCTCTCCCGTCGACCTTTCGTTGAAGGGATATTTTCTTCTGTTGGTGAAGCCCGACATTCACGTTTCCACCTCCGAAGCCTATTCGAACGTTGTCCCCCGCCGTCCACAAACGTCGCTCAGAGAGCTTGTTGCGCGCCCCGTGGCCGAATGGAAACACACCGTGAGGAATGATTTTGAGGAATCCGTCTTCGCTCGTCATCCCGAGATAGCGGCAATAAAGGAGGCTATGTATGACTTGGGTGCCCGC
>CAYPFZ010000048.1:0-10657 GCA_964410225.1 uncultured Paludibacter sp.
CGCTTCCGCTGCCAACTAACGAAAATTTTGCTGCGTACTTACGCGGCGCGCAGCGGATACTTACCCGGCCGAAATTACCAAAGCACCCGCCGGAAAGGGCGTTACTATGGAACCGGGCACGGGGGCGGCAATTTGTACAGTCCATTTTTTTTTTCGAAATTTGCACCCTTAAAAAAGGATTTAAGCAACTATTTTTAAAGACGTTTCAGGGTGAAGGAAACCAAATACATTTTCGTCACGGGCGGAGTGTCGTCGTCGTTGGGTAAGGGCATCATTGCCGCCTCGTTGGGGAAACTTTTGCAAGCGAGGGGCTTCAGGGTAAGCAATCAAAAACTCGACCCTTACATCAATGTCGATCCGGGCACGCTCAATCCTTATGAGCACGGCGAATGCTACGTGACAGTCGACGGCCACGAAGCCGATTTGGATCTGGGGCACTACGAACGTTTCCTCAACGTGGAGACCCACAAGGCCAACAACATCACCACCGGGCGCATCTACCGGAACGTCATCGACAAAGAGCGACGTGGCGACTATCTGGGCAAGACCGTGCAAATCATTCCGCACATCACCGATGAAATCAAGCGCAACATCAAACTGTTGGGCAGCAAAGACGATTTGGACTTTGTCATCACGGAAATAGGCGGCACGGTGGGCGACATCGAGTCGTTGCCCTATTTAGAGAGCGTACGTCAATTGCGCTGGGAGCTGGGGCGCAACTGCCTAATCATTCACCTGACCTACGTGCCCTATCTTGCGGCAGCCAAAGAGCTGAAGACCAAACCCACACAACACTCCGTCAAGGCTCTGCAGGAGCAAGGACTGCAGCCCGACATCTTGGTGCTGCGCACAGAGCGTGACATATCGCTTGATTTGCGCAAGAAGGTGGCACTCTTCTGCAACGTAGACCCCTCGGCGGTCATGCAGTCGATCGACGTGCCGAGCATCTATCGCGTGCCGCTCAACATGCAACAGGAGCGCTTAGACGAGGTTGTGTTGCTGAAAACAGGTTTCGACCTCGAAAAAACTCCGAAAGCCGACATGACAGCGTGGACGGTATTCGTGGAACGGATGGAACAGGCCAAAGACGAGCTGCGCATCGGTTTGGTGGGAAAATACGTACAACTGCCCGACGCCTACAAATCCATCATCGAGTCGCTGCTTCAAGCCAGCACCTACAACGACCGCAAGCTGAAATTGAAACTGATACTTTCCGACAAACTCGACACGAGCAATGTAGAGGAGAAACTCAGGCATCTGCAAGGCGTGATTGTGGCACCGGGTTTCGGTCCGAGAGGCATGGAAGGCAAGTTGGTTGCGCTGAAATACGCCCGCGAGCACGACATTCCCTGCTTGGGCATCTGTCTGGGCATGCAGGCGATGAGCATCGAGTTTGCCCGCAACGTGTTGGGATATGCCGACGCAAACAGCACCGAGGTCGACAGCACGACAACCCACAACGTGGTCGACATCATGGACGAGCAAAAGAATGTGCTTAACTTGGGCGGGAGTATGCGTCTGGGCGCTTACACGTGTCGTCTGAAGAAAGGGAGCAAAGCCTACGCCATCTACGGGAAAGCCCAAATCAGCGAGCGTCACCGCCACCGTTTTGAGTTCAACAATGCCTACAAAGAAGAGTTCGAACAGCACGGGATGATGTGCAGCGGCATCAACGAAGAATCGGACTTGGTGGAAATCATCGAGTACACACACAATCGCTGGTTTATCGGCGTGCAGTTTCACCCGGAATACAGCAGCACGGTGGTCAAGCCCCACCCCTTGTTTGTCAGCTTCGTAAAAGCTGCCATCGGACAATAGCCGGACGACTTCGCCCCGCCCCTTACAGAGGTGACACGTAAACCCAAATAGAAAGAATGGATAAGAATACAGCCATCGGTTTTTTACTCATAGCACTCATCATCATAGGCTTTGCTTTGATAAACAGGCCTTCGGAAGAAGAGATTGCCCGTCAGCGCCGCTACAACGACTCCATCGCTTTGGTGCATCAAGCCCGTGCGGCAGCGGAGGCCGCCGCACGTGAAGCGGCGGAAACCCTCATCGTCAACATACAAGATTTGGACACGGCCGCTCAGCAGATCAGACTGTCGGAAACATTCGGCGCATTCAGTCCGTCGGCAAGCGGTGAAGACGAGTATTTCACGATAGAGAACGAACTGCTCGAGGTCAAGCTCAGCGCGCGAGGCGGACGGATTTACTCCGCCGAGTTGAAAAACTACCGTACGCACGACTCACTTCCGCTTTTCCTGTTCGACAAAGAAGAGAGCCTGACCAACTTTACCCTTATTACCAACAACAACCGCATCATCAACACCAAAGATATGTTCTTCACACCCGTGGAAGGGTTGAAGACTTCCCCCGACGGCACCCGGACGCTTGTTTTGCGGCTGAACACCACTTTCCCCGACAGCTACATTGATTTCGTATACACCCTGCCGGCTAACGACTACATGCTCCATTTCGATATCTGCCCGGTGAATATCGGCAAGGTCATCCCGCCGGCAACCAACACGATAGAGATGCAGTGGGCTTTGAAGTTGCGCCAACAAGAGAAAGGACGCAAGTTCGAAGAGCGCTACGCCACACTCAACTACCGCTTCTCTTCCGAGACCGACACCGAGATGCTCAATGCCACAAAGAACGACACGCGACGGCTGAACAACCGCATCAGGTGGATCGCTTTCAAGGACCAATTCTTCAGTACCGTACTCATTGCCGACGGCGACATTATCAGTGCCAACCTGACAAGCACGGTAGAACCCGAACACAGCGGCTATCTGAAAGATTATGCAGCCAATATGGTCGTACCGTTCGACGCACTCGACGGCACACCGACGGGCTTTCGCTACTATCTGGGCCCCAACCACCACCAGACGCTCTCCTCGTATGACAGAGGCGTCGATGCAGACGAGAAACTCTACTTGCGGAAAATCGTCCCCTTGGGATGGTTTGGCTTCGTCAACCGCTACTTCATCATCCCGATGTTCAATTTCTTCCGTGGTTTCATCGGCAACATGGGTGTCATCATCCTGCTTATGACCTTGGTGGTGAAGATTATCATTTTCCCCCTGACCTACAAATCGTACATTTCGGGGGCGAAGATGCGGGTGCTGAAACCGGAGATAGACGAAATCAACGCCCGCATTCCGGCAGACAAGCCGGCCGAACGCCAGCAAGCCACCATGAAGTTGTATCGCAAGGTGGGGGTGAGCCCCATGAGCGGCTGCCTGCCCTTGCTGTTGCAAATGCCCATCCTGATAGCCATGTTCGGCTTCTTCCCTACGGCCATCGAGCTGCGGCAGGAAAGTTTCCTCTGGGCTAAAGACCTCTCTACCTACGACGCCATCGTCAGCTGGAAAGCGCATATCCCTCTCATCTCGTCCATATTCGACAACCACATCAGCCTTTTCTGCCTGCTGATGACCGTCACCACCTTTCTGAGCAACAAACTCAACCTGGCAACACAAGCCGCCGCTGCCGGAGAGCAGATGAAGATGATGCAATGGATGATGAACCTCATGCCGCTAATGTTCTTCTTCATTTTCAACAACTACGCTTCGGGCTTGACCTACTATTATTTCCTCTCCACGCTCATTTCGACCATACAGATGTTTGCCTTCCGCGCCATGGTCGACGAAAAAAAGCTGCTCGCACAGCTGCATGCCAAGGGGAATGCCAAAGAGAAAAAAACGAAGAAAAAAAGCTCGTTCATGGAGCGCCTCGAAAAAATGCAGCGCGAACAGATGAAAGCCATGCAACAGCAAAACAAACGGAGATGAACGCACAGCCGGGCATCCGCGTTTGCCTTCCACAAAATTCTCAGCTTTTTTGTCTTGATTCCGTAACTTAAAAAAACCGCGTTAGTACGCAAGAGAGGACACCTATCTTACTGCAATGAACACCCTTTCACCCGATGGCGTTTTGCCAAAACTCCGCTTTGTGAGAACGACCTGCCTGCCTTTGCTCGCCGCTTTTTTGCTTTTGGCTTTTGGAGGATGTAAACAGAAAAGCCGTTTCACCGTCGACAGCTCACACGGCCCGAAGGTGGAAATCGGGCGGCTGGATCGCGACATGCTCCTGCTTGACACCGGCAACATGCTGGAAGGCTTGCGGCAGCTGTATGAGAACTACCCGGTTTTCTTTCCCTACTACGTGGTCAATGTGCTCGGCTTCAACCCTTCGGACACGCTCTCGGTGGTCGCTGCCCTCGAATCTTTCTTAACCGACAGCATCTTTGCCGAGGTCAACCGCGACGTGTTGGAATCTTACGCTTCGATTGACGATTTGGAGGAGGCGCTTTCCACGGCTTATACCCATGTGAGACATTATTTTCCGGACATTGCCCTGCCTGAGGTGTGCCTTTTCGTGTCGGGTTTCAACTACTCCATACTGATGACCGACGGCGTGGTGGGGATGGGTAGCGACATGTATCTCGGCAGTGACTACCCGGCTTATGCCACTTTGACATACCACTACATGGCCAACAACATGAAGCGTGAAAATCTTGTCCCCGACTTAGTATCGGCATGGTTGTTCAGCACCTTTCGCATGGAAGGCGGGAAAAACCGTCTGATTGACCAGATGCTCTATCGCGGCAAAGTGATGTTCCTGCTTTCGGTATGCCTTCCCCACACGCCCGACGAAGCGCTCATCGGCTATACCCCCGAACAATTGGCCTGGTGCCGGCGATACGAGCGCGCCATGTGGGCGACGGTCATCGACCAAAAGCACCTGTTTTCGTCTGACGTGTTCCTCATCCGCAAATATCTGAACGACGCGCCTTTCACCTCTCCCATCTCGCAAGACTCGCCGGGACGCGCCGGCACGTGGATAGGCTGGCAAATCGTGCGCAGCTACATGGAACGAAACCCAGAAGTAAGCCTGCAGCAACTCATGCAGGAGAGTGACTATGAACTCCTGCTGCAAAAATCGGGTTACAGACCTTGAGGCCGTATCGGCGAACCGCTCGCCGCTCCCCCGCTTCTTCAACCGGAAAGATGACGGGAAAAAAGGAAGACAGCCTCGTTTCACTTGTATGAAAAAATCGCTGCCGAATCGCACATCGGCTCACATGGCATAAAAAGAGAGGCATGCACGGACTTGTGGTGAAAAATTCGGGAAGCTGCTACTTGGTCAAAAGCGACGACGGGTGTCTGTATGAGTGTAAGGTAAAGGGCACTTTTCGTGTGAAGGAAATCAAGACGACCAACCCGGTGGCCATCGGCGACCGTGTGCAATTCGACGGGTTGGCGGGCGGCACGGGCTTCATCACAGCCATCGACAGTCGGCGTAATTACATCATCCGCCGGGCATCCAATCTCTCGAAGCAGGCACATATACTGGCTGCCAACCTCGACTTGGCAGTGCTGGTGGCCACCGTCAAGCACCCGGAGACCTATACCGTTTTCATCGACCGTTTTTTGGCCACTGCCGAGGCCTACCGCATCCCGGCCTGCCTGCTGTTCAACAAAACCGACCTCTACGACCAAAGCGAGAGGGAATATCTCGATGCGCTGTCCGAGCTCTACGGCACGATAGGCTACCCGGTGTTTAAGGTATCGGCCCTCCGGCAGGCTTCCCTTGTCGATTTCCGCAAGTTTCTGCAGGGAAAAATCACCCTGCTTTCGGGCAATTCGGGCGTGGGCAAGTCGACTTTGGTCAACACCCTGCTGCCGGGCAGCCGGGTCAAGACGGCCGAAATTTCTCGCGTACACGACCGGGGGATGCACACCACTACGCTCTCAGAGATGCACGAACTCCCCGACGGAGGCTATTTGGTCGACACACCGGGAGTGAAAGGTTTCGGGGTGGTAGACATGAAGCTGACAGAAATAGGACATTATTTCAGGGAAGTTTTTGCTGCATCACGCCAGTGCCGTTTTGCTGACTGCACACATGTGCACGAACCGGGATGCGCCGTGATAGAAGCCGTTGAAAAACAGAGAATAAGTCTGTCGCGCTACCAGAGTTATTTGAACATCCTCGAAGATTGCAGAGCCGGGAAATACCGCTAAAACTGTATGTTTTTTCTTTGGTTTATTCAATTTGTTTGAAAATTAGTTGTCAGTTCCTATCATTTATGTATATTTGTAATCCGAAGACTTAATAAGTCTTTCTAAATTGTCATTGAAAACACAGATTATATGGGACAGCTAAAAATTGACTCGTTAGACAAGAAAATCTTACATCTCATCTCTCGGGATGCTCGCATTCCGTTTCTCGAAGTGGCTCGCGAATGCAACGTGTCGGGGGCGGCAATCCATCAACGGATGCAGAAATTGCGTAAAATGGGGGTGCTTGTCGGGTCGGAATTCATTGTCGACACATATAAGATCGGCTATCAGACCTGCGCCTACGTGGGTATCACACTCACCGACGTGAAGAAATTCGACTCTGTGGTGGAAGAATTGAGGAAGGTGCACGAAGTGGTGGAGTGTCATTCCACCACGGGCAAGTACACGATGTTTATCAAAATCTACGCTAAGGACAACCGTCACCTATTGCGGCTCATCTTCGACAAAATATCTGTCATCGAAGGTATTAAAAGCACCGAGACTTTCCAGTTGTCGCTCGACGAGATTTTCCGTCGCCAGTTGTCGGTGTTCGACACCGACTCCAAAATCGGGAAGTACGACATCAAGCGGTAATTCCGGCAGACATAGAAGCTCCGGCGGGTGGCATGCATGGCGTGTGTTACCCTTTCTTTATTGTGTCTCAACAACGGGGCATTGTCGGCAGGCGTCACCTTCGGCAGGCAGCCACGGAAGCAGCCCCGCCTTATGCAGCGGGTTTCCGGCGCGACCAGAAAAACGAAAGAGCCAGCCCGGAAACGATGTGCCACACCCCCCACCAAGCCGTGACAAACAACATGCCGCCTATAGCCAGGTCGGGCGGAAAGATTTTCGGGTTAAAGAGCAAGATGAGTCCCAAGCCCGAATTTTGTATGCCCGTCTCGATGGTGATGGTGCGCCGGTTGCGGTCAGATTGGCGGAAGAGGGTGGCCATACCGTAGCCCGTCGACAAAGCCAAAAGATTGTGCACAAGCACAATAATAAATACGTAATGGATGTAACGGACGAAAAGCGACCAATTGGAGGCAAACATCACTGCCACCAACAAGACAAAAAACGCGATGGATAGTCTCTGCAGCGGACGCTTCAGCCGATTGGCCAAGCGGGGGAGATAATGGCTGCACAACATGCCTAACACGACCGGAATCCCCAAAATGACAAACACGGTTTCAAACATCTGCCAAAACTCAATCTGGAGCGGCTGCAACACACTCCCGGCGTTGCGACCGGCAAACCGTGCGTATAAACCACCCCAGAAAGAAAAATTGAACGGCGTCATACACACGGCCAAACCCGTGGAGATGGCCGTAAGCGTGACCGACAGCTCCGTGTTGGCTCGCGAAAGCGACGACATGAAGTTGGAAATATTGCCACCGGGGCAGGCCGCCACCAGCAACATGCCCATCGACACCATGGGAGAAAGAAACCGATGTCCCGCCAACACCAGCAGAAAAGTCATAAACGGCAAGGCAAGAAACTGAGAAAGCACTCCTACCAGCACCGGCTTGGGTGCAAGGAGCAACTTCTTGAACTCCGAAGCACGGATGTTCAACGCCACGCCGAACATGATGAATGCCAACAGCACATTCAACACACCCGACTGCGCAAAGTTGATTCGGATATTGTCTAATTGCAACAACGACTCGTACATGGCCGTAACGGACTTGCTACCCTGCCTACAAAGGTAGCGAAAAAAACCGTCTTAGCCTCGTCCCTACTCGGCGGCGACGTCCCGGCTGTCATCGGGAGAGTTTGAAGAGTGTCCCGGTTTTACGCACGGAGAGTCGCACGCCGAAGGTGTTGCCTCCGGTGCTCACGTTGCTTGCTCCGTCGGTCACGTAGGGCGTTTCGGCCACAGGTATCTCCCCAATGTCGGCCGACAGCGCGCAGCCTATCTCAATTCCCCACCATCGCGGCATGTGCCTGCGCATTTCAAGGAGCAGCGAGGTGCAGCGCATGACTTGCCCGAAGGGGTCAAAATAGGTTCCGTAGCTCCGGCTGAACGAGGCCAAAGCCCTGTAGTGCACCCCGTATGCTTGTCCGTAGATGCCCGCATGGTGCACCTTCACCCGGTTGTTGTAGGCCTTGCTCTTCTCTGTGTCGGAAGAAAGCGGCGGGGTGATGAAGGGCGTGCCGATGGTCTGCCCCCGGTAGGTCCATCCCGAGCGGTATATGCTGTTGAAAAAATAGTTGTCTGCCCCGCCGTAGATCATTCCGTCTTTGTCGTGGAAAGGGCCTGACTGGTCGGTGGTATTCAGGAATTCGTACAGGATGCCGGTGACAAAGGGCACCCGGTTGCTCTTCAGCGTCACTCCCCACAGGCCGTCGCTCACGTTCATGGTGTTGAAGATGAATCTCACCGGAGGGTCTTCCGTCAGGTTTTGCCAGTAAGCGCTCAGGGTAAACCCTGCCACCTCGACGTCCATGCGTAAGTCTTGCGAGAGGATGTGGTTACCTACCGCGTTGTTGTAGTCGTTGGTGTTGTCGGGGTCGGTACCGCTTTTTCCGGCGAACACCCGCAGAAAGTCGCCGAAGGAAGCCGGCTGCCGGCCGTAGGTTGTGCTGTAGCCGCCCCACTGGGCCACGTGGTGCAGGCCGTAGTGGAGATTGACGGGCAGGCGACCACCTACTTTTACATACATATATTTATGGTGAAGAAAAGTGGGTGCATCTCCGAAGAGTTCGTCCATCCACCCGTGCACCAATGCTCCTTTTATCTGTACGTAGCCGCCGGTGAAAGGGACGTTTGCATATTGCTCTATGCCGACGGTCACCTTGGGCATGGGTCTGGCGTTGTGTGAAAAGAGGAATCCTCCGCTCGACAGTATGGAGTCTTGGCTGCCTATATGCTCTTGGCGTGCGCCCACCACCACGTCGAGAAAGCCGAATCCCCGGAAGGCAGCGTAGAGTTCGTGCAGGTGCGCTCTGACGCCCTCTTGCGAAGCGTTGAACACCCCTGAGGCCTGAAAGGCGTAGTCGTACCAATTGCCCTGGCGGTTCAAGTCTTTGCCGACTCCCGCGTAAAGGGTGCCCGAAAAGGGTGCCAGGCGATACATTCCGTAGCGGTTGGCTGTCAGCCACCACGGAGCAGTTTGTCCGGTGGAGAGGGTGGCGTCGGTGCCCACCCGGTAGCAGATACTGTCTTGTGCGGGCAAGGCCGTCGGCAAGACGAGCAGAAAGAGGAGAAAGGTGGAGCGGAAAAGCTGTATCATCGTCGGTTGTCAACACGGAGGCCGTTTGCCATTGTTTTTGTCATTTTCCTTCTACGGTGAAACACATCATGTCGGCAAGCAGCGTATGGTCGTTTTCCCCCAATCCCACATATCCTTTTTTCCCTATGGTGAAGGCCACTGCGTTTTCCCGTCCTCCGTGGGGCATAGTTCCGGCGGTGTACCACTTGTCGTGTTCCATGTCATATTCCATCAGTTCCGCTTTGAGGTGTCCTCCCGTCAGGCTGCCTTTGAAGTAGCGTCCGGCGGTGACGAACATACGCCCTTCCACGCTCAGTGCCACGCCGTTGACTCGCCCGTTGTCAGGCATCGAGCTGCGCTCGACCCAGGTGTCGGTCTCCGGCAGGTATTCCCACCAGTCATTCAGGTTATCGGCTCGGAATCCGGTTCCGACAAAAGTGCGCTCTTCGTGCGTGCCCGCCAACGCTCCGAAGCGGCTCAGCCCGTCGAAGTCATTCATTTTGCTCCACCGGTTTTCTGTCGGGGAATATTTCCACCATTCTTTGCCAAACGCCCCTCCGTGGTAGCCCAACCCCACACAGATTTCATTCTTTAAGGCAAAGGCCACGCAGGCGTTCGTGCCGTCGAAGGGGGCGCGTGCCAGTTCCGTCCACGTGTCGAGCTGCGGGTCGTAACACCAGAAGTCTTTGAGGTAGAGAGTGTCTTCATACAACAGACTTTCAGCGGAGATGTAGGTTGTGTCGGTGTATCCCAATCCGGTATATATTTTTTCGTTTGCGGTCACGCTCACGGCTTTCACGCGTCCGTAGCCCGGGCAGGATGTTTTCTGTGTCCACGTATCGTGTTGTGGGTCATATTCCCAGCAGTCGTGCATGAATTGCCCTTTTGTCGTCCGTCGCCCGAAAAACAGGTAGGCTTTCTGACGGCTGACGGCAACCGTTGCCGAGGCGCGCGCTCCGTCGGGGAAGTCGGCCGCCTGCTCCCACACGGGGAGGGTGTAGGGCGACACCTCCGGCTCGTGGCAGGCCATGCAACAGAGAGCTGCCAGCATCGCCATGAGCCATTTGCAGGAACGTCGGCTGTCGGCCACGGGCGGGGCACTCTTGTGTCCTTTCTTTTCATGCGTCATCGCCGTAAAAGTACGGCAATTTTCGCATACGTCCAATTTGCCATGTCCTGCCATCTTCGCTCCCGCAAGACATCCTTCTCTTTTTTGTTCCATAATGACAGCCGACGAGTCAGAACAAAACAAGGAAAAATGCCTTTTCACCCCCGCTTCTGCTGCGTTAGTGCGCAGCTTCCCCGAGAGGTGTGGAGGCTGTTTTTTCACAGGGCATTTTCACGCACGAAAACGACAGAAAAAACGTGATTATCCTT
>CAYPFZ010000049.1:0-10522 GCA_964410225.1 uncultured Paludibacter sp.
ACGCAGCGCGAGACGGGAAAGCACGCAGCAAAAGGGAGGGAGTAAAGGAACGACACGGGAGCGCAAACCAAATCGTTTGCATGCACACGCCGATTTGAATGAATCCACAGGTGTCGATCCGGAAAACGTAAGAAGAAGCAGACGGGTAAAGAAGCGGTTGACGTGGTCTGTAGAACTTTTTCCCTTCTTGCGATTTATCTCGGGCTTGTTTATCGTTCGTCGTCGGGGTTACGGTTGGTAAGCTGCGCGAGAGTTTCCGCGTTCACTCGCCGCCGCTCTTGGTCGAACAACCAGCCCCATTTGTTGAAATAGCGAATCAAGCTCTTTGTGTGCACGGCCAACATTCGAATGCTTTTGTAGGAACTTCGTACGTGAGAGTGGATTACCTGTGCGTAGGGGTAGAACACCGTGCGACTGACTGCGTGGATGCGTCGAGCGAGGTCAATGTCTTCAGAATACATGAAAAACCGTTCGTCGAACAAACCGATGCGACGCAGCACCTCCATTCGCAGGAACATGAAACAACCTGACAGAAAAGGTGCATCCGTCACGCGATCGTAGCCCGAGGCGTGCAGCTCGAATCGCTCCATGCGGTGACGGCTGAGGCAGGCGGGAAGGAAACGACGGAAAAGGAAATCGAAAGGCGTGGGAAGAAGTTTGCAAAGATATTGGACACTTCCGTCGGGGTTGAGCACTTTGGGCATGAGGTACCCGATGCTTGGGTGGCTGTCCATGTAGCTTTCAAGGGCGGCAGGCACAGACGAGTCCATCACAATGTCGGGATTGAGCACCAAATGGTAAGGCACACCACACTCCAAACTCCGACGAAGAGCCAGATTGTGCGCCGCTCCGTAGCCGAGGTTGCGCCCGACGAAAACATATTCTGCCCCCAAGGCGCAAAAAGTGGAATTCTCTTTCGGCGAATTGTCGATAAGGAACACGCGCGCCACCCCCGGTGCAGCCAGCAGGTTGGCGACCAGCTTTTCCACGTCGGAAGGACGGTGATTGTATAGGACTATGGAAGCATTAAACATGAGCCATTTGTTCGAAGCAGCGAGTGGATGCGTCCAAAGCCTGACGTATTATCTTGTCCATATCGTAATATCTGTAGTCGGCCAGTCGTCCGCCGAAAATAACATCCTCCTCTTGTGCCGCCAATCGGCGATATTTTTCGGCGATTTGTTCGTTCTCTTGGTTATTCACCGGGTAGTAGGCCTCCTTGGTCATGTCCCATGTCCGGGAATATTCCCGAGTGATGACGGTTCGGGGTTGCGTGCCGAATACAAAGTGCTTGTGTTCAATGATACGAGTAAACGGTACGTCTGCATCGGTATAATTCACCACGGCATTCCCCTGGTAGTTGGGCATGTCGAGCACTTCAGTCTCAAAGTGCAGACTGCGGTATTGCAGGCTGCCGTAGCAATAATCGAAGTAGGCGTCGAGCATACCCGTATAAACCACTTTCTTCGCCTTGCTCCGCAGCTCGGCACGCTCTTTCAGATAGTCGGTATTGAGCCGGACGGTCGCTCCCTCGAGCAAGCGACCGATGAGCGTGTTGTATCCCTCCACCGGTATGCCTTGGTGAATGTCGCTGAAGTAGTTATTGTCATACGTAAATCGCACCGGCAGACGACGGATGATAAAGCCGGGAAGCTCTTTCGGGTCACGACCCCATTGTTTTTGCGTATAACCCCGAATGAGCTTTTCGTAGATGTCTTTCCCTACCAGCTTCAGAGCCTGTTCCTCCAAATTTTGCGGATGGATACCGGCATATTCTCCCTGTTGTTCGGCAAGTTTTTCCTGAGCCTCGGCGGGAGTAATCACCCCCCACAGCTGATGGAAGGTGTTCATGTTGAAAGGCAGGTTGTAGAGTTCTCCCTTGTAATTGGCCAGTGGGGAGTTGGTGAAACGGTTGAAGCGTACAAAGCGGTTGACAAATTCCCACACCTTCTCGTCCGAGGTGTGGAAAATATGCGGTCCGTAGGTGTGCACGCAGATTCCTTCCACTTCTGTGCAATAGACGTTTCCCCCTATATGTTGCCGTTTGTCTACCACCAAGCAGGAATAGCCCTGCCGCATAGCCCGGTGGGCAAAGGTCGCACCGAAGAGTCCGCTTCCGACTATCAAAAAGTCGTATTCCCCCATCTCGCTTATTTCCTGTATTTTAAAAAGCCGTTGAACGCCCAATGTGCCAGATAATAGAGGCTGGGAAGAAGGCCGAGCTTTTCGTATTTGTAGTATATTTTAAATTGCGGAGCTATCATTTTTTTCTTGTTGCGAGACACAGAATTCCACAAAATGCGGTAAGATGCCACCACACGCCGGTTGCCATGAGCCACTCCTGTTTTTTTCAAAATGGCGAGCAAAAACAGGTAATCGTCGCGAAGGCTGTTAAGCTCTTCGTTAAAGAACAGTTTGCCCAACCGGCTTGCGTCGTACAGAACGGTGAGAAACGAAATCGAACAAGTTTTAAGCAGGTCGCGATATGTCACCCGTTCCGGTACGATAAACGGGCGAAGACATTCCCGGCCGTTTTCGTCAATGCGTTTGTGCGACCCATAAACGAGTGTAGCTCCCTTTTGGCGCATAAATTCCAGTTGCGCTTCGAGAAAGAACGGTTCCCAAAGGTCGTCGGCATCAAGAAATGCGAAGTATTGCCCCTTTGCGCGGCGGACTCCGTTGTTGCGTGCCGAGGCCGAACCACCGTTGGGCTGGGAGTAGAGCTTAATGCGCGGGTCGCGGTCGGCATAAGCCTTGACTATAGCCTCGCTGCCGTCTTTCGAACCGTCGTTAATTATGAGCATCTCCCAATTAACGTAAGTCTGCGCCAACACACTGTCGATGGTGTGAGCTATGTATTTTTCCCCGTTGTAAAGGGGAGTTATGATGGAAACCAAGTCTGTTTGCATAATTCACTACGCGAGTGTTAAACAAAAAAGTCAAAAATATTGTTCTCGCGGTTGTATCGTGTTTCTACGGGCGGTAAAACAAAAAGGAATACCAGGGGACAAAGGTACTGAAATCTTCTGTATTACAAACATTTTTTTTTTACACTATCATTTCGACTTCTTCCGGATGTTTCAGGTCACGAAACGTTCTCGTTCTCAATTTCCGTCGCTGTATGTCGCAACCGCTTGGTAAAAATTCATGTCGTGCGGATTTTCCCATACGATATTGTCTATCAAATTTTGTGCCCGTGAAACGAGTGCCGACGCACGTTTCACAAGCAACGCAACGACCTCCGTCGGTCATGACCTCGGGCAGCGTTTCGATAAATGTCTGCTTTTTCCTTGCCGTTGTGAAGACCTGCAGGGACGTATTTGTAATTTTTTCTTTATGTCCGTATTAAAAGTGAATTGTTGGCGCAAAAATCGCCGGTACAAGGATATAAAAAAACACTTGCAACGCTTTTTGTGCTTTCTTTGTCTTGCTTTCAAGCGGTGCACTTTCCTTTGTCCTGTTCTTTTGGAAGACCCCTTTCGGCGGATGCTTACGCACGAGAGGGTGGGTAGCAGAGAGATGTCGGGGAGTTGTTGTCAGCCTTGTAGCGTAGGGCTATAGACTTCAATCCCAAGGTGTTTGTTGGGTAAAAATAAGGAGAAAGCGGTGTAAAACCGAGACGAGGGAGAGACTACTTGTTGTTTATTTCGAGTTTGTTTGCCCGTTCATGTTGTATTTGCGGAAAAGCTCCATCCATCGGTGGTAGATATTTTCCGGGGCATACAGTTTTACCACTTCGAGGCTTTGTCGGGAGAATGCAGCCCGCATTGCGTCGTCTTCCATCATTTTCTCGATTGCTTTGGTCAGTTCCGGTACATTCTCGGCGGGTACGAGCAATCCGTTTCCGCCTTTCAACAACACGCCCGGTCCTTCCGGGCAGTCAAACGAGACGATGGGCAGGCCGCAGGCTGCCGCTTCAAGAATCGCCATGGGGAATCCTTCAAAACGCGATGACAAGACGAAGAAGGCAGATGTGGCATATTGTCGTTCGATATTGGAGGTATATCCTTTGAACGTTACAAAGTCGGTAAGTCCTAAGGTGTCGCGTTGTTCAATCAAGGCTGCCTCCTCGCTCCCGTTGCCGAATATATCCAACCGCCAATCGGGGAACCTGGCAAATACCTTCGGAAGAGCTTGCAACAAAAGGTCAAAGCCTTTCTGTTTTTCCAAGCGTCCCACGGCGATCACCCGCTTGGTATTCAAACCTTGATAGGGAAGAGGAGTGAGCGACACCATATTAGGGATGACCTCCACGCGGGATAGTGAACGGCTGTATTTCTCGCGGTCGTTCTCCGTGAGAGCCACCAACACGGTGAACCGCTTGTACATGATATTCCTGATCCGGCGCACAAACGGGGTATACATTGCGTACTTCAGGTGTTCGCACACAACGGACTTGCCGCTCCAGCCTGCCATCCACAGCAATACGGAGGCCAACAGGCGCTGCCCGATGATGACATCGGCTTCAATTAGCGCACGACAAGCCTTGACACGGGGCAACTGTCTTACCACCCGCGCAAGGCGTCTTGCCATGCCCAAGCCCAAGTGGTATTTTTCAGAAGCAAGGTAGGACAGCTTGACTTTATCGTCCACCTTGTAGTGAGGAGCGTTGCATTCATTGAACACGGAGACGACCGACACGTCGTGTCCGTGCTGCGCGAAAATGTTGGCCAGACAGCAGGTGGTGCGCTCCGTGCCTCCATTGGTTGTTATGTCTTGTATCAAAAATGCTATTTTCATAGCTGATTGGGCTTGTTTTTGTAGTGTATCGTGTAAGTGAACTTCACTTTATGCCACAAGTAATGGCATACGTTCGCATACACCAACGGATGGGCGTTCAGGTATTTTTTCTTATTCTCTCGATACACCGTCCCAAGAGAACATAATTTTTCTCTCAAGGAAAATCTGTATTTTATGGCACCCAACACGTTGTTGCCGTGTTGACGGTATAACACGGTTGGAGTTTCGATGTAGTTGATTTTTCCGTATTTCATCACACACAGAGCCACCCACGCGTCGTGCATCAACACGTGTTGATGAAAGGGCAAGGATGCTTTTTTTGCTTTTTCATTCATGAGGATGGTGCAACCGGTCACGCTGTTGGATATGCCCATGTAGTAAATATTCCGGTCCACTAATTGCGGGCTAAGGTACGAATATTTCCAAAATGACTTCGCCATTACTTTCATTTTGTTATCGACGACCATCAAATCCGTGTGTACCAACAAGGGGATATCTCCGTAATACTCTTCCATTTGCCTCATTTTAAGAAGCGAGAGTTCTATTTTGTTTGGTAACCACACGTCGTCTTGATCACAAAACATGTAGTAGTCGGCATGGGCGGCACGCAACAGATGCTCGAAATTCCATTTGGAACCCATATTTTTTTCACCCTCTTCCAACACGGTTATGTTCAGATGGCGCCGTGCATATTCCCTGATTATCTGTGGCGTGGTGTCGGTCGAGCCATCGTCGCGCACGTAAAGATGGATGTCTTTGAAGGTTTGTCCAAGCAGCGAATCTAATTGTTGCCTGAGGTATTGCTCTCCGTTGTATGTAGCCAATAGAATCGCTATCATGATTGTCCCTCGTTAAGTAACCTATCCACATCAACCTTCCAATACAGACGGGCTTTCCTCAGTTGCTCCCTTTTTATTTCCTTTTCGCTCTTGTTCCTCAAATCGAATATGGTGGATGATTCGTATATTTTGCTTACAATCGCTTTTTGCTCGTTATGGCTCACAATGATGAAACGTGTCAATATGATGTACAACAGGCATACGGAAATCTGGTTGACTAAATGAATGTTCTTGATTTTGACAAAACGCAGCTGTTTCTCGGAATAAATCAACCGAATTACGTATACAATAATAAAGGGCAAAAAATAGGAACGCAACCTGTTGAGCAGGTAGTAATATTGATAGAAAAACACGATAATAAATAAACCGACGAAAACGACCCATTGGAGCTTTATGTCCGTTTTTTGAGAAGAGTTTCTGTTCTGGTATATCCCGATAAGCGAAATCGTAATGAAGTAAGTCAGGAAAACGACCTGAATTTTCCGCTCTAAGGAAAAGTGATGCAAAATGGAATCACGGGAAGAGGAAGATAAAGGCAAATATTGGACTAAAGGCATCAAGAGGTCTTTTGTTGATATGACACACAACAGCAACAATACGACTGCCAACAGCCAGTAATTCGTTTTGGAGGCTTTGTAATTTCCAAAAAATACCAGGGAGGACAAAGTGACGGCTGCGACATAAAAACCGGATTTATGAACCGAGGAAACGATAAGAAAATAAATCACTGTCCTTACGTATTTCCTGTCGACATAAGCCAATACCATCAGGATAAAGCAACTTACGGCAATGCACTGCCTGTAGGTGGCGAAAATCAGGTGATAATCCAACAAAACGAGAATAAACAGAGCAAATATCTTTTTTGACGGCAGCTTGCCAAACAGCTTGTTTATTGTGTAGAAGTAAAGTGTACTGACAATGGCGGTCATCCACCAAAAAGAGACTCCCCAATGGTTCAACACGCTACAGAATAACAGGTATCCGAACTCAAAAAAACCATCATGTTCACTTCCGTATTTCCACAAGTGAGAGGGCGACTCTATCGAATCATAAACGATGACGTACGATAGGATGTCGGCACCGTAGTAATACTTTATGGTGAAAAGAAAATAGGTAAGGAACAGGGCAAGGTAATACAACTGTTTGTGCAGTTTTTTCTGCTCCGGCCACATAAAGTCGGTGAGAGAAAACAGCAACAGAGTAACGAATATGATCGTCAACAGGTTCATACCTTAGTGTAAGAATAAAAAAAACGACGGGCACACCAAGTCATCAGCGAGAAAGTCACCACTTCCGTAATCAACAACGCCCAGGCCGCTCCGACGGAATGCCATGCGGGCAGAAGCAAAAATACGGCCAACAAGGCCACTGCCGCTGCCACGAAATAGACATTTCGGTAGTGCCGTTTATCACAATCGTCACCCATGGCCAACAAGCCCAACTGCCCCGCCACTCCACCAAGAGCGACAAACAAAGGGACTACAGCCATGATGCGGAATAACTTTTCCACTCCTCCATAATCTTTACCGAGGAAGGTCATGATGGTGTCGGAAAAGAAAAACAGTCCTACGAACACTCCAAGCATGGCTGCCACCATCGCCATGGATATGCGCCTGAACAGGCGGCGTGCCCCTTCGCCATCGGTTTGTGCCAAAGAGCTCAGTTTCGGGAAAAAGGCCTGCAATACGGGCACGAATATCAAGTAGCAGAAGCTGCGCATGATTCTCTCTGCGGCCGAATAACGTCCTACCTCGTCGGGAGAGGCAAAGTAGCCCAATATGACAGTGAACAGCAGCACGTACAAGCTCGAAACGGCACCCGACAGAAAAACAGGCCAAGCCGATTTCAACTCGCCTGACACCATTGTCCGTGTGGGTATGACAACACGAGATGGGGGCATCCGGCGGCTAAAACGTAAATACAGCAAGGTAAACAGCGTACCGGAAATGTAAATCCCCGACTGAAGAAATGCCGCTTTCAGATAGTCGTCAGCCGTCTTGACAAAAAGAAAGCATAACGGCAAAATGAAAAGTTTAGACAACACATTGACGACAGAGATGACACGTATCTTGCCCAAACCCTGAAAATACCACACGCAAGAATAAGCGGAGGAAACCACCATCAAGAAACACACCAACAGAGTAGAACGGTAGATGCTGAACCTGGGTATGCCAAAAGCCACCACCACGAGCAAAACAAAAGTGAGTAACAGCAACACCGTTTTTGCTGCGGTAACCGACCAAAACACCTTCTGCAACTTCTCATGATTGTCTTTGTGGAGAGCCACTTCCTTGGTAGCCGTAAAATTGAACCCAAAGTCGACAACCAACATCAGATATTGGGTAAGGGAAATGGAGAAACCGATGTATCCGAACTTCTCTGCACCCAGCACCACCATGAGATACGGAAACACCACGAGCGGCATCACATAATTGACTCCCTGCAACGCCACAAGGTAGAACACGTCCTTTATTTCGCGGCGGCTGTCAGTCATATTTTTCCATCTTGTCCTCTATGAACACGTCGGTTTGAGCGTCGCTTTGTATTTTGATGTAGGTCATCAGGCTGTCAGCTCCGGCTGCGTAGCAGGCTTCCTGTGCTTGTTTTATCACCTGCATGACGCGGTCGTAAGAGCCTTCCAACACAGTCTCAAAAGGGGTCACGCGGTATTTCAAACCCGATGCGGCTACCACAGCGATAGCCGCATCTACCAATTCATAAGGGTGTCGACGGGTGGAAGTGGGCAACACCTGCAAGGCCACGTTAACTACATTTTCCATCATCCTCGGTTGCAATCATCAGGAAAGACAAACATCATTCTTCAAAAATGACCCCGGGCACGGTTTACAAGTCCTTTCTGCGACGGGAGCGGACAAAGTTACAAAAAACATAAAAAATCAACAACAGACCGTTTTTGCAGGGGAAACTATACAAAACTCTTGCTTGCAAAGTATTATACAACTCTAATCAAAAATCAGGTTTTACATCGAAATAGCAAGCGCACGCCCCCTTCTGCCGCGTGCAGACAGAAGCAATCCCACCACGAGAAGCACTCGTAGCGTTTGTTTCAAACGCTGATTTGGCTACTTTTGCGGCGAAAGGCCGAAAGAGAGTTCGAACTCAATGTCTGACAGTCGGCCTTCCCTTCCGCAGTTAAAGTCCTTCCCGCAAAAACAGCAAACAAACGATTGGTATAACATGAAGAAGTGGCAAACGAGCATCATGTTGCTCGCATGGTGTGTGCTTGCTTTCGGGCAAGAGTCATACAGAAAACCGGTCAGGCCGGTAAAAAACGTGATAGTGATGATACCCGACGGCACTTCGGTCAGTGTGTTGGCGGCAGCTCGTTGGTACAAGGCATACAACGGTCAGGATGCTTCCCTGAACGTCGACCCTTATCTTTGCGGCTTGGTGAAGACCCATTCGTCGAACGCTCCCATTGGCGACTCCGCCCCCACCACCTCGTGCTACATGACCGGCATGCCGCAACAGTCAGGCAACGTGGCCATCTACCCCCTTGCCGACCCCGAGCACGACCTTTGCCCGGTCGACTCGTCCAAGGCCTACCGGCCGCTGGCCACTGTGCTCGAAGCTGCCAAAATACAACAAGACAAGGCCGTGGGATTGGTCGTCACCTGCGAGTTTCCCCATTCCACACCTGCCGACTGCTCGGCACACCACTACGATCGCGACAACTACGCAGCCATTGCCCCACAAATGGCCGCACAAAACCTCAACGTGATGTTCGGAGGTGGAAACAATTACGTGACAGACAACATGCGACGACACTTCAGCGACCACCATATTCATTATATAAATGACGACCTGAAGGCTTTTCGAGAGCTGAACGAGGGCAAGGTGTGGGCACTGTTCGGCCGAGAGGCTTTCCCTTACGACTTAGACCGTGACACAACCCGCCTGCCCTCGATAGAAGAAATGACCCGCAAGGCATTGGAACTGCTTTCGCAAAACGAAAACGGCTTTTTCCTGATGGTCGAAGGCAGTCTGATAGACTGGGCGGCTCACGCCAACGACGCAGCAGCCATAATCACCGAATTCATCGCTTTCGACAAGGCCGTGGGAGCTGTCATGGATTTTGCCCGACGCGACGGCAACACGGCAGTCATCGTGTTGCCCGACCACGGCAACAGCGGATTCTCCATCGGGCAAGGAGATTTGGACTACCGCGTGGCCACTCTGGAACAACTTTTCGGCGCAGTGTCGCGCTACAAGTCAACAAGCTACGAATTGGCACAACGGTTCGAAAACGAAGATCCCGAGAAGATACGACAAGTAATGGAAGAGCGCACAGGAATTATACTAACCGATGAAGAACACGCCGCATTGTTGCAAGCCAAGGGCGTCCATCCCGAGAACTATACAAAAGTGGGCGAAAGCCGCAACCTGCAAGCCGTATTGACCGAGATAATGAACAGCCGGACTCACTTTGGCTTTACCAGTGAAGGACATACGGGCGAAGACGTATTCCTGGCAGCCTATCACCCGCAGGGCGACATCCCCACGGGGCTGAACACGAACGTGGACATCAATCGCTACCTCGTCGAACTTACGGGATTGGAGGAAACGTTGGCCGACCTCACCGATCGCATCTTCGCAAAACACCACGACGTGTTTGCCGGCATGCGGTACACCATCGGCACCTCGCGCGACGGAGAGACAGAGCTGACAGTGCGCCAAGGACGCAAAGAACTACGCGTACCTGCTTTCTCGTCGGTGGCCTACATCAACGGGCAAGCTTTTGACATGGGCAGCGTGGCCGTATACATCGACCGTAACCAGACATTCTACCTGCCTACATCACTCAACCAACTGATGCAAAAGAACATGTAGCTGCAAAGGTCATCTCTTTCGATTCTTCCGGCAAGGGGAAGAATTGCCCTCATTTAATCCCTTATAAACCACCCTTCTGCCGCGTACTAACG